>NZ_JAQJCI010000050.1:0-822 GCF_030182495.1 Rhizobium aureum | reverse complement strand
CTTGCCGCAGGCCCTGTCAGCCCGTCAACAAGGGCCGCCGGACCTTGGCCGGGCGGATCTTTTTCCAATCCATTCCGGCTAGCAACGCCATCAGCTGAGAATGGTCCAGACGTATCCGTGCCGCCGATATGCCCGGCCAGCAGAAGCCTTGATCTTCCAGGGTTTTCGAATAGAGGCAGACACCACTGCCATCCCACCAGACAATACGAATACGATCAGCCCGTTTCGACCGGAAGACGTAAAGCGCGCCATTGAAGGGATCGAGGCCGCCATCCCGCACCAGCGCCATCAAAGAGACAGCCCCCTTGCGGAAGTCGACCGGCTGGCACGACACATAAACCACCACACCGGAGGCGATCATGCCTTGCGAGCCGCCCGTAGAACCCTCACCAGATGATCAGGGTCGAACTCGCCGCCGACGCGCACCACCATATCCGCAATGACAATATCGACCGAGCCGCTGCTCATCGTATCAACGCGCGCGAACTTGATCTCCTTGCCCATTCCCTCCGTCAGGGGCGCAACAACTCCCGATGCCAGTGCCTTGCGACGCCACCCATAAAGCTGCGAGGGATCCAAGCCTTCAGACCGGGCAATCGCCGAGACATTGGCCCCAGGCTGCAACGTCGCGGCCACGATCCGCGCCTTCTCATCATCCGACCAGTCACGCGGCTTGCGTCGTCTTCGCACCGGCTCCGCCGTCAAAACCTCAAAGGTTCGAGGGTGATTCACACTGTCGCTCATGGAATTCTCCGCATGACTCATGCAGAAAATCGCCGATCAGCAGGCCGAAAGATACGTGGGGTGGCCTACGCGCTTACG
>NZ_JAQJCI010000049.1:0-1002 GCF_030182495.1 Rhizobium aureum | reverse complement strand
TGTTTAGTCCCGGCATTTGATGGTGCAATATTTTCCTTGGCATGGAGGGAAGCACTATGGGCCAGGTTTTACACGGGAGCGCCACGACGACAGAGGCAATCCGTCGAGCAATACAAAATAGTGAAGAGAGCCTGAGAACGCTTTCGAAGCGATACGGGATCAACCAGAAAAC
Organism: Rhizobium aureum; assembly: GCF_030182495.1. NCBI lineage: Bacteria > Pseudomonadati > Pseudomonadota > Alphaproteobacteria > Hyphomicrobiales > Rhizobiaceae > Rhizobium > Rhizobium aureum. The sequence goes on along the minus strand of NZ_JAQJCI010000049.1, from coordinate 830 downwards.
CGTGGCGAAATGGAAGAAGCGGACATCGTTGGTCGACCTTGCTACAGGCCCAAAGGACCCGCACTCGACGACCCTTTCCCTCGAAGAAGAGGCCGTTATCGTCGCCTTCCGCCGGCACACGTTGCTGCCGCTCGATGATTGCCTCTACGCTCTTCAGCCGACCATTTCACATCTGACGCGGTCGTCGTTGCACAGGTGTTTGCAGCGCCACGGCATTTCACGTCTGCCGGAGGTCAGAGGCGACAAGGAGCCGAAGAAGAAGTTCAAAAGCTATCCGATCGGCTACTTCCACATCGATATTGCCGAGGTGCAGACGGCCGAGGGCAAGCTCTATCTCTTTGTCGCAATTGACCGAACATCCAAGTTCGCGTTCGCAGAACTCTACACCAAAGCCGGCAAGATGAATGCCGCTCAGTTCTTGCGCAATCTGATCACGGCAGTGCCCTACACCATTCACACCGTTTTGACCGACAATGGCATTCAGTTCACCAACCGAGCTTGTGATCGAAATGCCTTCCAGCACATCTTCGATTGGGTCTGCGACGATCACAGCATCGAGCATCGCCTGACCAAGGTGAAGCATCCCTGGACTAACGGACAGGTCGAACGGATGAACCGAACGATCAAGGAGGCGACCGTCAAGCGCTTCCACTACGACGATCATGCGCAGTTGAAAAAACATCTGGCCGACTTTATCGACGCCTACAATTTCGGGCGCCGGCTCAAGACGTTAAAGGGCCTTACGCCTTACGAGTTCATCTGTAGACGATGGACTTTGGAGCCGGATCGATTCATCATCGACCCCATCCATCAAATGCCGGGACTAAACA
>NZ_JAQJCI010000048.1:0-1280 GCF_030182495.1 Rhizobium aureum | reverse complement strand
GCGGCGCTAGGATTGGGATTTGCGTTTATGCTTTGGGCCAGCGATTGTTTAGTGCTTGGGGAGGTTATTGTTTTGTTAGGCGGCTTTGTATTGTGGAGCGTGGTTTGGTTAGGCTTTTTTCTGGGGGCTGATTGGTTGGATGCTTTCGGCGTTGGCAGAACGCAAAAAGCCCGCTTGAAGCGGGCTTTTTTTGTAATTGGTTGCGGGGGCAGGATTTGAACCTGCGGCCTTCAGGTTATGAGCCTGACGAGCTACCGGGCTGCTCCACCCCGCGTCACCAGCGTAAACCCGAAGGGTTTATCGCGGTTGCGTGAACCGCTATGCGGTTCATGCTTCATCCGGGCAAATCTGAAGGATTTGTCCCTTGTTCCCAGCGTAAGCCGCGTTTGGGCTTATCGCGGTTGCGCAAACCCGAAGGGTTTGCCGCGCCCTTGGCACCGTATTTCGGGTGCGTCGGGGTAATTTCCTGGCTCCAGAAGCGGCAAAGGCCGCATGAGCGGCCTATTGTAGCACGGCTTGAGCCGTCTGTGTGATGAGAAGATTTTATGAGGCATAGATTGCTTGAGCAATTTAGCCTGACGCATAAACCGCTGAAGCGGTTTAGCGTGACGCATAAATCGATTTCATCGATTTAGCGTGGAGTTGCGATTAGCAGACCTGGCAGCGACCTACTCTCCCGCGTCTTAAGACGAAGTACCATGGGCGCAGGGGCGTTTCACGGCCGTGTTCGGAAAGGGAACGGGTGCAGCCACCCCGCCATAACCACCAGGTCGGCAAAGCGCAACTTAGGGCTAAACCGCTTGAGCGGTTTATGCCCGATGAGAAGCTGGTGAGATCGAAGATCTCGTTTGTCTTATTTGAACACGTCGTTGGATGCGTTTCCGGACAAAGTCCGCAAGCGCAAAGCGCGTCGCCGGAAGTCCGGCGCGCCGTCCGCAGCGCAGCGATCGAAGATCGCGACAGCGTGAGGACAAAAAGCTCGTCGAATTTATTCGATGAGCACTGGCAATGGGAACGATCAAGCCAATCGAGCTATTAGTACCGGTAAGCTTCATGCGTTGCCGCACTTCCACACCCGGCCTATCAACGTGGTCGTCTTCCACGGCTCTGATAGGGAACACTCGTTTCCAGGTTGGTTTCCCGCTTAGATGCCTTCAGCGGTTATCCATTCCATATATAGCTACCCTGCTATGCCCTTGGCAGGACAACAGGTCCACCAGAGATATGTCCATCCCGGTCCTCTCGTACTAGGGACAGATCCTGTCAATATTCCTACACCC
>NZ_JAQJCI010000047.1:0-1334 GCF_030182495.1 Rhizobium aureum | reverse complement strand
TTATGGGATGGCCCGCCCTTTCACCCAGCATCGAGTACAATGCTGATATCGGGAAAGGGAAAGGACCAACCAATGTCTATTGCTATTCTTGGAATTGATTTGGGCAAGAACTCCTGCAGCGTGGTCGGCGTCGATGCGGCGGGAGCTGTGGTCGTTCGTCGAACAATGCGTCGACAGACGCTGATCGACTATGTTGTGAAGCTTCCTGCTTGTGTGGTTGCGATGGAAGCATGCTGCGGCGCGCATCATCTCGGTCGGCGGTTTGCGGAACAGGGTCACGAGATCCGTTTGATGTCGCCGGAATACGTTCGTCCGTATATCAAGGCTCAGAAGAACGATGACCGCGATGCCGAGGGGATCGCTGAAGCCGCCTCACGGCCGACAATGCGCTTCGTTGATCTCAAGAGCCAGGAGCAATTAGATATTCAGACGTTACATCGGGTACGTTCACGCCTTGTCGCGGAAAGAACAAACCTTCTCAACCAGATGCGGGCGATCCTACTTGAGCGTGGGCTAATTTTCCCTGCCGGCAGGCTGAAGTTTGAGCATGAGCTTGATCAAATGCTTTCCGAGCGCAATGAGACACTGTCGCCGCGCATGCAAGATCTCATCGGCGGCCTACGTGCAGAATGGAAGGAGCTCGACAAAAAAATTGGAGCACTGAATCGCGAGTTCGTTCAGTTGGCTCGGAATGACGCTGCCGCGCATCGTTTAACCTTGATCCCAGGTATAGGCGTTCTCAACGCCACAGCCCTAATCGCCGCGGTAGGCGATGCTAGCAGCTTTGCTAAAGCGCGAGATCTCGGCTCCTGGCTTGGATTGGTGCCGAGACAATACAGCACCGGCGGTAAACCTCGCCTTCTTGGGATATCGAAGCGCGGCAACACGTATCTACGGACGCTACTAATCCATGGTGCTCGGGCAGCATTGCCATCGCTTTCGAAGAGCGACACGCCGATAGGACGATGGTTGACGGAGATGATCGAACGAGGTGTGCATCGCAATGCCATCGTTGTGGCCCTGGCCAACAAATTGGCCCGCATCGCGTGGGCGGTTTTGCGGAAAAAGACATCATTTGAACGTGGCTACCTGGCGGCTGCGGCATAGTCGAGACGGCTATGCTATCGCACATGTAGCTCAACGAGGTTTGCAGGAAGGATCGTGAAGATGGCCTGACAGTTTACCGGCTTCGGAAAGCCCGTTTAAAAAAATGGCACTAGGTGCCGACGGTCTTATTGGGCTCTGAACGCGCGGATGTCCATCTTGGCCATGGGGACTTCCCATGAGACCGTATACGTTGACGCAAACTGATCAGAACACCGTAAAATCCTCTT
>NZ_JAQJCI010000046.1:0-1462 GCF_030182495.1 Rhizobium aureum | reverse complement strand
TTGCCCGCAATATCCATGTCAATGCGCCGGTCTACGGCAAGACCATCCGCCTGACGGGCGGCGCCAGCCAATACAATTATGCCACCGGCGAAGCGACGGCGCTGACCGCCACGTCAGGCACGCCGGAATACGCGATCGACGGCACGGCACTCGGCGCCATGCAGGCCGACCGCATCAAGGTCGTCGTCACCGAGAAGGGCGCCGGCGTCAAGATGAGCGGTGACATGGCCGCCAATGCCGGCGAACTGACGCTGTCGGCCGACGGCAAGATCTCGATCGGCAATGCCTCTGGCCGCGATGGCGTTGCCATCACCTCGAAACAGAAGGCGACGGCCGCCAAGGTGACCTCGAGACAGAAGGTTTCGGTTCAGGCTGACCAGGGTATCACCCTGCAATCAGTCGCAGCGGATAGCGATATCGTGCTTGCGAACGGCACCGGTCTCTTGAGCGCCTCCGGCGACGTCAACAGCGGCACGAGCGTGCAGCTGAGTTCGGACGGCGGCATTGCCGCCGGCAGCGTCACCGCTGGCAATGGTGCTGCGACGCTTGTCGCCACTTCCGGCGATATCGCGATCGGTGGTGCTGCCAGCAGCACCGGCGACCTTACTCTGACTGCCACGGCCGGCTCGATCTCGGCCGCCTCGCTGTTGAGCTACAACAATCTCGCTCTTACCGCTGGTAATAGTCTTGCCGTTTCCGGCAATGTCCTGGCGCAGGGCAATGTCAGCGCCACTGCTCAGTCAATCTCCACCGGCATGGTTGTTTCCGGCATCAATATTGCTGCCACCAGTGCCGATCCTGGCGGGAATGTCGTTCTTGGCTCCGCAGGCAACTTGAGCTTGACGGCGACTCGCGGCACGATTGCCACTGGCAATCTGCAGTCGGCTGGAAGCCTCAACACCGGTGCGACCGGTAATATCACGGCGGGGAATATTCAATCAGCCGGCAATCTTACCGCGACCGCGACTTCGCTCACGGCCGCCAATGTTACTTCGCATGGTGGGCTGACCGTCAACGCTGCGATAAACGCAAGTGGTCAGATTCTGGGGGCGGGCGATATCCTGATCTCCGGGGCTGGCATTGAGGCGACCGCTATCGCGGCCGGCGTCGACTTTGCCTCGACCAACGCCGCCGGTGGCAACATCGTCCTAGGTTCGGCCGGCGCACTCGATCTAAAAGCTGCCGCCGGCACCATCGCCGTCGGCACGTTGCTGTCGGCCGGCGACCTGACTGCTCAGGCCTCGCTGTTGCAGGCAAATAACATCACGAGCCATGGAGCCGTCGGCGTCGCCGGCGGCGTCAATGTCGCCAACCAATTGCTCGGCGCGGGCAATATCACCATCAATGGCAACGCCAATGGTGTCAGCGCCGATCTTCTCGCCTCCGGCGTCGACTTTGCCGCGACCAAAGCCAATGGCGGTGATATCGTGCTCAGTGCGGGTGGCGGTGATCTGACGATCAA
>NZ_JAQJCI010000045.1:0-1529 GCF_030182495.1 Rhizobium aureum | reverse complement strand
CAGACTGCTGACAAACCCCGTCAAATTTTGGCGGGGTTTTGTATTTCTGGTGTGTTTGTTTCCTGGGTTGCGGCATTGAAGGGAGATCGGTCCTGCTCCTGTGATTCATGCGAGGCTCGGTTTGGGTGTCTTTGTGAGCGCCATCGCGATCTTCTTGATGTTCTGGGCTGCGGCGGCCATCAGGCACTGGCATCGGACTTTGATGAGACTTCGGAAGCGGGCGTAGCGATGGCCGTGCAGCTGCTTGGCATCGGCAAAGGAACGCTCGACCGTCTCCTTGCGTCTTTTGTAGATCGCCTTGCCCCAGGATGTGAGACGGTGACCGTCGGTGCGCTCGCGGGCATCGGCCCAAACGTGCCGGGTGATGGTGCGGATGGCCTTGCCGTTGGACGTGCACGACGCCAGAAGCGGGCAGGTGCCGCAGATGGCAGGATCGGATGTGTAATGCTTGTAGCCGTTGCGGTCGGTGGTGGCGTAGGTGAGAAGCTGGCCTTGCGGACAGCGATAGCCATCGGCTCGCTGATCGTAGACGAAGCTGTTCTTGCGCATCATGCCGGCTTTGGGCGGGGTCGGATTGCGATAGCCGGTGACACCGAGGATGGCGCGGTCCTCCAGGCCTTGGGCGATGCCTGAGGTGGCATAGCCGGCATCCAGCCCGACAGCCTTCACATCGAAGCCGAAGCGTTGGCACTGCCGGTCGAGCCTGCCGAGATAGACGATGCTGTCATGCACGTTGGCCGGCGTCACATGGGTATCGGTGATGATCGCATGTCGGCCGTCCACCGTGCGATGATCGAGATAGAAGAAGCCCTTCGGCTTGCCGTCACGCACCATGTAGCCGCTCTGGGGATCGGTGCGCGACACCTTGGTCTCCTTGATCTCGGCCTGGCGCTCCCCGTCCTTCAGCGGCTTCTGGCCATGCAGCTTGCGCTCCGCGTCGATCGCCCGGTCGAGGTCGGCCCAGTAGTCGGCACGCGATTTCTCGATCATGGCCAGATCGTATTTGCCCTTGTTGGCATTGGCCTTCAGATGGGTACTGTCCGTATAGAGTACCGTGCCGTCCACCAGCCCGTGGGAAACCGCCTGTTCAACGATGTGGTCGAAGATATCCTGGGCCACCGACGTATCGTTGAAGCGTCGGCGGCGGTTCTGCGACAGGGTCGACGCATCGAACACGCCATCCGTCAGCTTCATCCTGAGAAACCAGCGATAGGCGACATTGACCTCGATCTCGCGCACCAGCTGCCGCTCGGAGCGAATGCCGTAGAGGTAGCCGATGAACAGCGCCTTGAACATCAGCGTCGGATCAAGCGGCGGGCGGCCATTGTCGGCGCAGTACAAGCCGGCAACGCGATCGTGGATGAACGAGAAGTCGATCACCGCGTCTATTCGGCGCAGAAGGTGATCCTTCGGCACAAGACTGTCGAGCGTCACCATCTCGAGAGCCGTCTGTTCGGGAGCAGGTTTCTTCAGCATGTCCCATTGAATCAAAAACCTCCGGCTGACGCCAGAGGTTTGTCAGCAGTCTG
>NZ_JAQJCI010000044.1:0-1590 GCF_030182495.1 Rhizobium aureum | reverse complement strand
TTCTGCCAAAGGTCGAAGAGCTCGGTAACGACAGCGGCGGATGTCTGCTGACGCGCGTCGACACGGGCGTCAGGGCTTTGCCCTCGGGCTGTTTCTTCGACCTGCCAGAGCTTTGCCATCAGCTCCACCGTCTCGGTGGCGATCTTTGAGCTTTCCGAGGCGTGGAGCTCGTAGAACTTGCGCCTGCTGTGGGACCAGCAGCCGGCCAATACCATACCGTCATTGCCGCCGTCAGATCGAGCGAGCTTGTTGTAGGCACCATACCCGTCAACTTGAAGAATACCGCGATAGCCACTCAGATGCCGGGCGACACGATCGCCAGCGCGGCTATCTTCGAAGCGATAGGCGACCATCGGCGGACCACTACCGCCAAAGGGTCTGTCATCCCTGGCATAGGCCCATAACCAAGCCGTCTTTGCTGATCCGGATCCCGGCGCGAGCGTTGGCAACGTCGTCTCGTCAGCAAAGATCCGCTCAGCTTTTTTAATCTCGGCAAGGATATAATCGGCCAGGATGTCGAGTTCGAAGCCGAGCTTGCCCATCCATTGGGCCATCAGCTTGCGATCGAGTTCGACCTTGTCGCGGGCATAGATCGCCTCCTGCCGATAGAGCGGAAGGCCGTCGGCATACTTGGATACCGCGATCTGGGCCAGAAGCGCTTCCGTTGGAATGCCGCCCTCGATGATGTGCGCGGGCGCAGATGCCTGGATGACACCGTCTTCGTTTTTGAAGGCATACTTTGGCCGGCGGGTGACGATGACCCGGAACTTCGCCGGCATGACGTCCAGCCGCTCAGAGACGTCTTCTCCGATCAGCACCTTCTGCTTGCCGGCATGTTCGGGTAGTTCAGCCGGTTCGATTACCACTTCGACCCGCTCCAGGTGGGGCGCGAAGCCTTTGCGTGGCCGCGGCGGACGTTTGCTGTCGGGATGGGTTGCGCCCTTGTTGACCTGGGCTCGGATCGCAGCGATACCGGTCTCGATCTCCTCGAAGACAAAAGCCTGCTGCTCATCATCCATGCCTGAAGGCCCGAGCTTTTCCGATCGCCGGCCAAAGCGGGCACGATCGAAGGCTTTCAGGATCTGCGTCAGTCGTTCGATGCGCTCATCGGCATCGGCGTTTCGTTCCTTGAGATCTGCAACCTCGCTCTCGAGAGCATCGGCCCGCGCCGCCTTGTCGGCCATGGCAAGGACCATGGCTTTCAGCGTCTCTACATCATCCGGGAGCTGGAGATCGGGCGGCGTCATGAGGCCTACCAGAGCACATTCTGCTCCGGTTTTCCTGCCCTTTCAGGCGGTTGATTCACTTCGCCGCAGGCCTTTACCCAACAATCTCCGGCGGCTTCACTGCCACAGAGCGAACCCGCTTCCAGTCCATGCCGTCAACGAGCGCCATGAGCTGGGCATGATTGAGCTGCACCCGGTTGTGCCCGATCCGCGGCCAGCAGAACTGCGCCTTCTCCAGTCGCTTGGAGTAAAGGCAGACCCCTGATCCATCCCACCAGACGATCTTGACCCGGTCTGCCCGCTTCGCCCGGAAGACATAAAGCGAGCCGTTAAACGGATCACTGCCGGCGTCGCGCACCAGCGA
>NZ_JAQJCI010000043.1:0-1729 GCF_030182495.1 Rhizobium aureum | reverse complement strand
TTGCCCGCAATATCCATGTCAATGCGCCGGTCTACGGCAAGACCATCCGCCTGACGGGCGGCGCCAGCCAATACAATTATGCCACCGGCGAAGCGACGGCGCTGACCGCCACGTCAGGCACGCCGGAATACGCGATCGACGGCACGGCACTCGGCGCCATGCAGGCCGACCGCATCAAGGTCGTCGTCACCGAGAAGGGCGCCGGCGTCAAGATGAGCGGTGACATGGCCGCCAATGCCGGCGAACTGACGCTGTCGGCCGACGGCAAGATCTCGATCGGCAATGCCTCTGGCCGCGACGGCGTTGCCATCACCTCGAAACAGAAGGTGACGGCCGCCAGGGTGACCTCGAGACAGAAGGTTTCGGTTCAGGCTGACCAGGGTATCACCCTGCAGTCGGTCGCCGCCGACAGCGATATCGTGCTTGCAAGTGGAACCGGCCTCATCGGCATCTCCGGCGACGTCAACAGCGGCACGACCGTGCAGCTGAGCTCGGGCGGCGGCATTGCCGCCGGCAGCGTCATCGCCGGCAATGGTGCAGCGACGCTTGTCGCCACCTCAGGCGATATCGCGATCGCAGGTGCCGCCATTATCACTGGCGGTCTCAATCTGACGGCGACGGCCGGTTCGATCTCGGCCAATTCGCTGCAGAGCAATCAGAGCATCGCGCTGAACGCCGGACTCGACATTGCTGTTGCAGGCAACGTGCAGGCACAGGGGAATGTCAGCGCCAGCGGCCGATCCGTATCCGCCGGCACGATCGTCTCCGGCATCAATTTCGCCGCTACGGGTGCTAATCCGAGCGGCAATGTGGTGCTTGGTAGTGGCGGCTCTCTCAGCCTGACGGCGACCGGCGACAATATCACGACCGGTAATCTGCTGTCGGCCGGAGCACTCAATGCTAGCGCAACCGGCAATGTTTCCGCCGGGAGTATCCAGTCCGCCGGCGACCTGGCGATAACTGCAGCTTCGCTGACATCGAGCGGCATCACGTCCCACGGCGCACTCACCGTCAATACGGCGAGTGGTCGTGTCGACGTCAGTGGGCAGGTTCTTGCCGCAAGCAACGTCCTGATCTCTGGCGCCGCCATTCAGGCCGGTGCGATTGCTGCTGGTGTTGACTTTGCGGCCACGAGTGCGAACGGTGGCGGCGTTATTCTCGGCTCGGCCGGCACGCTCGGTTTGACAGCCACGACGGGCAATATCGTTGTCGATAAGCTGCTGTCGGCCGGCGACCTGACTGCTCAGGCCTCGCTGTTGCAGGCAAATAACATCACGAGCCATGAAGCCGTCGGCGTCACCGGCGGCGTCAATGTCGCCAACCAATTGCTTAGCGCGGGCAATATCACCATCAATGGCAACGCCAATGGTGTCAGCGCCGGTCTTCTCGCCTCCGGCGTCGACTTTGCCGCGACCAAAGCCAATGGCGGTAATATCGTGCTCAGTGCGGGTGGCGGTGATCTGACGATCAACGACAGTGCTGGCGCCATACAGGCAGGGACTGTGCTTGCAGCCGGCGCGATCAATACCACCGGCCAGACCATCACCGCCGACACGATCACCGGCCACAAGGACATCGTGCTTTCAGGCGCCACCAGTGCGGCAGCCGGAAGCGGCAGTGTTGATATCATCGGTCAGGTCCTCGGCGGCGGCAATGTCCGCGTTTCCGGCTCTGGCATCCAGGCGGACGCTATTGTCTCCGGCGTCGACATTGCCGCCACCAATGCGGC
>NZ_JAQJCI010000042.1:0-2014 GCF_030182495.1 Rhizobium aureum | reverse complement strand
TGATCCGCTCTCGCTGTCGCACTGGCTGATGGGAATTCTCCGCCCGGTTGTTGAGACCCTTGTGGGATCGATGCTCGACGCCCGGCATGATCTCTCGTCTTGCGGCGTCATAGGATTGGAGCTTGTCGGTCACCATCACGCGTGGCGCACGGCCTTGGCCCTTCAGCAGCTTACGCATCAGGCGTTTGGCTGCCTTGGCGTTGCGGCGGCTTTGCACCAGCACCTCGAGCACAAATCCGTCCTGATCAACGGCGCGCCACAGCCAATGCTTCTCGCCTCGGATCGAAATGACGGCCTCGTCGAGATGCCATTTATCGCCGAGCCGGCCGCACGAACGTTGACGGATCTGGTTGGCGAAGGTGCGGCCGAATTTCTCTGCCCACAGCCGGATCGTTTGATGCGAAACGATGATCCCTCGCGCCGCCAGCATGTCCTCGACCATACGCAGGCTGAGCGGAAACCGGAAATACAGCCACACGGCATGGGCGATGATTTCGGCGGGAAAACGATGCCGGCGGTAAAGTGGATCTCGGTCAGTCATGGCCAAGCATCCCACATTTAAGTCCATGCTTCGTTAAGTTGACGGTGCCTCTTTCGCCCTTCCAAGACAAAGCTACCCGAGTCATTGCAATCTTCGATACGAATTTGCTGTTGCTGATACGTTAGCGCACGACACACCCGGCGCCGACTCGGACTGCAGTGTTGGAGTGGCGGACTTCGATGGAATCGACTATATTGCCGTTATGAGCGACGATCAGAGCATTTCGAACACAACAAAGAAGGCCGTCGAAAAGGTTCTGCGTGACCGTCTTGGCGCCGCAGGTTTTTCTGGCGCCAATATTCGGGCGGAACGGGACAGCGATGGCGATCCCATTCTGCTGGTCGACGTGAACTATAAATACTCTGAGAAGCCGATTGCCTCTAAGATCACCTATGGGCTCTCGACCGAGATCCGCAAGGCGCTGACTGCTCTCGGCGAAACGCGTTTCCCGCATATCAGACATCATTTTGACGAACAGCAGAAGATTGCAAGCTGAGCCGTGTCGCATGATCTGATCGCTACAGCACGGCGGCTCGCAAAGGCAAGTCCGAAGCGTCCGCGCCAATCAGATTTGACGAGGGGTGTGAGCACCGCGTACTATGCTTTATTTCACGCTCTTGCGCGAGAATGTGCCGATCTTCTGGTTGGTGTCGGCGAAGCGCGGAGCGACGCGGCCTGGTCACAAGTCTATCGCACTCTGGAGCATGGCGTCGCGAAGAACTCTTGCAAGGCTGCGGCGGCCCGCGGCTTTCCAGCCGAAATCGTTTCGTTCGCTGACACATTCGTGGTCTTGCAGGAAGAGCGCCATCGCGCCGACTACGATCCGCTTGCGCGGTTCGTCAGAGCTGAAGTGCTGGTGCTGATCGACAACGCCGAGCAGGCAATCAAAGATTTGAGTTCTGCGCCGCGGTCGGATCGCAAGGCCTTTGCCGTCTGGGTGCTTTTCCAGAAGAAGCGGTGAACTGCACAGGTTCAAAGACTGCGGTTCGCGGCATCAGAAGTTGGTCCGGTGATTGGACCTTGGGTTTAGGCCCAATCCGGTTCACTTAATAATTTTGATGGTGAGGCGGATGTTGAGTGGCGGGGGTGGTTTGTCGGAGCGGCGCCGCAGCGGGAAGTTGGAGATTTTTTGTTTGACGCCGCGTTTGTTGTGCTGCCCGCGTCGATGCGGCAAGGAGGCCGTCATTTCGATCCGAGGCGAGAAGCATTGGCTGTGGCGCGCCGTTGATCAGGACGGATTTGTGCTCGAGGTGCTGGTGCAAAGCCGCCGCAACGCCAAGGCAGCCAAACGCCTGATGCGTAAGCTGCTGAAGGGCCAAGGCCGTGCGCCACGCGTGATGGTGACCGACAAGCTCCAATCCTATGACGCCGCAAGACGAGAGATCATGCCGGGCGTCGAGCATCGATCCCACAAGGGTCTCAACAACCGGGCGGAGAATTCCCATCAGCCAGTGCGACAGCGAGAGCGGATCA
>NZ_JAQJCI010000041.1:0-3174 GCF_030182495.1 Rhizobium aureum | reverse complement strand
GCGACATCAAACGGATCTCGTGACCCTGTTCCGCAAACCGCCGACCGAGATGATGCGCGCCGCAGCATGCTTCCATCGCAACCACACAAGCAGGAAGCTTCACAACATAGTCGATCAGCGTCTGTCGACGCATTGTTCGACGAACGACCACAGCTCCCGCCGCATCGACGCCGACCACGCTGCAGGAGTTCTTGCCCAAATCAATTCCAAGAATAGCAATAGACATTGGTTGGTCCTTTCCCTTTCCCGATATCAGCATTGTACTCGATGCTGGGTGAAAGGGCGGGCCATCCCATAATGCCGAGCGCTCGCCTATTCGCGGACGCGGCGTTAACTCTTTCTTTGGCATGAAAGTTTAGAGTGGGTTAACCATTGCATTGGTCTCCGACCACGTGCGCGAGATAGCCCGCCATGTTTGAAAGCAAAGCCAGGCCCGGATTCTACCGAGACGATGCGGAAACCTTCGAGGTATCGCGCGGATCGGGCCGGCATGTTTCTCCTTCTCGGGGCGACGATAGCTTGCGCCGTACAGCCCATCTGCAAGCGGCTAATTCCGACGATCCGCGCGATGCGGAGCTGCGCGCCATCCTGCGCAGGGCGCTGGATGGCCATCCTTATCCGGTCTCGGGACGAAGGGGATCGGTGGAGGCGGGGTCGCCGGACCATCGGCCTGCCGGGTACCCCCAAAGCATTCCGCCGTTCCGCCGCGCGGAGCCCCAACAAATGCGGGAGCCAGCATCGGAGCCCGTGCCCGATCTGCTGGAATTCGTGCCCGACCTGCTCGAAGGCATGCCGGAACTCTCTCCGCAGACTGCGATCCCCGATCTGGCCGAGCATAGGCCGCGCATCGGTCGCTGGTCTCTCGGTGTCCGCTCTCTCGGTTTCATCATTGCAACCGCCTTGGCGGGCGCGGCTGTCCCGACGCTGCTCGCACCGCCGCCGCTCTATATGTCGCAGGCAGTTCTGCATGCGGAAGGCGAGGGCAGCGGCCGCCGGACGTTGCTGGACGTCGCAGCGAAACGTGCTGTCGCACCGTCCGTGCTGTCCGATGTCGTCGCCAGGATGAAGCTCGATCGCGATCCGGAATTTACCGGCAGCCGGGCGGGTGCTCTCGGCATTGCCGTCGAGCTCCTGTCCGGCAACGGCAACGCATCCGATGCGCCCTCGCGCGCCCAGGCGGCTCTCCGCAAGGGCATCGCTGTCGGCATCGATGGCCAGACGGGTCTGCTGCGCTTGACCGTGACCAGCGGCGATCCCACCAGATCGGCCGATATTGCCAATCGCCTCGCTGTCGCCACCCTCTATGATGCCGCCGTCGCAAAGGCCGCTGGCACGTCGCTCGAGGTCGAGACGGCAGCCGACCGCAGCCGCAAGGAATTCGATCGCGCATCGGCGGCCCTGGCCGAGTTCAAGACGCATTATGGCGAGGACAAGATCGCGGCGGCGTTGGCGCTCCAGCAGCAGCGTCAGCTGTTGGACGGCGAAATAAAGGCAGCCGGGCTGGCCTTGCGCGCGGCCAAATCTCGCCTTGCATCGGTCAGGTCGGCCACGCCGGCCTCCGTGCTGAGTGGCGCCTTGTCGGGCGATGTCGCATCCGCCGGCCTCGATGATCTGCGCAGCCGCTATAGTGCCGCCAGGACCCAGCTTTCACAGCTTTCGACGCAGCTTGGTCCACGCCATCCCCGCTTGCTTGCGCAGCAGGCGACGGTCGATGATCTTGCCGCCGACATCCGCAGCCAACTGCAGCGGCTCGTCGTCAGCAGCGACGCCGATGTGAAGGCGGCCCTCGAAAAGCAGACGGCTCTTTCGGCTGAGATGACGGGCCTCAGCCAGAAGAGCATCGATGTCGACGTCATCCGCCTTGGGCAATTGCAGGAAGCCGTGGCCGTCGCGCAGAGCCGCTTTGAGGCCGATCAGCAGAATGCCGCTCTGTCGGTGCCGGAAGCCAAACAGCCGCTGACGCTGATCTCGCACGCCGTCGCATCGGCTCTCCCGCTGGATGATCATCTCGCGAGCAATCAGGCAATCGGTTTCCTGGCCGCCCTCGGCATGGCACTTGGCGCGGTGTTCCTGCGCAAGTGGCTGAGCGGTGCCGAAGCCGCGGAAGGCCATGTGGCTGACGATAGCGTCATGCCAGCCCTTCCTTCTTTCCATCAGGATAGCGACACATCGCTTCCGCCTTTGCCCGCTATCGCGGCTGAGCCGCTGCCGGCTACCCCCGAAATCGCAGGCCGGCTCGACCTTGCGGACGAGTGGGGCCGCATTCAGCAGGAACTTGCATCCCTGCGTGCCAAGGTCGAGACCTACGCGGTGCGCAGGAATCAGGACCGCGGCTGATCTCCCATCGTTTTCCCTTGCAATTACCGCTTTCAGACACCATAGGGCGTTAGCAGGCAATTATGCCGGGCCGATGGTCTGTAGATTGCCAGCGAATTCATGATCGGGAGACGAGCGTGACGACAGTGATCGACGGGAAACAAGCGGCCGCTTCGGTGATCGAGGCCGTGAAGGCTGCGGCGGCTGGGCTTGAAGCGGAGGCCGGTGTGAAGACCGGGCTTGCCGTCGTCATCGTCGGCGACGATCCGGCCAGCCACGCCTATGTGAACTCCAAGAGCAAGATGGCTAGGGAATGCGGCTTCAAGTCGGTCCAGTACACGCTGCCGGCCGAGACGACGCAGGAAGAACTGGCAAGGCTCGTGGCCTCGCTGAACGACGATCCGTCCATCCACGGCATTCTCGTGCAGCTGCCGCTGCCGAAGCATCTGAACTCCGATGCGATCATCCAGTCGATCAAGCCGGAAAAGGATGTCGATGGCCTGCATGTGGTCAATGCCGGCAAGCTTGCGACCGGTGATCTCGAAACCGGGCTGATCTCCTGCACGCCGGCCGGCGCCATGCTGCTGGTGCGTTCGATCCACGGCGAGGACCTGTCGGGTCTCAATGCCGTCGTCATCGGCCGCTCCAACCTGTTCGGCAAGCCGATGGCGCAATTGCTGCTTTCTGCCAATGCGACGGTCACGACGGCGCATTCGCGCACGAAGGATCTGGCTTCGGTCGCGAGGGGTGCCGATATTCTGGTGGCGGCCGTCGGCCGTCCGGAGATGGTCAAGGCCGACTGGATCAAGCCCGGCGCCACCGTCATCGATGTCGGCATCAACCGGATCGCGGCCCCGG
>NZ_JAQJCI010000005.1:0-432142 GCF_030182495.1 Rhizobium aureum | reverse complement strand
GTCTCTTTGATGGCGCTGGTGCGGGATGGCGGCCTCGATCCCTTCAATGGCGCGCTTTACGTCTTCCGGTCGAAACGGGCTGATCGTATTCGTATTGTCTGGTGGGATGGCAGTGGTGTCTGCCTCTATTCGAAAACCCTGGAAGATCAAGGCTTCTGCTGGCCGGGCATATCGGCGGCACGGATACGTCTGGACCATTCTCAGCTGATGGCGTTGCTAGCCGGAATGGATTGGAAAAAGATCCGCCCGGCCAAGGTCCGGCGGCCCTTGTTGACGGGCTGACAGGGCCTGCGGCAAGATGAATCATGCCGCTGTAATGGTTGGGAAAACGGCGGTTTTTGTGCTCTACTCATTCCCATGGATTTGCCCCCTCACGACTTGCCGGACGACATTGACGCGCTGAAAGCGATGGTCCTCGCGATGGCGCGCGAGCAGGCTGCGAAAGAAGCCCGACTGAGGGCCGCTGAAGCTGAGATCGCCCGGCTGGAGGCGATGGAGAAGAGCGCCAACGAGCGGATTGCCAACCTCACATCGATCTTGAAGGTTCTGCAGCGCACGCAACATGGCACCCGTTCCGAGCGGCTGCGCCTTGGCATCAACGACGAGCAGGTCTCCTTTGCTTTCGAGGAAGTTGAGACCGGCCTTTCGGCGATCCAGAGCGAGCTCGATCGCGCGGCCAAGGAAAAGCCGAAACGAGCACCACGTCCGCGCAAGAGTTTTGCCGCTCATCTCGAACGCATAGAGGAAGTGATCGAGCCGGAGATCCCGGCCGGCTGCGAGGGGCTGGAAAAGGTCCTGATCGGTGAGGATCGCTCCGAACGACTGGATGTCGTGCCACCGAAGTTCAGGGTCATCGTGACGCGTCGCCCCAAATATGCCTTCCGGGGCAACGATGGCGTGCTCCAGGCGTTGGCACCGGCACACATCATCGAAAGCGGCCTGCCGACGGAGCGGCTGCTCGCCTATATCGCCGTCTCCAAATACGCCGACGGCCTTCCGCTTTACCGGCAGGAGGCAATCTATCTACGCGACGGTGTCGAGATCAGCCGATCGTTGATGGCCCAGTGGATGGGGCATCTGGGCTTCGAGCTGCAGATATGCGCCGATTACATCCTCGAGCGCGTCAAGGAGGGCGAAAGGATCTTCGCCGACGAAACCACCTTACCCACTCTTGCGCCCGGTTCGGGGAAAACGACGAAGGCCTGGCTTTGGGCTTATGCTCGCGATGATCGCCCCTATGGCGGAACCAGTCCGCCAATGGTGGCCTATCGTTTTGAGGACAGCAGGGGCGCTGATTGCGTGGCACGTCATCTCGCCGGATACAGCGGTATTCTGCAGGTCGACGGCTACTCGGCCTATACCAATCTCGCCAAGACGCGTGCCAAAGCCGGCAGCAATGAAACGATCCAACTCGCAGGGTGCTGGGCGAAGCACTGGAGCGCTTCCTGACGGACGGCCGGATCGAAATCGACTCCAATGTCGTCGAGCGCGCGATCAGGCCCCAAACAATTACGAGAAAGAACAGTCTATTCGCCGGCAGCGAGGGTGGTGGACGCACCTGGGCGACGGTCGCCACCCTCTTGCAGACAGCCAAAATAAATGGCGTCGATCCGCTCGACTGGCTCTCCCAGACATTGACCCGCATCGCTCAAGGCTGGCCAGTATCCGAGCTCGAGGCGCTTATGCCATGGAACTTCAGGCCTGACGCCATCAGCTAACCGCTTACTCGTCAAGGTGCCCTTCGCGACAGAGATCTCATTTCCTCAGCCCCTTTCTCCAATTGGGGTAGCACTTGACGGCCGTCGGGCCAGCGCGATGATCCGTTCGTCGCATCAACGGACGGGGACCTTGCATGGCAAAATCAGATAAGCTTTTCGTGACCGAGGCCGAATGCGCCGAGCGGATCGGAATCAGCACCGACGGATTCAAGGGCATTGTATCGGAACTGACGCGGCAGGGTTTTCCAGCTCCAGATCCGCTCTTCGCAAACCGCCGGTATTGGCCTGCGGTCCGCGCGTTTCTTGATCAAAGATACGGACTGGGCGATCGTGGAGTGCACTCCCCCTACGCGCCAGATGGCGTTGAAAAATGGAAACAGAAAAGTGGCTAGAGCCGAGCTGGAAGTCGACGGCTCGATCATGCCGACGGGAACAATGAATTAGTGTCCAAGGTCGTTTGTAACACTTCGAAATAGCAATAATGGCGTTACTCCATAGGAGTCGGCTGGTCTCCCGAGCATCATCCGAACCGGAGGAACGAGCGACGGGGCGAGCATATACCCAAGCGCACCGAGCTTTGCGCCAGCGATAACTTGTTTCGCCTGTTCTACCGTAACACCGCTATCGGGAATTTCAGTTTGATCATCGGGAAGTGCGTCCACAATTCCAACCATGGCCCACTGACCGCTGATCGTAAGGCCATGTTTCATAAAAAGATCTGCGGGAGAAACAGTAATACAATCTTCTCGAAGCGTGCACCAGGCAGACAAATTGTCAACGCTAACCGCTGCTTGGATGGAGTGAGGAAGCACAGACAGCAACTCAAGCCCGAGCTCGGCTTGACTTTCCTCAGCCGAAGCCACTTTCCGATGCGATGCTCCAGATTTACGTCGTTCGTGGCGATTTCCAGTCGCTTGTTCCACGCCTAAACCGGCTGATTGTTTTGCTCCAGCAATGACACTTTTCTTTATAGTTGGAAGTGCCCACATTTTCTGCAAAATACTTAGATCAAAAATGGACAATTCACCCTTGTGCAAGACAATTTGGCCAATTGGAGCCTCAGAAACGTTTCGATTAAGGAGCGCCCTTTCTTCCAGATAGTCTAGAAAGGCTAGTGCATTCGCCCAACGCGGATCGTAACTCCTGCTGATTTGCTTCCCATATTCGGACGTTAAATCGGTTCCATCCGATATAGTGCCTTTTACTATCGCGACAGAACCCGCAGCTTGCACTGACGTGGACTCTTTTTTTCCACGGTGAGCGCGCTCATTGTTCGTTATTTGAGTGAGATGCCCGGATGGGTCGAATTGCGACAGAAATGAAGCTATTCGTGCTGCATCGTAATAGAGAAAGTCATAGACGGAAACGCTTTCCGGTTCTGCGGGCGCCGTTGTCGATTGATCGCTCTGTTTCCTTGACGGCACGTTCAATTTCCTCCGCTTGGCGTTTGATCTCATCTGATCTGCGCGCAAAGTCAGAAGGGAATTTTGACAGCAGCTCTCCCACAGCCGACGCAACGCGCCGCTCAAGAGATACCTTAGTATTTTCTCTACTAGTCAAACCGTTCGCACCTAGTTTTCGTCAATAAGGATAGTTTCCTCGATGACGCTTAACAAGTGACTCATAGTCGCGCTCGAAGATTTGATCAGAAATGCAATTCTTAGTCGAGTGGGTCATTCGTAACACTTTTTGTGGCTGCTAGGTGAAAATATCCGATCACAATCATTTCGCCTCAACCTCCGCTCCCCGGGCCGCCATCGCCGTCTTTGAACTCCGGATACTGAATTGTCTCGGTCTCGTCCGTGTCCGAGGTTGAGGCTCTTGCCAGGCGCACGCCGGCGCCCCCTCCAGAAACTTCGCCATCGCTCAGAAATAGAATGCCTTCGGCCTCAAGCGCAGCCTTCACCTTCTCCACCGCCGCTTGAGAGACGAGTCCCGCATGATTTGGTTTCCCCTCGATCCGGCGAAGGGTGATCAGCGGAATGGCCGCCTTTTCACAAAGCTCAGCTTGCGTCAGCCCGACGAGATCGCGAGCAGCCTTTATCAATGTTTTCATCATCGCCTCTGATATCTTTTTATCAGTGATGCACTTGCTATCAGTCGGTGTCTAGTGATAAATAGTTATCAGTTCGCTAAGACGAACATGCATCAACAGACGGAGAGAAAATCATGCCAAACACGTCAGTTCAGGCCGCCGCCGAAGGTGCGCCTCGAAATCGCGGAAGCTTATTCTTGGATGCGCAGGATCACATCAGTGAGTGCATCGATTTCTCGCGCCTTATCTGCAGAGCAATCGAAGGAATGGAGCTCGACGACGATCTCCGGTCGCTATCGGCCGGTGTCTATGCGATCGAGAAGAAGCTCACGGAAGCGATGACGGTCCTCGAAGAAGCCAGGAGAATCGGCTGATGAACATGATCAATCGCCGCCAGGCTCTCGGGGCTTTGGCATCGGCCGCTATAGTGGCACCCACCGCCGCGAGCGCCGCTCACCATGACGAACTCGACTCGGCCGAGCGGGTGCAGGTCAGCGCGGAAGCTTTGGTCGAAGCATTGAGGGCGATGCACGGCGGCTCCTGGAGCATCAACATCAATCATCAGCTTGGATTCGCGGCCGTGTCCAAGGATCTCGCCTGAGAGGCAAATGTTGCCCGAAATATTGCCCAAACGCGGCTCTCGCGGGCAACATTTTCATCGACTTAGCCACTAAGTTCTTGAAATATATGGTGGGCCCGGAGGGACTCGAACCCCCAACCAAGCGGTTATGAGCCGCCGGCTCTAACCATTGAGCTACAGGCCCGGCGCGACAAAAACTTCGCGCTTGCGACTCCGGAGCAATGGTTCCCCGCAGCCGACTTGGCTCTAACCCAATTTCTCTTTTCCGACAAGGGACTGCCGTAATACCTTCACAATCAATCCGCAAAAGCGAATCCCGAGGAATTATCAACCAAGGAACGAATCATGCTTCCGACGAAAACCAGAGATTTTGCTCTTGCCGCCCTTATCAGCGCCACTTTCTTCGTGCCTGCGGCCGCAGCCTTTGCCGAAGACGCCAAGCCGCGGGAAGCCGTCATCATCGTTACCGGTGAAGGACATGCCGCCATTGCGCCGGATATGGCCGTTGTGACGTTGTCGGTCGTCCAGCAGGCGAAAGCAGCCCAGGACGCACTTGACCAGAACAGCAAGGCCATGGGCGCCGTGCTGGCGACGCTGAAGGAGAGCGGCATTGCCGAGCGCGATCTGCAGACCTCGGGCTTTTCGATCCAGCCGCAATACACCTATCCGAACGACAAGGACGGCCGTGGCCAGCCGCCGGTCCTGACCGGCTATCAGGTGACGAACGGCCTGACCGTTCGCGTGCGTGATCTCTCCAAGCTCGGCGGCCTGCTCGACCAGGCAGTCAAGCTCGGCATCAACCAGGGCGGCGATATTCAGTTCACCAACGACAAGCCTGATACGGTTCTTGAAGAGGCCCGCAAGAAAGCGGTCGCCGATGCCGCCGCCAAGGCGAAGGTCCTGACGGATGCTGCCGGCGTCAAGCTTGGCCGCGTCATCGCGATCCATGAAGGTGGGGTCGCTGCGCCGCCGCAGCCCTACATGCGCAGCATGGCCGCAGCAGCACCGATGGACAAGGCCGTCCCCGTCGCAACCGGCGAGAATGAATATAACGCTTCGGTCAGCATCACCTACGCAATCCAGCAATAGAGCACTTCCAGGAAAAGTGCTGCGCGGTTTTCCGGTTGAAAATTGCGAGGCGACATAGAGATAGAGAGGGTCGGATATTCCGTGAAAAGCTGAAGCGCTCTTGACCAAAACAAAACCGTCCTTCGCTCAAATCCATTCGGATCGAACAAAGGACGGTTTCGCGGCCCCCGCCAATAAAGGCGAAACGGTCAGTATGAGGAGCGGGCGCTACGTGCGCCCGCAATGCTGATCAGCGGCCAAGCAGCGGGCAGCCGCGAACATTGGCAAACATCATCGTATCCGGACCGCGGCGACCGAAGCCATCGACGATGACACGGCGCGGCGTTACATCCACGACACGGGCACGACGCAGGCCATAGCTGCGCGCAACGTCGATAGCCTGACGCGGATCGCAGCCGCGGCGGTCGAAGCGCGGCGGTCGGTCATAATCCGGCGGTGGCGGGCGATGCCGGCCGGGACCGACATAGATATCAACGCCCTGCGCGGCAGCAAAATCCGCCGTGCCCGACAGAGCAGTCACTGCGACGGCAAGGGTGACCCCCAGCTTTGCCAGCATTTGTTTCATTATGCACTCCGTAAATCAAAAACGCCCTCGCCTCCGCAGGATTTGCCGAGCGAACGAGCAAGAGGTAACGATGCGATACTGAACGAGCTCAGAATCAGCCATTCACCCAATATTCAGCTACAATGAACGCTAAAGTGACACCAGATGGCTGATAATAGCACAACGTAAATAATAAAGCCGCCTCCCTTTCGGAGGCGGCTTCGAATCCATCGAATAGATGTGGAAAACTTCGGTGCGCTGCGATCAGCGGCGGATCAGCGGGCAACCGCGCACGTTCGCGAAAACGACGCGATCCGGCCCGCGGCGACCGAAGCCTTCGACCACGACGCGGCGCGGCGTGATGTTGTCGATGCGGGCACGGCGCAGGCCCATGTCGCGTGCCTTCTGAACGGCAAGGCCCGGCGAGCAGATGCGGCCACGATAGTGGTCGTACCGTGCCTGCTGGATACCCGGATGGAAGTCGTTGGCCGATGCGGTGGCGGCCGTTGCGGAGATGGCGCCGAGCGCGATGAGGGCTGCAATACCTGCCTTGGCGAAAAGATTGCTCATGGTGTTTCTCCTTCAAATCCTTGCTGCGGATCGTTGCAATCCCGTTATCGGCCCCGTTAGTGGCCGATACCTTTGGGATTGAGGGCACGTTAGGTTAGCCAATCTGAACCGAACGCGAATTGGCCGTTCAGATTGTATTCATGACGATTAACAACCGGTTGACGCAAGGTATGTAAAGGGCTCAGCCAGAAAAGTGCAGCACGATTTCACGCCGGTGCGGCCGGTCGCGATGCTCGAAAAGATAGATCCCTTGCCAGGTGCCAAGCGCCAGCCGGCCGCCCATGACCGGAATACCGATCGAAACCTGGGTTAGTGCCGCCTTGATATGCGCCGGCATATCGTCCGGCCCCTCCAGCGTATGCACGATCCAGCGCATCGAAGGATCGGAGGACGGCGGCACGAGCCGGCTGAAGAAAGCCTTGAGATCCGTCTTCACATCGGGATCGGCATTCTCCTGAATGAGCAGGGAACAAGACGTATGGCGCACGAAGACGGTCAAGAGCCCCTCGCCGCCACCCGCCGCCTTCCGCACGAATTCCGTCGCCTCCTCGGTGAATTCATAGAGCCCCTGCCCGTGAGTTGCGAGCGTGACAACGGTTTGCGGCATGGCATTTTCCTGACGTGGCGATAGTACTCCGCATCAGGTCGGGCGCAGTAGCCGGAATGTCAAGCCCGGCCACTGCCTACCGCCTATAGTGCGACGGCGATTTTGAAGCCGCCATAAATCATGCGCTTGCCATCGAAAGGCATGTTTTTCATTTCATCGTCCAAACGCGGATCGGCCATGACCTTCGCCATGATCGCATCGCGGCTCTCCCGCGATTCATAGGTGATCCACGAAAACACCACGACTTCATCATCCGTTGCCTGCACCGCACGCGGGAAGGAGGTGAGTTCGCCATAGGGCACGTCGTCCCCTATGGCCTCGACATAGCTGAGCGCGCCATATTCCCGCCAGATCTCGCCTGCTTTGCCCGCCAATGCCTTGTGGGCCTCGATCTTGTCTTTCGGCACGGCAACAATAAAACCATCGACATAGGACATTTTTGCCTCCTTTGTTCTATGCTCACCCTTGAAGGACGATCGAGAATGACCGGATCCGACATAGGTTCAGCACTTTTTCGATTCAGCACTTTTCGCCTTCGACTTAAGTGGACGGGGCGGACAAGAATTCGCACAGTGCCCATGCGAAGGGACGTCAATGGAGATAGAATACAGGGACAATCCAAGTCTCGGAAATGAAGCGCTCAATGCCCTGTGGGCATCTGCCTGGGAGGCCTCTTCCCCGCGGGATTTCCAACCGATCCTTTCCAGAAATCTCGCCCATGTCGGCGCATTCGCGGACGCGAGACTGGTCGGCTTCGTCAATGTCGCTTGGGATGGCGGCATTCACGCCTTCATTCTCGACACCTGCGTCGATCCTGCGTTTCGGCGACGGGGCATTGCGAGCGCCTTGGTCGAGCGGGCGAAAATCCTGGCTCACGAGGGCGGTGCTGAATGGCTGCATGTCGATTTCGAACCGCATCTCGCCGGCTTTTATCGAAACCTTGGTTTCGCCTCCACGGAGGCCGGCCTGATACGACTGCGCGATTGAGGCGGTGCCCTAACCCGACGATCGGATTTGCGATAGCAACCAATTGCGAAACAGCGCTGCGGCCGGATTCAGCAATGCATTCGGCGGATAAAGAAGATTGTAGCTGACGGCGGCCGGCTGCACCTCGATGAAGCACCGAACCAGCGTCTTCTCGGTGAGATCGCCGGCGACCAGCGAGCTGCGAACGAGAGCGAAACCGCGCCCTTGCCGGCAGGCTTCGAGCATGTCGGCGAAGGAAGCGAACAACGGCGCCTCCTCCACCGCTCGCGCTATATCGAAACGCGGGGTTGTCTCGTCATTGCTCCCGCCGGTAATCTGCTCGTACCAGCGTTGCCAATCCAGTATCGTGTGCCGCATGCCGGCATAGCGTAGCAGCGGTGCGGCCCTTATAGCCTCGCGTGGCGGCAATTGTTCGGACAGCTGCGGCGAACTGACGACGAATTCCTCGTCCGTCAACAGTTCCTCCTGCGTGAGGCCTGCTTGGGCACGGCCGAGCCAGATCGCCAGATCGGCGCCGCCAGGCTGGAAATCGGGGCGCTGATAACCAACGGCCATTTTCACTTCGATGTCTGGATGACGCTGGCAGAAATCCGGCAGGCGTGTCGCCAGCCACTGGCTCGAAAACTCCGGAGTGACCGAAACGGCGACGCTGCGAACCGAAACGCTCGCGCGCGCCTGGTAAAGTGCTGCTTCCAGTTCGGCAATCGTTTCAACGACTGCCGGATACAGGCGCGCACCCAATGGCGTCAGTCTCGCACCGTTTCGGCCTCTGTCGAATAACCGCCCTCCGATCCACCCTTCGAACTGGGCAAGCTGATGACTGACAGCCGTCTGCGTCTGCCCGATCCGCTCCGCAGCACGACCGAAGCCGCCGGTTTCGGCGATCGCACAGAATGTCTGCAGCACGGATAGCGGTGGAAGTGGCCTCTTTCCATGAAAATCTCGCATGTATTCAAGTGCAAGGCTTCATTATACACGGCGTTATTTTAGGCGCATCTGCCTATTCTCGAAACCTTGAGATCGAGATCAGATTAATATCCTTCATGATTACCGCACCAAGTCATGGATCGCGCGGCTCTTGTTTCGACAAGGCAACGGTGAAAAACAGCCGCATGCGAGAGAGATTGGCAAACGGAACATATTGCCTTTGGCAAACAGGCATTTGCTACGAGATGTGGGTTTAGACAAGCTTGCCGAAGCGGATCAGGAGATAAAGACCTTTAGCCTCTGAGCGTCTTCACCTTGGTCAGATCCGAAAAAAGCCGCGTCCAGAGCAGCACCACGACTATGGTGCCGAGGCCGCCGACAATGCCGGTCAAGACCGGCCCCAGCACGCTCGCAAGCATGCCGGACTCGAATTCGCCAAGCTGGTTGGACGTGCCGATGAAAAGCGAATTCACGGCATTGACGCGGCCGCGCATGGCGTCCGGCGTAAGAAGCTGCACGAGCGAGCTGCGCACGACGACACTGACGGTATCGGATGCACCGACAACGAAGAGCGCGGCAACGGATAGCAGGATATTGCTCGAGAGCGCGAAGACGACGGTGGCAACGCCGAAAATCAACACTGCGAACAGCATCTTCTTGCCGACATCCGTCTGCAGCGGCCGGCGCGCCAGCCAGATCGACATGACCAGAGCGCCGATTGCCGGCGCGGCGCGCAAGAGGCCAAGCCCCCACGGACCGGCATGCAGGATATCGCGTGCAAACATCGGCAACAGCGCCGTTGCGCCACCGAGAAGGACGGCGAAGAGATCGAGCGAGATCGTGCCAAGCATGACCGGCCGGCTTCTTATGAAGGAGACACCGGCGAAAACAGAGCTCAGCGTCATCGGCTCGCGAGACGGAGCCTGTCGCTGTTCGAGGCGGATCGAGATGACATTGATGCTGGCGATGACATACAGCGCTGCCGAAACGGCAAAAGGCGCGACGGGGCTGACGCCATAGAGCAGGCCCCCGAGCGACGGACCGATGATGAAGGCCGTCTGCATCATCGAGGTGGAGGTGGCTATCGCCACCTGCAGCAGCGAGGACGGCACGATGTTGGGCAGCAGCGCCGCCATTGTTGGGCGCTCGAAGGCCGTTGCCGCGCCCATGACGGCGACGGCGGCGAGGATTCCGGAGGGACCTATCCAGCGCTGCCAGACGGCCACGGCCAGTGCCAATGCGGTCAGCGCTTCGATCAATTGGCAGGCAAGGCCGATGCGCCGGCGGTCGAACCGATCGGCGACATGGCCGACGACGAAGGTCAGGATAACCATCGGCAGGAACTGGCAGAAGCCGACGAGCCCTAGGAAAAAGGCGCTGTGGGTCTGGTCATAGATCATCCAGCCCATGGCGACGGTCACGGATTGAAAGCCTATCGAGGAAAAAACACGCGATGCCGCAAAGGAACGGTAGCCAGAGTGCCCGAGCACGCTCGGCCGGTCTTCAGTCTGCAGGGTATCCATAGGCTTTCTTCGTCCGCCTGCGCGGATGCGCGGAGACTCGTTTTCAATCGTTCGACATTCTATTGAAGCCCCTGCTCTGCCTGAACGAGCGGCTTGTCAACCGGGTTTTTGCTGTCGCCGCGAATTCGTTGCAGATGACAGATCAAATCGCGGTGAAGACGAGCTGAGAAGCCCCCGTGTGGCCGTGATCGACCAAACGGCGGCCAGTTCCGCCGCAATGGCATCGATGAGCCTCGGCACATCGCTGCGCGCCGCATCATGCATCGCCTCCGCAATGATCAGCACGGAGTGCGTGTCGTTGCGCACCGCGGATAGGCCGCTTTGCCGATTGGTCCAGCGCCGGGCATGCGCCCGCCCCGCCGCATCGGCAAAGATCACTTCTTTCGGTTCGGGACGCTCCGTCTCGCCGGAAAAGGTGAGATAACTTTCGCTGCCGTCGGCATGTCGCACCTCGAGATCGTCGGATATTTTCGCAAGATCGAAAACGGCGACGGGAATGGCGAAGGCGATCGAGATGGCATTGCAGAGATCGACGAGCGGATGCAGCCGCGGCAGCGATCCCTCCTGGCGAAAGCGGCGAAGCAGCGCCTCGGATGCACAGCGATATTGCGTCGGCTTCAATCCCATCTTCGAAAACGTTCGCCGCCAGGCCTGTATTTCCGGCATCTCGCTTTCGCTGCCCTGCGCCAGCCGCTCGGCGGCGATCGTGTGATATCCCGCGATACGCCCAGTGACGTCGACGTCGGAACTAATCCCCTCGGCGAACAGCACGCCGGGGACCAGCTCGGGAAACTCGCTCCACATCTCGTTCGAGTGGCGGAAAAACATGGATATACTCCTTCTGCGCAGCTTACCTGGCGTCGCAGAGAACCCCGTCGTCATCGTCCGGTCTTGAACAAAATTGCAGATGTCTCAACCGATAGCCGCGGCATAGGCGCCCGGAGAAAGGCCGAAGTTGCGAACGAAAAGGCGTGTCATGTGACTCTGATCGGCAAAGCCGCTGGCAAAGGCCGCCTCCGCCAGGGATGTGCCCGCGGCAATCAAACGCCGGGCCTCTTGAATCCGACGCTGCAGGAGATAGGCGTGAGGCGTGAGCCCCGTTGCCTTGGTGAAGGCACGCAGGAACTGGAAATGGCTCAGCCCGCATAAATCAGCGAGTTCTGCAAGCGTCAAAGGGGCCGCGGGATCGTCGTCGATCAGATCACGCGCCCGGCCGATGGCCGCGGGAACTGCGGCGTCACGTAAGCTGCCCGCTCCCTCGCGCATCACGGCAGCGACGAGCGAGAGCAGCAGTCCATCCCGCAAGAGCGCGTCCTGTGATGTGCTGTTTATCACGAGCGGGAGCAAGGTTTTGAAACATGCAGCCGCCTCGTTGTTGCGGATGACGGGCGACGGAAATTCCGACGCTCCGAACCGGCCCCTGCCAATGTCGCGCATGAGATCGCCGATCACGCGAGGTTCGAAATAAAGCATGGACCAGGCACGGCTATCGCCGATCGGCACACCATCATGCACCTCATTCGGATTGACGCTGATGAGGTCCCCGGCTTCGGCCCGCACCATCCCTCGCCCACTGAGCGACGCCTGCGCGCCGGCCTCGATAATGCCGATGCCGAACTGATCATGCGTATGCTTGGGAAAGCTATGGCCTGTTTCGGCTCTGACCGCCTCGACGCCGACAACGCTGGAACGGTATATCCTGAATTGACCGGACCTCATCCGTACCGTCTTCCTATACCACCAATATCGTTGCGCCAGCGATTACATCGCCTCCAATGCGGCAATGTCGCTCGCCCGCAATCCAGACGCAACGCTTTAACTGCCTCCGCCCGCCTTTTCATCCGCCGCCGTCACCAATGCTGCCTGCGTATTGCCCGCAACCGCAGTCGGCAGCGGCGTGCCGCGCTTGCGCTCTCGGGCCAATGTCAGCAGGCCGGAAAAGATGATGAGGACGATGCCGGCGGCCATCGGCATGTCGATGCTGTCGTTGAACAACAGGTAGCCGAAAGCGATCGCCCAGAGCATCTGACTATATTGCGGCGGCGCGACCAGATTGGCGGGCGCCATTTGCGCGGCGGTCAACAGCAAAACGCTGCCGAACGCGCCAAGCAGGCCGTAGCTTGCGAGGAATATCCATTGTGTCGGCGTCGGCATGGTCACTTCGGACAGCATAAGAAAGCCGCTGACGATGAGCGTTCCGAAGAGGCCTGCACCATAGAGCGAGATACGTTTCTCCTTCGCGCCCAGCGCGCGGTTGATGACGATGGAGATCGCCGCCGCAAGACCGCCGATTGCCGCACAGAGATGACCGACCGAAAGCTCGCGAAAGCCGGGCCTCAGAACGATCAGCACGCCGACGAAACCTAGAATGACCGCCGTCCAGCGCTGCCAGCGCACATCCTCTTTAAGAAAAATCACCGAGAGAATGGTCACGAAGGACGGCAGCAGGAAGAGCAGCGCAAAGGCTTCCGCCATCGGCAGCCTGGTGAAGGCGACGACGGAGCAGATGGCGCCGGTCGCGCCGCAGACGAAACGCAGCAGCCACAGGGGGCGGCTCGAGGTCCGCACCATGTCGAGCCATTCGTCTTCACGCTTCTTCAGGAAAGGTATGGCGGCAAAGCCGAACAGCGCCCCGATGAAGGCGACCTGATAGGAAGGAATGGCCCCATGCAGGATCTTGATCGAGGCATCGCTGAAGGCGAAGACAGCATAGGACGCGAATGCCACAAGGACACCACGCAGGGCAGAGCGGCCCGCTGCCGCAGAACTGGAATCGGCTGTAATCGAGGACATCGGAATCTTGAGAAAAGTGCGATGGAAGGACACTGAATCAGGGAGATACAGGCAATTGTATGATGAAATGAGCTGAATTTCGATCGAGTATGGAATAAACTATTGTTTCAGGTGAATGCGCCAAAGGAGCCGCATCAATTTCCAACAGAACCCAGCTTTTCGAGTTGATCTGGCGAAACGAGGCCCCTATCCGTGTAAGAAAAAGCTATAACCTTGAGGGCATCGCTGTCCACCTCGCAAGTGAATGCCACTCTCCGCCAACCATTGGGAGTCTGCACCACAGCACCGTCACCGAATAGGCTGATATCAGAAAGCATCGCCTGCGATAGAGCTGAATTAGCATAGACGTATCCAACTGCGCGAAAATCACGACCAAACTGTAATTTCTCTTCAGAGTTACAGAGATACGCTACTCGCTTACGCCTCGGTAGTTTTTTCCAGGCGTCGTAGTCACTCTTCGACAAGCGGGCCATCTCGGCACCCGAATAGAGCTTCTTAGCCTGAACAGCCCGTTTCGGCACTAGAGATTCAGGCCGCGGTGCCTCGGCAATCAATGCAGTGCCGCCTTCAGCCGGGTTACTTTGGCCCCCTGAGGCAGACTGGCTTTGAGCATTCTGCTGTGAAGGAGATGGCTTCACCGCCGGAACAACAATCTGCGGCGGGTGCGGATCGGCGGCCGGCGCCTGGGCGGCGGCTTGTGCCTGCGGATCATTCTGATTGGCCGCTGGGGCCTGCGGCTGCTGCACCTGCGAATCTGAAGGCTCGTTGGTTGCCAAGATATCAGGCACCGTGGAGGAGGCTTTGGCGGTCGGGTCGCTTGCTGGCGGCCGGGCGGCATTTGCCTGCTGATCCTTGGCGTCCGCTTGCTGTTGGGCTTCCTGCGCCTGCTGCGCCGCCCGTGCTTGCTCCTCAGCCTGAGCGGCCGCCTGCGCCTCCGCTTGCTGCTCGGCCGCAGCATCGTTTGGCGGCGTCGGAGGCGTGTCGTTCTGTTGCTCGGCGGCATCCACCTCCTGCGTGGTCGTCGGATCCTTCTGATCGCCCTTCATATCCGGAAGAGGCCTCTCGGTCGCGGAGGGCTGCTGCTCCGCCTTGTCAACGGGCTTGTCAGCGCCGGGATCGTCAGGCTTGGCCTCAGGCTTCTCTGCCTGCTCCACCGGCTTGTCGGCCTTGGCTTCGTCGGGTTTGGCTGGAGGCTTTTGCGCCGCTTCCTTGCCCTGAGGATCGGATTGCTTTGGCGGCTGCTCGTCCGACTTTTTTCCCTGCGGCTGCTGCGGCTCTTGTTGGGTTTCAGCCGCCTGCTCCGCTGGCTTCTCGTCAGGTTTCGGTGTCGGTTTGGGAGGCTGGTCGGGCTTCTCGTTCGCCTTCGTCGCAAGCTCCTGCTTTTGCTCCTGCTGCGGCACCAGCTCGACATTGACGCTCTGCTCGGGCTTTGCCTCCGGCGGCGCCGGCAGCAGCGGCAGCAGAAAAACCGCGACAAACAGGACGTGCAGAAGGATCGACAGGACAAAGCCCGGCCTCATCTCCCTATCCCGTTTTTCCGCAACTTTTTCCATCGTTCAGCCGAGGGCTCGCGCAGAGGAAGCAATCAAGAGAAAACAACGCATCGATTCATTCGATCCTTACCGGTAAACAGATCAGAAGACTTTTCAGTCGCTGACATATGGTACCCGACCACGCGCCGCGAAAGAGGCATCGGCGGAAATCGAACTTGTCAGTCCTCCACGCGATCCGCAATGGCGCAAAAACAAACCTGCGTGATCGCATAGCGCGAAAGCATGTGCATCCACCGTTAGAAGAATTCGTCCAACAGCCGATAGAAAGCCATCTTCTCTGGCTGCGGTTCGAAATTTCCATAGGCCTTCAAAAACTCGAACACCAAGCCCTTACCGAAATTGTACTCGATGCTGCCACAGGCAAGCGCAATATCCTGATGACGATCGGCAATACCGAGACGGCCGCAATCAATATAGCCGCTGAATCTATCGCCATCGGCCATGAAGTTCGGTAGGCAGGCATCGCCATGGGTGACAACAAAATCCTCCGCTGACGGTCTTTTGGCCTCAAGCTCACGGAAGAGATCCTCTGCCGACCGCCCCAGCCTGGCATCATCGAAATCATCCTCATCAACGCGGCCGGCAAGCATGCGCGCCCTCGCCTCGGCAATTCTGTTCCCCAGTCGATGATCGAAGGGACATCGAGCGATATCGACTGAGTGCAATCGCCGCAAAGCATCCGCCAAAAGCCGCACCCGCTCCAGCGGCTGTAACCGCTCCGCGCTGACGAGATCGCTGCCGGGAAGAGCGCTCATCAAAAGCCATTCGCGTTCGCCGTCCTTCTCGTGGGTAATGACATCCGGGCAAGCAAGGCCCTGCGAGGCGAGCCATCGCAGCCTGGCAACCTCGCCGGCCAATTCACCCAAGGGATCGGCCAGCTCGGTCTTGAGATAGACCGGCGCGCGTCCATCGGACTCAAGCCGAAAGACATGGGCTGAAGAGTGACCGAGCGCATCCTGCCGCCATTCATATCCAGCCAACGCATCGCGTAGCCGGGTTGGGATGAGTGTTTCCATGAATTGCGGCTTGCTCGCCATGAATCAGACCCTTGATGCCGATTCTGTCAAAGAAAAGCCCGGCTCGCTTTCGCGAACCGGGCCTGATTTCACAAGCTGTCGACGCAACTCAGCTGTCGAGGAAGCTCCTGAGCTTGCGGCTGCGGCTCGGGTGCTTGAGCTTGCGCAGGGCCTTGGCCTCGATCTGGCGGATACGTTCGCGCGTGACCGAGAATTGTTGGCCGACCTCTTCGAGCGTGTGGTCGGTGTTCATGCCGATACCGAAGCGCATGCGCAGAACGCGCTCTTCGCGCGGCGTCAGCGATGCCAGAACGCGGGTCGTCGTTTCGCGCAGGTTCGCCTGAATGGCGGCGTCGATCGGCAGAAGCGCATTCTTATCCTCGATGAAATCGCCGAGATGCGAATCCTCTTCGTCACCGACAGGCGTTTCGAGCGAGATCGGCTCCTTGGCGATCTTCAGCACCTTGCGCACCTTTTCGAGCGGCATGGCGAGCTTTTCGGCCAGTTCTTCCGGCGTCGGCTCGCGGCCGATTTCGTGCAGCATCTGGCGCGACGTGCGAACGATCTTGTTGATCGTTTCGATCATGTGCACCGGAATGCGGATGGTGCGGGCCTGGTCGGCGATCGAGCGGGTGATCGCCTGACGAATCCACCAGGTGGCGTAGGTCGAGAACTTGTAGCCGCGGCGATATTCGAACTTGTCGACCGCCTTCATCAGGCCGATATTGCCTTCCTGAATGAGGTCGAGGAACTGTAGGCCGCGGTTTGTGTACTTCTTGGCGATGGAGATGACGAGGCGCAAATTGGCCTCGACCATTTCCTTCTTGGCGATGCGTGCTTCGCGCTCGCCCTTCTGCACCATGTGAACGATGCGGCGGAATTCCGAGATCGAAATGCCGGTTTCGGTCGCAAGGTTCTGGATTTCCTGGCGGATATCCCGAATGGTGGTGTTCTCGGCCTTGGCGAATTCCTTCCAGCCGCGGGCAGCCAGATTGCCGATCGACTTCATCCAGTTCGGATCGAGCTCGGCACCCTGATACTGTTCCAGGAAGCTGTCGCGCTTGACGCCATAGGATTCGGCAAGACGCAGCAAGCGGCCTTCGTTCTGAACGAGGCGCTTGTTGATGTCGTAGAGCTGCTCGACGAGGGCATCGATCCGGTTCTGGTTCAGCGACAGAGACTTGACCGACTTGACCAGCTCATCCTTCAGTTCCTTGTAGCGGCGTTCCTGGGCGGAGGACAGCGTACCGGAGGCCGACAGGCGCTGCTCGACCTGCTGGTCCTGCAGCTTGCGCAGCTTCTTGTAGGTTTCGGCGATGATGTCGAGCGTCGTCATCACCTGCGGGCGAAGCTCGGCTTCCATCGCAGCGAGAGAGAGGTTGGATTCGTCCTCGTCCTCTTCCTCCTCCTCGATCGGTAGACCTTCACCGCCGACATTGGTGATGTCGTCGTCGCCGGAAGGAGCGCGGCCGCGGCGTGCCTTTTCTTTCTCCTCGGCTGCCTTGCGGTCAGCCTCGATCTTCTCGGGGCTCTGGAACTGCGGCGCAGCCTTGGCCTCGGGACCGGAATAGGTGGTTTCGAGATCGATGATCTCGCGCAGCAGCGTCGTGCCTTCGTTGAGTTCGTCGCGCCAGATAATCAGCGCCTGGAACGTCAACGGGCTCTCACAGAGGCCGCCGATCATGGTCTCGCGGCCGGCCTCGATGCGCTTGGCAATCGCGATTTCGCCTTCGCGCGACAGAAGCTCGACGGAGCCCATTTCGCGCAGATACATGCGCACCGGATCGTCCGTGCGGTCGGTCGGCTCTTTCTTCTTGGCGGTGGCCAGCGCAGAACCCGTGGAGGGAGCGAGTTCGCCGCCCTCGCTGTCGTCATCGCCGCCGGCATCGTCGTCGTCGCTTGCTGCGGCGCCTGCCTCTTCGACATCCTCATCTTCGATGACGTTGATGCCCATATCGGAGAGCATAGCCATCGTATCTTCGATCTGTTCGGACGTCACCTCTTCGGACGGCAGGACGGCATTGAGCTCGTCCATCGTCACGTAGCCGCGCTTCTTCGCGGCCTTGATCATCTTCTTGACCGCGTCATCGGAAAGATCGAGAAGCGGGCCGTCGGAGGTGCCGTCGCGTTCGACTTCAGCTTCTTCGTTCTCTTTGACCTTGGTTGCCATCTCTATATCGTCGCTTTCCCTGACGCTGCAAACTTACACGCGGTGAAACATTCACTCTGACTGGCGCGCCCTGCACCAGCCGCGATTCACCGACGAACACCTAACGGAATGACCTTTAATGCCCGATTAACCACGATCACCGCCACCGGAGTGCAAAGCTGGATTGCGTTTGGATTTCCGGCCATGATATTAGGTGATCCGCTTGCTCCAGTTTACCGTTCTTTCCGAAGTTAAACGGTGATTCCCAGAATTTTAGTTCTCGTCAAGCTTTTCCAGCAAAAAAGCCCGTTAAATGCGCGAAAAAGCCTTATCCACAGGCCCTGACGCGCCATAATCAATTGCTTCCCGTATTTAGGAAGTCCCCGCGCGATGACAAGAGCATGCTGAACAAAGCCTCACATTTCCGGCATCGGCAGGTATTGCCGCCGCCGGAAATGGGTTCAAATGGCATCAATTCCAGTCCATTACAACCTTGCCGGAATTGCCTGAACGCATGGCTTCGAAGCCATCGCGAAAATCATCGATGCCTATACGATGGGTGATGACCGGCGATACATCGAGACCGCCCTGCACGAAGGCGATCATCTTGTACCAGGTCTCGAACATCTCGCGACCATAGATGCCCTTCAGATTCAACATTTTGAAGATGACCTTGTTCCAGTCTATCTCGAAACCGGCTGGTGCAATGCCAAGAATGGCGATCTTGCCGCCGTTGTTCATCTTGTCGATCATGTCGCGAAAGGCGGGAGCGGCGCCCGACATTTCCAGACCGACGTCAAAACCCTCGGTCATGCCGATGGATTTCATGACATCGGCGAGATTTTCCTTCGAAGCGTCGACGACGTGATCGATGCCGACCTTGCGGGCGAGCGCCAGCCGGGTGGGATTGATATCGGTGATGACGACCTTGCGCGCGCCCGAGCGCCTGGCGACCATCGCCCCCATGATGCCGATCGGTCCGGCGCCGGTGACGAGCACATCCTCGCCGACCAGATCGAAGGAGAGCGCGGTGTGGACCGCATTGCCAAACGGATCGAAGATCGCGGCGATCTCATCCGGGATATCGTCGGGGATCGGCACGACGTTGGATTCAGGAATGCAGACGAACTCGCCGAAGGAGCCGGGGCGATTGACGCCCACGCCGAGCGTGTTGCGGCAGAGATGGCCCCTGCCCGCCCGGCAGTTGCGGCATTTGCCGCAAACGATATGACCTTCACCCGAGACGCGCTCGCCGACATGATATTTCGTCACGGCCGAACCGATCTCAGCGATCTCGCCGCAGAATTCGTGGCCGACGACCATCGGCACAGGGATGGTCTTCTGCGCCCATTGGTCCCAGTTCCAAATATGAACATCCGTGCCGCAGATCGCCGATTTCCTGACCCGAATCAGGACATCGTTCGGCCCGACTTCCGGAACCGGAACATGCTCCATCCACAATCCGACTTCCGGCTTGGATTTGACCAATGCTTTCATCATGTTCGACATTCGCATCTTCCTTTTGGCTTTCGCCGATGCCAATTTTTCCTTCTCCCCACCGGGGAGAAGGTGCCCGAAAGGGCGGATGAGGGGGCCACACGGGACACCGTCAGTTGCTCTTCACTCCATTCAGAGCGTCGCTTCGCTCCTCCCCCTCATCTGTCCTTCGGACATCTTCTCCCCGATGGGGAGAAGGGGGCGACTGCGTTAAATAATCCCAAGCTCCCTACCCGCTTCGGCAAAGGCTGCGATCGCCCTTTCGACATCAGCCTTCGAGTGGGCGGCTGACATCTGCGTGCGGATGCGCGCCTGCCCCTTCGGCACCACGGGAAAGGAAAAGCCGATGACGTAGACGCCCTTCTGCAGCATGAGCGCCGCCATCTCCTGCGCGAGCTTCGCATCGCCGAGCATGACTGGGATGATCGGGTGATCGGCGCCAGCGAGCGTGAAACCGAGCTTGGTCATCTCACGGCGGAAGAGTTCGGCATTGCCTTGAAGGCGGCCACGCAAGTCGGCGCCGTTTTCAATCAGATCGAAGACCTTCAGCGAGGCAGCGGCGATGACAGGCGCCAAGGTGTTCGAGAACAGATAGGGACGCGAACGCTGCCGAAGCCATTCGACAATCTCGCCTCTCGCAGACGTATAGCCCCCGGACGCCCCGCCGAGCGCCTTGCCGAGCGTGCCGGTGATGATATCCACCCGGCCTTCGACACCGCAATATTCGGCCGATCCCCGGCCATGCGCGCCGACGAAGCCAACTGCATGGCTGTCATCGACCATGACCATCGCGCCGTATTTTTCCGCCAGATCGCAGACGCCGCCGAGATTGGCAATGATGCCGTCCATGGAAAAGACGCCGTCGGTCGCGATCAGCTTGAAGCGGCTGCCCTCGGCCTTCTTCAGTTCTTCTTCCAAAGCCGCCATATCGTTGTTGGCATAGCGGAAACGCTTTGCCTTGGAGAGCCGCACGCCATCGATGATCGAGGCATGATTAAGGGCATCCGAGATGATGGCATCTTCTTCCGAAAGCAGCGTCTCGAACAGCCCGCCATTGGCATCGAAGCAAGAGGAATAGAGGATCGTCGCCTCCATACCCAGGAAAGCTGAAATTCGCGCCTCGAGCTGCTTGTGCTCTTCCTGTGTGCCGCAAATGAAGCGCACCGAGGCCATGCCGTATCCGTAGCGGTCGAGCGCCTTCTTCGCAGCCTCGGCAAGTTCCTCGTTGTCGGCGAGGCCAAGATAGTTATTGGCGCAGAAATTGAGGACGCGCGCGCCACCAAGCACGGCGATTTCGCCGGCCTGCTTGGAGGTGATGACCCGCTCGGCCTTATAGAGGCCGGCTTCTTTCAGGCCGAGAAGTTCGTTGCGCAAATGGGATATGAACGCTGAAGTCATGGTCGCATTCCGGTGCTGGTCAAAGGGCCTAATTAATCAAGGAATAACATAGGATCCGGCTTGTTGCTGCATCCGGCAGCGGCAAAAATGCGCAGGGCCGTGACGTCCGCGCGGTAGGACACAGTTTCGATACTATCTATCAAAGCAGACCGAATACACGCAACTTTACAGCCAGGCCCCGTTGGTACTCATCGCAAAAATTACTTGACTCAGTCCAATATTTTACAGCAGATTGGCGTTGGTCTGAAAATAAGGGAGAGCCATGAGCATATTCCAAAGATTCTCCCTCGCAGGACGGGTTGCCCTCATCACCGGAGGCGGACGTGGCCTGGGGTTTGAGATGGCGCAGGCGCTTGCCGATGCCGGCGCTCACGTCATCATCAACGGACGAACCGCAGCCACACTCAATGTAGCCGTGGAGACGATCCGAGCGAGAGACGGCTCGGCGGAAGCCGCCGCCTTCGATATTGCCGATCGCGAAGCACGGCGCGCGGCGATCAACACCATCGAGAAAAATCACGGCCGGCTCGACATATTGATCAACAACGTCGGTGCGCGCGACAGGCGCCCACTGGCCGACTTCGACGACGAGGCGATCTTCGCCTTGCTCAACACGGATCTCGCCGCCTCGATCATGCTCTCACGCGATGCCGCCCGCCTGATGAAGCGAAACAATTATGGGCGGCTTATCTCGGTTACCTCGATCAGCGGACAGGTCGTCATGCCTGGCGACTGTGTCTATCCCGCCGCCAAGCAGGGACTGACAGGCCTTGTGCGCAGCACGGCTGTGGAATTTGGCCCTCACGGCATCACCAGCAATGCCATCGCGCCAGGCTGGTTCGCAACGGAAACCAATGCAGCCATGGTCGCGAACGAAGATCTGATGCCCATCGTACGCCAACGCATCCCCGTTCAGCGTTGGGGACGTCCCGACGAGATTGCGGGTGCTGCGCTGTTCCTCGCCAGCGACGCCGCATCCTTCGTCAACGGCCATGTCCTGACCGTCGATGGCGGCATGACGGTGCGCATGTAGCGTGTCGGCAGCCGGGCTTCGATAATGGCATCAACACGTCATCGATTGGCGAACTCCGAAATCACGGCAAGGAACGCGTCTCCATAGCGGTCCAGCTTCGATTGCCCGACCCCCGATATCCCCAGAAGATCTCGGTGATTCCTGGGCCGCTCTGTCGCAAAGGCGATCAGCGTCGTATCCGGAAAAACGACGTAAGGCGGCACGCCCAACTCCTTGGCGATCCGGGTACGCTCGGCCCGCAGCGCATCGAACAGCGCCTGTGCCTCGCCGGAAAGCCCGTGTGCCTGCTTCTCCGGTCGTCCCGCCTTCTTGCCGCGGCGGCCCGTTTCGGGCCGGTCCTTGCGGAAGAAGACCTGCCGCTCGCGCTTGAAGACAGCCCTCGCCTGCTCCTCGAGCTTCATGGCACCGAAGGCCGTGTGGTCGATGCTGATGAACCCGTTCGCCAGCAATTGGCGGAAGATCGATTGCCAGGTACGGCCTGGAATATCCTTGCCTGCGCCAAAAACCGGCATGTCGACATGGCCGAAGCGCTCGGTCTTTTCGTTGACCGTGCCCATCAGCACATCGATGACATGGCCGGTGCCGAAACGTTCGCCGGTGCGATAGACGGCGGCGAGCGCCTTGATCGCCGCTTCCGTCCCGTCCCAGGTCTCGACAGGCTTGAGGCAGGTATCGCAATTACCGCAACCGCCACCGTGGGCCTCGCCAAAATGCGCGAGGATGGACTGCCGCCGGCAGCCGGCCGTCTCGCAGATGGCAAGCAGCGCATTGAGCTTCGCCCGCTCGACACGTTTGATCTCCTCTGATGCGCCGCCCTCATCGATCATCCGCCGGCGCTGAATGACATCAGCCATGCCATAGGCCATCCAGACGTTGGAGGGCAGCCCATCGCGTCCGGCGCGGCCCGTCTCCTGATAATACGCCTCCACCGACCCTGGCAGATCGAGATGGGCGACATAGCGCACATTCGGCTTGTCGATGCCCATGCCGAAGGCGACCGTCGCCACGAGGCACAGGTCTTCCTCTTTCAAGAAGGCATCCTGATTGGCGTCGCGAAGCGCTCGATCCATGCCGGCATGATAGGGAAGCGCGCGGACGCCCTGTCCGTTCAGCCACTCGGCGGTATCCTCGACCTTGGCGCGCGAGAGGCAATAGACGATGCCGCTATCGCCGCGGTGGCCGTCGAGAAAACGCAGCAATTGCTGGCGCGGCTGATCGCGCTCGACAATCTCGTAGGTGATGTTCGGGCGGTCGAAGCTGGTGGTGAAGACCTTGGCATCGCCGAGCGCCAGCCGCTCTATGATGTCGTCGCGGGTATGCGGATCGGCCGTTGCCGTCAGCGCGATGCGCGGCACGCCGGGAAAAAGCTCGGCAAGCCTGCCGAGATCGCGATATTCCGGCCTGAAATCATGCCCCCATTGCGAGACGCAATGCGCCTCATCGATCGCAAAAAGCGCGATCCTGGCCCGGCCGAGCATCTGGCAGAAACCCTCGGTCGCGATGCGTTCCGGCGTCACGTAAAGCAGATCGAGCTTACCCGCGGAAATGGCGCGGTAGACTTCGCTCGCCTCCTCGCGCGACAGGGATGAATTCAAGGCGGCCGCCCGGATGCCGAGCTGCTTCATCGCCTCCACCTGATCCCGCATCAGCGCAATCAGCGGCGAGACGACGATGCCGATACCATCGCGGCAAAGCGCGGGAATCTGGAAACACAGCGACTTGCCGGCACCGGTCGGAAACAGCACGACCGCATCGCCGCCGGAGACGACATGCTCGATAACCTGCTGCTGCTTGCCGCGAAAGGCCGAGTAGCCATAAACGCGCGTCAGGACATCGAGCGGCGCGGGCGCATCGATGCGGTCGCCAAACAATACGTCGTCTGCGGAAAATCGCGGCTCTTGTCTTTCAGGCTGAGGCATCTATTCCCTATTTTCCAGCGGCACCTTTGACGCGACCGGAGAGCACGCCGAAGCCATCGATGATCGCCTCCTGGTTTTCCAGCCTTATCGCTTCGAGTTGAACCTCCTGCAAGGCGCGCATCAGCTGCTCGATCAGCTCGCCGTCGCCGTCTTCCGTTGCCTCGGCAATCGCGCCCTGCAATTCGATCTTGTGCCAACGGAGCGCCTTGGAACGCTTGTGAAGCGCGAGCGCCTGGCGGTAACCTTCGCGCGCATCCTCCATGGCGGCCTCCTCGGTTGCCGTCCACAGCCGGGCATTGCGGACCTGCTGGTCGAGGCTCTTCAGCAAGGCGCCGAAGCCCTGCTCCTCCAATTGCTCGACCAATCGTTCGCGGACGAATTGCGGCCCGACCATGGTGGCAGCGATGCCGAGAACCGCCGACCACAGGCGCTGCAATTCGCGGCTCTCGTAGTCGATCGCAGCAATCTCGTCGTACTCGTCCTGCAACAGCGGCGGATGATTGACGATGGTCAAGGCGAGCACGCTTTCGCGAAGGCTCGGAATATCCTGATGCCCCTTGATCATGGCCGAGCGGGCCAGACGATCGGATGCCGTCGTCGGCATTGGGGGAGCGCCGCGCGCCTGCCCACCGCGACCGCCGAAAGAGCGGCCGTTACCATCACGCGAAAAGCCGCGCACCTGCTGGCCGCTGTTTCGTTGAAATTGCGGCTGAAACAACCCATTCAGCCGCTCCCGCATGTTTTGCTGGTAGTGGCGGCGGACATCCTCATCCGTGATGACGGAGACGATGCGCCGCAACCGCGCTTCCAGCTCCGCCCGCGCCTCAGGCGTCTCGAACGTGCCGCTGCCGGCTTCCCTCGTCCAGATGAGCTCAGCAAGCGGCTTTGCCTGCGCCAGCACCTTGTCGAAGGGTGCGCGCCCGTCATGCCGGACGAGATCGTCGGGATCCTTGCCATCGGGCAGCAGCGCAAAACGCAAGGTGCGGTTCGGCTTGATACGCGGCAGCGCCAGATCGGCGGCACGATTGGCGGCGCGAATGCCGGCGCCGTCACCATCGAAGCAGAGCACCGGCTCCGGCGTCATCTTCCAGAGAAGATCGAGCTGGTTCTCGGTCAGTGCCGTGCCGAGCGGCGCAACCGCATTCTCGACACCCGCCTGATACAGCGCGATGACATCCATATAGCCTTCGACGGCAATGATGGTGCCGGCACCATCATTGCCTTGGGCAGCACGGCGCGCGCGCGTGAAATTATAGAGTACGTTGCCCTTGTGAAAGAGCTCGGTCTCGTTGGAATTCAAGTATTTTGCCGGCGCATCCGGCGACATGGCGCGGCCGCCGAAGGCGATCACCTTTTCTCTGGAAGAGAGAATCGGAAACATGATACGGTCGCGGAACCGATCATAGGAGACCGGCACGTTCTCGTGCACGACAAGGCCACAGGCCTCCATCTGCTCCTTCAGTACGCCCTTGCCGGCGAGATGCTCCTTCAGGGCGTTGCGGCTATCGGGCGAATATCCGAGGCGGAAGGTCTCGATCGTGCGGCCGCTGAGGCCGCGGTCTCTCAGATAGGCTCTTGCCCGCGCTCCATTGGCTGTCTGCAGCTGATCCTGGAAAAACTGGGTCGCCATCTCCATGACGTCGAGCAGCGACGTGCGTTCCTTCTCACGCTTCGCCTCCATCGGATCAGCAACCGGCATCGGAACGCCGGCCATATCGGCAATCTGCTGCACCGCTTCCGGAAAGCTCAAGCCCTCCAGCTCGGTGAGAAAGCGGAAGTGATCGCCCGTCACGCCGCAGCCGAAGCAATGATAGCGTCCCTTGCGATCCTCGCAGTGAAAGCTCGGTGATTTCTCACCGTGGAAGGGGCAGCAGGCCCAGTAATCGCCGCGCGGCACATTGGTCTTGCGCCGATCCCAGGTCACACGACGGCCGATCACGTCCGAAATCAAAACGCGGT
Organism: Rhizobium aureum; assembly: GCF_030182495.1. NCBI lineage: Bacteria > Pseudomonadati > Pseudomonadota > Alphaproteobacteria > Hyphomicrobiales > Rhizobiaceae > Rhizobium > Rhizobium aureum. The sequence goes on along the minus strand of NZ_JAQJCI010000005.1, from coordinate 406,245 downwards.
CGCGAATCTCATCGAGAAACGTATTGGAAAATCGCATGGCTACCTCTGGCTTGACCCATATAAACAGGAATGAAAGGCATTGCCACGCTGCCTGGATATCCACCCACGGTATTCACAGGCCTTTACCGATGATCGCCTTACCCGCTCGCAATCACAACTCCGTGAAGTAATGCGCGGTTTTACCTTGTCTTTGGCCGCTTCAAATGTCTCCTTCGGCGTGCGGACGATAATGCAATTGCTTTCTTCGCAAGGAGCGAGTCGACCTCTCTGTGACCAACTTGGTAACCGCTTTGTGCACGAAAATACGCGAAAAAGCAAAGGGTTGGACAGTTTGAAGTTGATAAGCGCAAGCAAAATCCACATGATGGACAATCAATAGATGCAAAGGAGCTGCGCATGAGCGACACTCTCCGGCGCCGCATTTTGGGCATTGTTCGTAAGCCAAACATTATTTTTTTGTAATTTGATTGTTGATGTGCGGCGCAATAGCGTTCTTCTCACAGGGCGAGACAAGCCGGCGAAGAAACTGCTTCGTGACGCGACATGCCGAGACGCTCTGACGAACAGGAAGCCAACAGGTACGGGCTTTCAGTTTAGGAGAGGAAAATGTGCATTCTGATCGTACCCTTGGCAGCCGCAGCCGTCTTCGCCACAGCGACCTATAGCTCGGCCACGATGACCGGCGGCGCTCACGATAAGAATGTGCTCTACGCCGGCGCGGGATATCAGTTGCCGGCAGATATGAAAGTTCCTGCTCTCACGGCAGGCGTAAAGATTCAAATGTCCGGACTACCATCGCAGGCATTAGCCTTGCCCCAGGAAGTCAGGATCCTCAGATAAGTTCACCAGATACTCAGGTGGGGCACCATCCCTACCCCCGGCGCCGCCCCACCTGAGTGCCTTTGCAAAAGACGTTTGATTTTTGGGCCCCACCCTGCGTCATCAAACGCCTGCAAAGCGCAAGAAGGCAGGAGCTCCCCCAGCTCCTGCCTTCTCTAATTTCCGGCCTTCTCCAATTTCACGAAACAAGAGCAACGAACATGCGTTGCGGAAACATTCTGGTTCCGCATGCGTGAGTATCTTGACGCAACAATCGCGATGAATATCTTTTATTATCCGCGCATATGCGATCTTAATGATTATCTACTCAGACATTTTGGAATTTGCTCAGTTCAACGGAGACGGCTACATGTCTTTATCCGCAAAGGAACTTGCCAAAGACCCTGATTTTTTCGCGGAAATCCTCAGTTATACTAGAGAAATTATATCCACTTATGATGAAAATCAGCGTGTATGCTCTGTTTTTGCTTCGCAGCAGCGCTGGCTGATGGCGCTCGCCGGGTTTGGCCTCTATTGCGGCGGCATCGAAGGCGGGCCGCCCGGCATACATGCCAGCCGTTTTGCCCACTATATCGTCGAGCATGAGATCGCCAGCCACAATACTGCGCTCAGCTTCATTCAGGAGATGCTGGCACTCGGCTTCCTACGCTATCTGCCGCATGCTGCCGATCGGCGGGCGCGGCCGATGCAGCCGACGGAAGCGGCAGCGAATCAGCTTGCGAAATGGGTCAGCATTCATCTTTCCGTGCTGGATCGATTGGATGACGGCAAACGCAACGCCCTGTTTGTCAAACAACCGGAACTCATCGGCCTGCTGCAACCCCAAATCTCCGTCAGCATCATCGAAAGTGACGACCTGCGCCGTCCCGGAGAAACCTTTAATCTGTTCACCTGGGTAAATTCGGGCGGCATCATCATGGACTATCTGATCTCCCGCGTCGGGATGATCAACCCGACTACGCAGAAAGCGATCATCGGGCGGGTTGCCTTTACCGACCTCTGCAGCCGCTTCCTCATCTCCAGAACCAATGCAAAACGGCTCATGAACAAGGCCATCAAGATGCAAAGCGTCGGATGGATGGGACCTTCGGGACGAAGCCAGCTCTGGCTGTCCAACTGCTTCATCCAGGAATATTGCGATTATCAGGCGGGAAAATTCGCCATCATAGACGCCGCATGGCAAAACACCCTCGGCCTGCGGCGGGCCGGCATGCCGAGGGTGAAGCAGAATTTTACTTCAGCAGTTCCTTCAAGATAGCCGAAGCCTTCGCGAAATCCATTTGACCGGCGTAGCGCTCGCGCAGGGTGGCCACGCACTTGCCCATGTCCTTGAGACCCTGCGCGCCGAGTTCCGCAACGATCCCGACGCAGATTTCGCGCACCTTCTCTTCGGAAAGCTGCTCCGGCATGAAACCCTGAATGACGGCGATTTCCTCGCGTTCCTTGTCGGCCAGCTCGGGGCGCCCGCCATCGATATAGATCTTCACCGATTCCTCGCGCTGCTTGATCATCTTGGCGAGCAGCTGCAGAATCTCGTCTTCGCTCGCCTGTTCCTTGCCGAGACCGCGATTGGCGATATCCTTGTCCTTGATGGCTGCAAGGATGAGACGGACGGTCGAAAGCCTCGCCGTGTCCTTGGCCTTCATGGCGTCCTTCTGGGCGTTGGAAAGGGTTTCGCGGATCATGTCTTTAACTCCTTGAAGCAGGCCGGCGACGATCGTCCCGGCCACTCATGTCATGTTGTTGTCTCTTAGACCAACAGTGTCGATCAATGCAATTGCGCCCGAGAGCCCGAATTCCCTATCAGGAAAGCAAAAGCGCGCATTGACCGGCTCGCCTTGTTTAGCTATGTCCATCACCTGCACATAAGATCGATAGGAAGATCTCAAGCCGCGACCTCGGTCGACGGCTGCACCTTGCTACAAACATGGCGGAACCGCCGGTCTCTTCAAGGCCGCGCTCGACGCCGGAAACGGGATGACTATGACCGCCACAGCCCCATGGACCACTGAAAAGCCGACCGCCCTCCTCGTTCTTGCCGATGGCACCGTGATCGAAGGCAAGGGTATCGGCGCGACCGGCAAGGTCCAGGCCGAAGTCTGCTTCAACACGGCGCTGACGGGTTATGAGGAGATCCTGACCGACCCCTCCTATCTCGGCCAGATCGTCACCTTCACCTTCCCGCATATCGGCAATGTAGGCACCAACGATGAAGATATCGAAGACCTGACACCCGCTGCGCGCCACGGTGCCGTCGGCGTCATCTTCAAGGCCGATATCACCGACCCCTCGAACTATCGCGCCGCCAAGCACCTCGATCAGTGGCTGAAGGCGCGCGGCATCATCGGTCTCTGCGGTATCGACACGCGCGCGCTGACCGCCTGGATCCGCGAGAACGGCATGCCGAATGGCGTGATTGCTCATGATCCGAACAGCGTCTTCGATATCGAGCAGCTGAAGGCTGACGCTAAGGCCTGGAGCGGCCTTGAAGGTCTCGACCTCGCCAAGGTCGCCTCCTCCGGTCAGTCCTCGCAATGGTCGCAGACTCCTTGGGTCTGGAACGAAGGCTATGGTGAACTCGGCGCCGACGACGCCAAATATCATGTCGTCTGCCTCGATTACGGCGTCAAGCGCAACATTCTGCGCCTGTTTGCCGGCCTCGATTGCAAGGTTACCGTTCTGCCGGCGACAGCTTCGACAGATGAAGTCCTCGGCCTCAAGCCCGACGGCGTCTTCCTCTCCAACGGCCCCGGCGATCCGGCCGCGACCGGCGAATATGCCGTTCCGGTCATCCAGGATCTGCTGAAGACCGAAATCCCGCTCTTCGGCATCTGCCTCGGCCATCAGATGCTCGGTTTGGCGCTTGGTGCCAAAACCGCGAAGATGCATCAGGGCCACCACGGCGCCAATCATCCGGTTAAGGACCATACCACAGGCAAGGTCGAGATCGTCTCGATGAACCACGGCTTCGCGGTCGACTCGAGCTCGCTCCCGGAAGGCGTTGAGGAGACTCACGTTTCACTCTTCGATGGCAGCAATTGCGGCCTGCGCGTATCAGGCAAACCGGTCTTCTCCGTGCAGCATCATCCGGAAGCCTCTCCCGGTCCGCAGGACAGCCACTACCTCTTCCGCCGCTTCATCAATCTGGTGCGCGAAAAGAAGGGCGAAGCGGCCGTGGCTGAGCGCGCCTGATAGCGCCGACCACCTCATCACGTGCGAAAAGCCCCGGATTGATAATCAATCCGGGGCTTTTCTCTTTGTGCGTCAAGTTGGGAGGTCTTTTCGTCACATCGGCTTCCTGAAACTCAGGCCTGCAGACGGCGCTGCTTGACCACTTCAAGCTCGCTCATCAGGATTTCCTCGAGGAATTCGAAGTCGGATTGTCCGAACTCGACAAGGCCGAATCTCAGTTTGTAGCCCCAATTCTTGTCCTGGGTAAAATCAAGCCAGCCCAAGAGCGGGCGAAGCGGCTGTTCGGGCGCATCCAGCCAGTCCACATCCTTGCGATAGGCCTTTCCGCAGCCCATTTCGCCAAGATAAGGCTCACCCTCACGGACAAAGCCGATGGCGGTAAAGCTCTGAAAGCCGTCTTTCTCACCCATTTTCACGGATGGCGAATAATAGACGATGCCGTCCCCTGGCTTGATGCGCATCAAGGGAGCGCGCTTGCCGTGGTTCACCTGCATGAAACCATGCTTGCGACCAATGCGTACGTGCTCAGCGCTGGCGACCGCCAGCCAATAGGATTTCCGCTCCGGCTCCGGCCGTTGGCGGGACTCGTTGGCAGATGGGAAAAGACGAACCATCTTGCCCTGATCAAAGGAATCTTCCCGCGGGAAAGAGGCGGCATCGATACGATCGCTTGCATTGAATGTCATGGTCATCTCCCGTCATTGGTATGAGACGACTATAGACGATCATGCTGTCAATTTTTGTCAGCAGTCTCTCGATTCAAGATTCCGTTATCAGTTGGCAGTCTTCTCGGAGCGCACGAGCACGTAGAAACGCGCGCACAGCATCGTCGCCGCCGAGGCAAGGCCGAGCAGGAAACCGAACCATATGCCGATACCGCCGAAACCGAGCGGAAAAGCCAATAGCCAGGCGAGGAAGAAGCCGATCGGCCAATAGGCGATCAGCGCCAGAATCATCGGCACGCGCGCGTCCTTCAGCCCGCGCAACAGACCGCTGGCAATTGCCTGCAGCCCGTCGACAAGCTGGAACAGGCCCGCCACGACGATCAGCGGTGCCGCATAGGCAAGGACCTTCGGCGCGTCGGCCGACGTGACGTCAAGAAACCAGCTTCCCAGCCAGGATGGCACGGTCGCAAACAGGATGCTGCCGCAGAGCGCAATGCAGCTCGAAACGATGAGCACCACGATTGCCGCGCGCTTCAGGCCGAGATGATCGCCCTGACCGTGCGCAACACCGACGCGCACGGTCGCCGCCTGGCTGAGTCCGAGCGGGATCATGAAGGCGATCGAGGCCCACTGCAAAGCGATACCGTGGGCGGCGAGCTCGATCGTGCCGATCTGGCCCATCAGCAGCGATGCAGCAGTGAACAGGCTGACTTCGGCCAGAACCGTGACGCTGATCGGAAAGCCGAGCCGGATGACATCCCACAAAGCGTGCCAGTCGGGCCGCCAGAACCGGACGAAAATCCCGTAACGTCTCGTTTCCTCGTGGCTCTGAACGTAACCGACGATGAAGAGGAAACCAGCCGTCTGTACGACAACGGAAACGATAGCCGCACCATGCAGCCCCATGGCCGGCAAGCCGAAATGGCCGAGCACCAGAATATAAGCCAGCACGGCGTTCATCACCAACATGGCGATGGTGACCTTGAGGATGATGCCGGCACGCCCGATGGCGCTCACCAGCGCCCGGATGACATTGTAGAGCAGCCCCGGCAAAACGGCGAAGTGGCCGATGTCGATATAGCCGCTGGCCAGTTTCGCGACATCGGGCTTCTGCCCCGCCGCCAGAAGGATTTGCTCGGAATAGAAAAAGGCGGGTTGCGCCACTATCCAGTAAGCCGTAACGACCCAAAGCCCCATGCGCAAAGCCCGGCGCACGGAAGCAACATCGCCCTTGCCATAGGCCTGCGCCACCAGCGGCACGACGGCGATGGAAAAGCCCGAACCGAAAATCAGAATCGTGAAGAGAAACTGCGCAGAGAGCACCATTGCCGCCAGCTGCTCGGCGCCGAGCCGGCCGACAATCATGACGTCCGTGGTGTTGATGCCGAGCTGCGCCAACTGCGCGCCGATCAAAGGGATGCCCAGCGCAAGCGTAGCGCGAACATGTGCAGACCACGAATTATCATTGTCATGCGCGGACGGGCGCGCAGTTACCGGCATATCCATCACGAAAACTCGATTGCTAGGGTTCGCGCAAACCGCCCTACCCAAGGGTGCGCAAGCCCGTCGGTTTATCGCGTGTGGCGCTAAAAAGCCAGCCGACAAATCTACAATGCTAAAGAATTCATCATAACATCAAAATATCTGATGAATTTTTAGGCCGCCTCGCCCGCCTGCGACTGGGTAACCACTTTCGGCTCAGTCTTGCGCACCTTGGTCAAAAGCACGATCAGACCCGTCGCGACGAGAATTGCACCCATGATGAAGGGCGCCCCTGCAAAGACCACCGGCGCTGTCGGCGCGGTATAGTATTGGAACAGATAGGGGAACAGCACGGGTCCGACGATGGCGGTAATGCTTGTCAGGCTGCCGAGTGCGCCCTGCAATTCGCCTTGTGCGGAAGGCGGAACCTTGCTGGCGGCGATGGAGCGAAGCGGTGCATCCGCGACGTTTTCGATGACAGTCAGGACGATAACTGCGTACACCATCCAGCCTTGCCATGAAACGGCGTAGCCGATCAGGCCGAGACAGGAAAACACCATTCCGAGCACTGCGGTCTTCCACTCGCCGAGCACAGGCACCAGCCGCGGCAGTACCAGACCCATGGCAATGGCGGCGCCGATTCCGTAGACAGCGAGTGAGAAGCCGATCTGGCCCTCGCTCCAATCATAGCGATAGGACGTCACGAAGGACCAGACGGCCGGATAGACGCCATGCGCCAGCCAATTCAGGAACATGACGACACAGACCCAGCCGATGCCGTGATAGCGCCGCATCTGCCTGAGCGCCCCGAACGGATTGGCGCGCGCGATCTCGAAGGGCCGGCGGTGCTTCGCATCCAGCGTTTCCGGCAGCAGAAAATAGGCACCGACGAAATTCAGGAACGCCAGCGCCGCTGCCCCATAGAAGGGTACACGCGGCCCGAACTCGCCAAGGAAGCCGCCGATGACCGGACCCAGAACAAAGCCGACACCGAAAGCCATACCGATCAGGCCGAAATTCTTCGCGCGGTTCTCGTCATTGCTGATGTCGGCAATATAGGCCGAACAGGTGGAGAAGCTCGCGCCGCTGATGCCGGCGAGGATGCGGCCGACGAACAGCATCCAGTAGGAACCAGCAATCGCACAGATGAAATTATCGATCGCGAATGTCAGCACGGAGGCCAGCAGCAGTGGCCGACGGCCGAAACGATCGCTCAGATTGCCGATCAAGGGCGAAAACAGGAACTGCATGGCAGCATAGGCGAGCAGCAGCCAGCCGCCTTCCGTCGCCGCCGCACTGACCGACGCACCCGTCAACTCTTCCAGATATTTCGGCATGACCGGCATGATGATCGCAATGCCGATCACGTCGAGGAAGAGGATAAGGAAGACGAGGAACAGACCTCGACGAGCGAATTTTTGATCGATCATGGAGATGCCTTCTGGCGGCCCCGCCTCCATGAAAGAGACAGAACGTGAACGAAAAACTGGAGCGTCCCCAATACATAAAGATTTTGGCAGAAACAATCCGTGAACGCTTCAATCTTATTGATTTATCGACCGCTTTTTTTGATCCTGAGAGCAAAAGCGACTAACTGCCGCGACTGCGACGCTGCTCGTGATTCAGAAAGTCGACGAAGGCCCGCAGTGGTGCAGGCATGTGCCGGCGGCTCGCATAATAAAGAAAGGGACCGGAAAAGACCGTATTCCATTCCTCCAGGATGGCCACGAGGTCTCCGCCGGCAATCTGTGGCGCAACAAACTCCCGAAAGGTTCTGATGATGCCGAGCCCGGCCGCGGCCGCGCGGCACTCGATGTCGATCGAATTCGTCGCGATGACCATCGGCGGCGCGATGATGATCGTCTCCCCGTTCCTTTCGAACTCCCAGGGCGCGACCGAGCCACTCTGGAAGCGATGACGGATACAGCGATGTTCGAGTATATCGCGCGGATGTTGCGGCGTGCCGTTTGCGGCCAGGTAGGCGGGTGCCGCCGCAGTCACGTAACGTTGCTGTCGCGGGCCGATCGGTACGGCGATCATGTCTTTTTCCAGCCTTTCGTCGTAACGGATGCCGGCGTCGTAACCGGCCGCGACTACATCGATGAAATTGTCTTCCGCGACGATTTCAACTGATATTGCCGGATACTCCTTCAGGAAACGGCTGATGATGTCTGGCATGACGACCATGGCGGCGACGATTGGCACATTCAGTCGCAGGGTCCCGCCTATGCTGTCGCGAAAGCTGTTGATATCATCGAGCGCGACGGCGATCTCGCTCATGGCGGGCGTCAGGCGCTCCATCAATCGCTCCCCGGCTTCCGTCGGCGTCACGCTTCGAGTGGTACGGTTGAGCAGGCGCACCGCCAGCTTCTCCTCCAGCCGTCGCACCGCTTCGCTCAGCGACGATGCGGAGACGCTGCGTTTGCGCGCCGCTTCGCGAAAGCTGCGCTCGCGGGCAACGGCGGTGAAGGCAACCAGATCGGCCAGCGGCAAGTCATCCATTGTGCGAAATTCCAAACAGCCCGTTTCGATTTACTCGGATTATCGCACAGAACACAGCAGAGTAAAACGCCATTACAGTGGCCTCCGGAAATGAGGCGCGCCTTCGACCAGGAGAACAACGATGGAAAAACATCAATTGGGAAAAACCGGACCGCAGGTATCGGCGCTCGGCCTCGGCTGCATGGGAATGTCGGCATGTATGGCCCAGCGGACAGGGCGCCCGCCGCCGCGACCGCCTTTCGGAATCCTTGGGAGCGCTGTCAGTCGACCTGTCGGATAGCGATATGGCTGCGATCGAGCGTGCGATTCCCAAGGATGCCGCCGCCGGGGGCCGTTACCCCGAAGCGCAGCTGACGCATCTCGACAGCGAGAGATAACACGCCAACGGCTTGCCCGCTCGCCGACCCCGCGGGAGCGGGCAAGCAAGATCAGACCGGATTGTTCAACGTGTCGCAATCGCTGAGCTTGCCGGAATCAAAGCCCTGCTTGAACCACTTCATACGCTGCGCCGAGGTGCCGTGATTGAAGCTGTCAGGAACGACATAACCCTGGGTGCGCTTCTGCAGCGTATCGTCACCGATCTGCTGCGCGGCGTTCAAGGCCTCTTCGAGATCGCCAGCCTGCAATATGCCCTTCTGCTGCGTAAACTTGCCCCATATGCCGGCAAAGCAATCGGCCTGCAGCTCGATCCGCACCGACATCCTGTTGGCATCCACCTCGCTCATGGTGCGGCGGGCCTGATTGAACCTCGGCAGGATGCCGAGCAGATCCTGAACATGGTGGCCGACTTCATGCGCGACCACATAGGCTTGCGCGAAATCGCCGGATGCGCCGAACTGGTCCTTCATCTGTTTGAAGAAGGCCATGTCGAGATAGACCTTCTGGTCGCTCGGGCAATAGAAGGGGCCGGTGGCCGCCGAAGCCTGGCCGCAAGCCGAGGGGAAGCTGCCGGAAAACAGCACAAGCTTCGGATCGGTATAGGTCTGGCCCATCGATTTGAAGATGCCGTTCCAGGTGTCCTCCGTATCGGCAAGAACGGTCGCAACGAACTGTTTCATCTCGTCATTGGCCGGCTGAGCCCCGCCGCTGCTGTTGGAGGTGCTCTGCTGATATCCGGAACCTCCACCCTCCAGCATGCCGCTTTGCTGCAGCAGGCCGATGACGTCGACGCCCATCGCTCTCAGGATCAGGAAGATCACGATCAGCACGATAATGGTGCGGAAGCTCAGGCCGCCACCGCCGATACCGCCGCCCGGGAACCTGAAGCCTCCGCCACCGCCGCCGCTCATGGGCGACGAGCCGCGTTCGTCTTCGATATTGTCGGATTGCCGACGCCCCTTCCAATCCATAGTGCACCTCCTGGCGATGCCTAAAATCAAAGTCCCTTGAGGCATTTATATATCCAGGAAGCGTAACAAAGCCAGTTGGCTATCGACAGAACATCAGCTTAAACGGCGACGGCGCCATATTTCATTAGACGTCAGCCATAAAAGCGCGAGGCCTATACCCGCCGCGATCAGGAGTGGGGCAATTTCATCGCCGTCGAAGGTCATCCTGTTCATGATGCGGCCGGGAATGAACGTGAACGCGCCCGCCCCGACAATACCGCCGAAATACAGGCTTCCGACGATGCGTTTATGCATCTCTATATTGTGCTTGCGTGCGTTGACGATCGCTCTCCAGCAGCCGATGAGAACGAGTATCGAAAGCAGATGGATCGGGCTGAAGCCGTAGAACATGTTGATCTGGTGGATGAAGAAGCTCGATAGCGCCGTGATCACCATCAAGGCCAGCCATATCTTGCCAAGCAGACGGTGCCTCGGCGTCCCCTTCGGCTTGGCCAGAAGATAGGCGCCGAGCACGGCGGCGGGAATGACGGCCGCGACATGGACTTGGATCGCGATCGGGGCATCGAGAAGCGGCTCGAGAGTCATCATCTGTATCCGGTTGAGTTTGCCGATCCTTTCCGCGATAGTGTTGTTCTCTCAATCGAAATCGCGCGAGAAACGGAAAATCTTCGTGGATCACCTCTTTCTGCAATCCACGCTTCGCGAATTGCAGGTCATCCAGCGTTCACCGCGCTTCTGGGCGACCTTCGTCACGATCGTCCTGATCTTTGCCTTGACCGGACCGTACGGGACCCTTGAAAGGCTGATGCCGGGAGTCCGGCTCGGCTACTGGCTCGCCTTGCATGCCATGGCCTGGTCCTTCGCGATCGTCTTCTCCGTTGCTGCCGAAATTCTCCTGCGCAAGCAGATCTCGAACATGTTCGCGCGGATGCTGATTGGATCGATCGTCGCGTCAATGCCGATAGGCTTCGGCATCACGCTTATCGACCTCGCCTTCTTCGGAGATACGCCCAGCGTGATCGGCAGCCTCGGCAAATCCCTTGGCTCCATACCGCTTTGCATCCTCTTCTGCATTCTCTCCTACATGACCATGCATCGGCAGATAGCGATCGCAGCCGCAGGCTCTAATGTTGCGGAAACGAAAGCCCCGTCCGCCCCGATGGCCACAGCCCCGCAAGTGCCGATTCTCTCGCGCCTGAAACCGGAAAATCGTGGAGCGCTGATCAGGCTCACCGTGCGCGACCATTATACCGAAGTCGTGACGACACGCGGTCGCGAGCTCATCCTGCTGCGTTTCGGCGACGCGCTGACTGAAATCGGCAATACAGCAGGAATACGTGTGCACCGATCTCACTGGGTCGCGACGGATCATGTCGACCAGCTGAAACGCGACAATGGCAAGCTTTTCGTCATCGCCCGCGATGGCGCGGAGATGCCCGTCAGCCGCTCTTATGCCGAAGCGGTCCGGCAACACTTCGGTTGACGACTGCGCAGCGGCCGGCGCCTCCTCCATTCCCTAACGCGCCATTTGGCTCGTTTCTTTTCAGATGCGTCGCCGTAACTTACGAAAAATGGCAAGACATTGTTTACGGTCGCAACCATTGCTCTAAAAAAATTCGATCGAATGCACGTCTACATACTTTAAACGCGGCGGATTAATATCTAACTCTGTTTTCGCGCCCATATTCTCTGCGTTGCAATCCTGACATATGTGGACAACCGCAATTCCGCGTCTGCGTGTCTTGCGGCTGGTCTGTGCTGGCAACGTTCCAGAATAGTTGGTCCTGTGAACGCGCAATGCACCGAGGGTTTTATGAAACGATCGATGAGTGTGTCCCTGCTGCTCATGGGAACAGCGGCATTGACGGCCTGCGGCCAAAAGGAAGATACGGTTCAAATATACAAAGACATCGACACATGCATCGCGGGGAGAGTTTTTTCCGCTGACGAATGTCGATCTCAGTTTGCCGCGGCGGAAACGGAACGTCAGCAGAATGCTCCTGCCTATGAAACGGCGGCGAACTGCGAAAAGGATTACGGCGTCAACAATTGCCAGCCCACGACCACTGCCCATCAATCGGGTACGGGCCACTTCATTCCCCTGCTGGCCGGTTATCTCGTCGGCAACGCCGCCAGAACGTTTGACGCCAAAGCCCTTTATCAGCCGCGCGGGAGCAGCGACTTTCGCACGGCAACCGGGCGGAGCCTCGCCAACGGTATGCTGCTTGGGAAAGCGGCCAATGTGGAAAGAAAGGACGACAACGGGCAGGCGTCTTCGTCTTCCGGTGGCGGGGGCGGTGGTAGCCTTTGGGGGAGATCTTCCGACCGTGCCGGGCGCTCGAACGGTACGGTAGAACGTGGCGGCTGGGGCTTTCGCGGCTTCCATCTTTCGGCCTAACGGGTGAGAGAATGAAACGTATTGTCGTGAACGAGCGGCCGGATTGGAAAACTCAGGCAGAGGCTTGTGGCTTCACCATCCATTCCATGTATGGCCAACGCTATTGGGATGAACGGCACGCTTATGCATTTTCCCTCCAGGAAATTGAGACGAAGCTCGAGGAGCCCTCAGCCAAGCTGCTGGAAATGTGCTATGCGGCAGCCGAAAGGATCGCTTGCGATGGCGAACTGATGCATCGCATGGCCATTCCGCCCGCCTATCACGATGCGATATTGCGATCCTGGCGCAATCGGGAACATGACCTCTATGGCCGTTTCGACCTCTCCTACGATGGAAAAGGTCCGGCAAAGCTTCTCGAATTCAACGCCGACACGCCGACCAGCCTGTTTGAAAGCGCGGTTTTCCAATGGCAATGGCTTGAAGACATGAAGCGGCGTGGCGAAATTCCTTCCTCGGCAGACCAGTTCAACTCACTGCATGAACGCTTGATCGATGCTATCCGCGTCCTGGCTGCACCTTCGGGCCGCATGCATTTCGCCGGCATGCTGGAATCGGAAGAGGACCTCGTGACCTTGAACTACTTCGTCGATTGCGCCGCGCAAGCGGGCTGCGATGCGAAGCTCATCGCCATGCCCGATATCGGCGTTGACGACAGCCATCGGCTGATCGATCTTCAGGATGAACCCATAGACTGCCTGTTCAAGCTTTATCCGCTCGAAGACATGGTGCGCGAGCCTTTCGGCCGTCATCTGCCGCTAACCCCCACGCGGGTAATCGAGCCACTGTGGAAACTGACGCTGTCCAACAAAGGATTGCTGCCAGTGCTGTGGGAAATGTTCCCCGGCCACGAAAATCTATTGCCGGCCTATTTCGAAGACGACGTGCATGTGGGGGATCTCGGCGATCGCTATGTCCGCAAACCGTTGCTATCTCGCGAAGGTGCGAATGTGACGCTCGTCAATCACGAACCCGGCGCCGGCATATATGAGGTCGAAGGACCATACGGTGAAGAAGGGTATGTAAGACAGGCGATGCATTTGCTTCCCCGCTTTGGCGATGATTGGACTGTCATCGGGTCCTGGATCGTGGCCGGCCAGCCGGCGGGTATCGGCATTCGTGAGGACGACACTCCCATCACCCGGGATACCTCACGCTTCGTCCCTCATTATATTGAGGGTTAGTCGATCAATAGCCGCTATTGCCCGCAAAGCTCGACATTTGACCGCCCAATGAAAATCTCGGCAGAATTCATGTCGATTCCGCGATTTATGGGGTTCCGTTTGCAAATACATTTGCCTATAAGCCGCTTCTAGCCTGAAAATATTTGCCCATGCGCCCCGGCCGGTGACCTCCCACCCTGGCCGGTTTTTCGCGCAACGAAAAAACGGATGAGAGCCCATGCCGAAGCGTCAAGATATCAAATCGATCCTCATTATCGGTGCAGGACCGATTGTTATCGGACAGGCTTGCGAATTCGACTATTCGGGCACGCAGGCCTGCAAGGCGCTGAAGGAGGAAGGCTACCGCGTCATTCTCGTCAACTCCAATCCGGCAACGATCATGACCGATCCGGGTCTGGCGGATGCAACCTATGTCGAGCCGATCACGCCTGAAGTTGTCGCCAAGATCATTGCCAAGGAGCGCCCGGACGCGCTGCTGCCGACCATGGGCGGCCAGACCGCGCTCAACACCGCGCTGTCGCTGAAGCGCATGGGCGTGCTCGACCGCTACAATGTCGAGATGATCGGTGCGAAACCCGCCGCCATCGACATGGCCGAAGACCGCGCCCTCTTCCGCGAAGCCATGGCCCGCATCGGCCTCGAAACACCGCGCTCCATGCTGGCAAACGCCACCGACATCAAGGACGCCGACCGCAAGACGCATGAGGCCGAGCGGAGCAAGCTGAAGGCATCGCTCTCTGGCCCCGCGCTCGACAAGGCGCTGGACGAACTGGAAAACCAGTGGAACCTCGGCGAGAGCGACCGCAAACAGCGCTACATGAGCCATGCCATGGCCATTGCCGCGCAGGCGCTTGACCATGTCGGCCTGCCCGCCATCATCCGTCCGTCCTTTACGCTCGGCGGCACCGGTGGCGGCATCGCCTATAACCGCTCGGAATTCTTCGAGATCGTCGGCGGCGGCCTCGACGCCTCCCCGACCACGGAAGTGCTGATCGAAGAATCGGTGCTCGGCTGGAAGGAATTCGAGATGGAGGTCGTCCGCGACAAGGCGGACAACTGCATCATCATCTGCTCGATCGAGAACATCGACCCCATGGGCGTTCACACCGGTGACTCGATCACCGTCGCTCCGGCGCTGACGCTGACGGATAAAGAATACCAGATCATGCGCAACGCCTCGATCGCAGTCCTGCGCGAGATCGGCGTCGAGACTGGCGGCTCGAACGTGCAGTTCGCGGTCAATCCGAAGGACGGCCGCCTGGTCGTCATTGAAATGAACCCGCGCGTGTCGCGCTCGTCCGCGCTTGCCTCGAAGGCTACGGGATTCCCGATTGCCAAGATCGCGGCAAAACTCGCCATCGGCTATACGCTGGACGAACTCGAAAACGACATCACCGGCGGCGCGACGCCTGCCTCCTTCGAACCGTCGATCGATTATGTCGTCACCAAGATCCCGCGTTTCGCATTCGAGAAGTTCCCCGGCGCCTCTCCGGTTCTGACCACGGCTATGAAGTCGGTCGGCGAGGTCATGGCGATCGGCCGCACCTTCGCGGAATCGCTGCAGAAGGCGCTGCGGGGCCTCGAAACCGGACTGACTGGTCTGGACGAGATCGAAATCCCCGGTATCGAGGAAGGCGAAGGCAGCCGCAACGCCATCCGCGCCGCCATCGGCACGCCGACGCCGGACCGCCTGCGCATGGTCGCCCAGGCGCTGCGCTCGGGGCTGAGCGTCGAGGAAGTGCATGAAGGCTGCAAGATCGACCCGTGGTTCCTCGAGCAGCTGAAGAACATCGTCGATATGGAGGCCCGCATCCGCGAGCATGGTCTGCCCGAGGATGCTGCCAATCTGCGCATGCTGAAGGCCATGGGCTTCTCCGATGCGCGTCTTGCAACCTTGACCGACAAGCGTCCGAAGGAAGTGGCGGAACTGCGCAACCGGTTGAGTGTGCGCCCGGTCTTCAAGCGCATCGACACCTGTGCGGCGGAATTCGCCTCGCCGACCGCCTACATGTACTCGACCTACGAAATGCCCTTCGTCGGCGCAGCCCGTTCCGAAGCTGAGGTTTCCGATCGCAAGAAGGTCGTCATCCTCGGCGGCGGTCCGAACCGCATTGGCCAGGGCATCGAATTCGACTATTGCTGCTGTCATGCCGCCTTCGCCCTGAAGGATGCAGGCTACGAAGCGATCATGATCAACTGCAACCCCGAGACGGTTTCGACCGACTACGACACGTCGGATCGCCTCTATTTCGAGCCGCTGACGGCGGAAGACGTGATCGAAATCCTCAAGGCGGAGCAGGAAAAGGGCGAAGTGGTCGGCGTCATCGTCCAGTTCGGCGGCCAGACGCCTCTGAAGCTCGCCGAAGCGCTCGAAAAGAACGGCATCCCGATCCTCGGCACGGCTCCCGACGCGATCGACCTTGCCGAAGACCGCGACCGTTTCCAGAAGCTCTTGATGAAGCTCGATCTCAACCAGCCGAACAACGGCATCGCCTACTCGGTCGAGCAGGCTCGCCTCGTCGCTTCCGAAATCGGCTTCCCGCTGGTCGTGCGCCCGTCCTATGTCTTAGGCGGCCGCGCCATGCAGATCATCCATTCGGAAGGCCAGCTGCAGGGCTACCTCCTCGATACCGTTCCGGAACTGGTGCCGGAAGATATCAAGCAGCGCTATCCCAACGACAAGACCGGCCAGATCAACACGCTGCTCGGCAAGAACCCGTTGCTCTTCGACAGCTATCTGACGAACGCCATCGAAGTCGACGTCGATTGCCTGTCCGACGGCACCGAGGTCTACGTCGCCGGCATCATGGAGCATATCGAGGAAGCCGGCATCCATTCCGGCGATTCGGCCTGCTCGCTGCCGCCGCGCACGCTGTCACCTGCCACGATCGACGAGCTGGAACGCCAGGCAAAGGCCATGGCCAAGGCCTTGAACGTCGGCGGCCTGATGAACGTCCAGTTCGCCATCAAGGACGACACGGTTTATGTGCTCGAAGTCAACCCGCGCGCCTCGCGTACGGTGCCCTTCGTCGCCAAGACCATCGGTGCGCCGATCGCCAAGATCGCCGCGCGCGTCATGGCCGGCGAGAAGCTGGATGCGACCTTTGCCGCCTATGGCGAAAAGCCAGATCCGCGCAAGCTGAAGCACATCGCCGTCAAGGAAGCCGTCTTCCCCTTCGCCCGCTTCCCCGGCGTCGACACCCTGCTCGGACCGGAAATGCGCTCGACGGGCGAAGTCATCGGCCTCGACACGGATTTCGCACTCGCCTTCGCCAAGTCGCAGCTCGGTGCCGGCGTCGAACTGCCGCGTGACGGAACGGTTTTCGTCTCGGTCCGCGACGACGACAAGCCGCGCGTGCTGCCGGCCATCCGCATGCTGACGGAACAGGGCTTCAAGGTGCTCGCAACCGGCGGCACCCAGCGTTACCTCGCTGAAAACGGCATAGAAGCCACGAAGATCAACAAGGTACTGGAAGGCCGTCCGCATATCGAGGACGCGATCCGTAACCGCCAGGTCCAACTCGTCATCAACACGACCGACAGCAACAAGGCGATCTCGGATTCGAAATCGCTCCGCCGCGCAACGCTGATGCAGAAGGTGCCCTATTACACCACCATGGCCGGCGCCGAAGCCGCTGCCATGGCGATCAAGGCGCTGAAGGCCGGAAACCTGGAAGTCCAACCGCTGCAGAGCTATTTCTGACGGTATGATTCGGCTGCGACGGGCGTGAAGCAGGATAGCCGGCTCACATTCGTCGTACCTAAGCCAGATGGCCGAACGGGCAAGGAGCCTCAACAGGAGCCTTTCCTTAAGTCTTCGAATTTTCTGGCAATCGTCTGTCGCAATCTGCTATAGATGACAGAATAACGGCTCTGAATGGTTCCGAAGTACCGCTTCGGGACCTGTTTTCTTTTGTGTCTGCAGCAGAGCAACACAGGGAGTGAAGGACAAGAAAAATGGTTGAAAAGGTACCGATGACACAGAACGGGTTCGTCAAGCTGCAGGAAGAGCTGCGCTGGCGTCAGCAGGAAGAGCGCCCGCGGATCATCGAGGCAATTGCGGAAGCGCGCGCCCATGGCGATCTCTCCGAAAATGCCGAGTACCATGCGGCCAAGGAAGCCCAGAGCCACAACGAAGGCCGCATCACCGAACTCGAAGACCTGACGGCCCGCGCCGAAGTCATCGATCTTACCAAGATGTCCGGCTCGAAGATCAAGTTCGGCGCAAAGGTGAAGCTCATCGACGAGGACACCGAGGAAGAAAAGATCTATCAGATCGTCGGCGATCAGGAAGCCGACGTGAAGGCTGGCCGCATCTCCATCTCCTCCCCGATCGCCCGCGCACTGATCGGCAAGGAAGTCGGCGACTCAATTGAGGTCAATGCGCCCGGCGGCGCCAAGGGCTACGAAATCCTCTCCGTCACCTGGGGCTGATTGCCCGTGCGCGATCGCGAGTCAGCGCATGCCAGCGATCTCAGCGAGATCGAAATCATCGCAACGAATTTCAAACGCCGGCTTTCCGGCGTGACCTCGACGATTGTGCAGCTGATCCCCAAGCAGGTCGAGCTTGGCTATCACATCGCGACTCTTGGTCCCGGCCTGCCGGAAGACCTGCCCAAGCTCGGCTGGCACCGGCTTCCGGGCCTATGGAGCAGACCACGCCGTTGCCGCGTGCGCGTCTGGCATGCCCGCCGCAACAACGAGATGCTGGTGGGCCTGCTGCTGCGCTCGGTGCTGCGCATGCCTCTGAAGCTGGTCTTCACCTCGGCCGCCCAGCGCCGCCATACCGGCTATACGCGCTGGCTCATCCGCCGTATGGATGCCGTGATCGCCACCAGCACCCGCTCAGGCAGTTTTCTCGAGGTACCGCACACCGTCATCCAGCACGGCGTCGATCTCAACCGTTTTCATCCACCGGAAACATCAAGCGACCGCATGGCCGCAGCCGGCCTGCCCGGTACCTATCTGATCGGCTGTTTCGGCCGTGTCCGCCATCAGAAGGGCACCGATCTTTTCGTCAAGGCGATGATCGAGCTGCTGCCGCACCATCCGGACTGGACGGCCGTGGTCTGCGGCCGCGTGACATCAGAGCATCGGAGTTTCGGCGATGAGCTGGAGAAGATGGTGGCTGATGCCGGCCTTTCCGACCGCATCCGCTTCATGGGCGAGGTCGACGACATCAAACCCTGGTATCGCCGCGCCACCCTCTATGTCGCCCCTTCCCGCAACGAGGGTTTCGGCCTGACGCCACTGGAAGCCATGGCCTCCCGCACCGCCGTCGTCGCATCGGATGCCGGCGCCTATGCCGAAATGATCGTGCCGGGTGAAACCGGCGCCGTGGTGCCGGCGGGCGATGGCGAGGCTCTGACAAGAGCGATCGCCTTCTATCTGGACAATCCGGAGGAAACGCTTCGCCAGGGTGAGAATGCCGTGCGCCATGTGCGCAGCGAATTCGCACTGGAGAAGGAAGCGACCGCCATCGGCGACGTCTACAAGCGACTGCTTATCGCCAACAAGTAAGCGCTCGATCAGCGGCCAAGATCGATATGATGCCGCTCGATGAAATCGATCATCGAACGATCCTCCACCATATCCTCTTCGATGCTCTTGACGATCGACAGGACCTTGTCCCGATATTTCGCCGCACTGCTGTCATAGGTCCATCCTCGGGCGAGCTTTTCCGTCAGTTCCTGCCGGGATTTCGTATAATAGTGGTTGAGCTGCAAGAACCGGTTTGAATAGAACTCGGGAGACTTCCGTGCACGCCGCGTAAATCGCTTGCCAGCATCATTGGCCGTCAGATCCCCATAGCCCCGCGTCTGGAATTGATGCACGCTGACCTCGGTCACCTCGCACGGATCGACAATGCATTTGAAATTGCTGACATTTTCCTTTGTCGTCATCGGATCGGCGCCGCGCATGGTATAGTTCAGCGTCAAAGGCCCATCCGGCGGCGTCTCATGGCCGCTGGTGGCGAACATGTGCCATGGCAACGAGACATTCGGAAAATCGCCGACGACCTCCAGCGCCTGCGCGACGGTCGCCGCTTCCTTCGGCAGAAGGAATTCGTCGACATCGATGAATGCCATCCAGCGGTAACCGCCACCAAAATTCAGGATGGCGTGCGCAAAGGTAATGACCTGACCATTCAGCACGGCCGAGGTCGCTGCATCGCGCATCCGCCCCGCCCAGGTAATGATCGTCAGCATATCCTCATTCAGGAGATTGCGAAGAAGGACACAGGTCTCGTCCGTGGAGCCGTTGTCATAGATATAGAAATGACGAATACCGACCGCCCGGTGGAAGCGCACCCATTCCTCGATATAGCGCGCCTCGTTCTTGACGCAGGCGACGATGGCGATGCCATGGCGTCCCGCCGTCGCTTCGGGCGGATCGATGGTCAGCTTCTTGGCATCGGACGCCTTGGGTTTCAGCCAACGCATGAGCTTCATTCCAGCACCCTTATTTTCAACCCCCGCACGGGCGTCGTCATTTTCGGCAAGCGTCACGCCGTCGATTTCATGGCGAACCGGTCGTCGTAACCGAAATCATATTTCAGCAATGCGGAAATGGGAGAATAGTTGACGAAAGAGACGCCGCGCTCGGTGGCAACCTGCCGCGCGAGCACGAGATGCTCGATGATGCGGCCTTCAGCCCGCGCAATTCCCGAAAAAGCCATATCGCCGACGGTTTCATAAAAGCGCGGTTCGCCGGCATTGGAAATATCGATCCCCAGAAAGCCGACCTGATGCTGGGCGCAGTAAAGAGCGAATTGCAGGGCGGATACCGCGACCGACCCACCCAGAAAAACGCCGCGATCCGGCGAGAGTGAAAAGCCTGCAGAACCCTCGGCATCCAGCCGCACATATTGCAGCGTCTTGAGGTCCTCGAGCGAACGCCTGCGGGCGCCATAGGGCTTGCGGATATCGTCGATCAGAATGATGGTCTTGTCCGCGAGCCAGCTCTTGTCGATCTCGCAAAGCGCGCGCAGCACCGCAACGGAAAACAGGCAGAGCGAACCTGGAGCGACCTTCTTGCGCAACAGATCGATGTGTCGCCAGACAAAGCGCTCATCCTCGACCGCAATCGCCAAAGGCTCGGCGATCGGCTCGCCGGTCAATCCGATAGCGCCGTTCAGAAGGATGGCGCTTCTGGCTTCGAGGCCGCTCAGGTCGCAACCACGAATGGATGGGCCGGAGCCGACAATATAGATTGCATCGCCACAGCGTTCGCGCAGCCGATCCATGCCGGCAAGGCTCGCGACCTTCGCTCCGCGGTAATGCACCTCACTGATGCTTTGCCTGCGCACGATGGAAAGCCCTGGAAACCAGTCCTGTACATGCGCCAGCGAACCGCCCAGGAAAAGGCGCACGCCGGACTTGATCAGCGACCGGTGCCAGGGGCGATCCGCCATCCGCCTAGAGCTCCACCAGACCGAGCTTCTTGACCTGCCGGATCGTCAGCATGGTGCGCACGGTATCGACATGTTCGTTCGCGGTCAGAACTTCGATTACGAAGTCCTGGAAGCGGGTGAGATTTTCCGCAACGCAGTGAAGAAGGAAATCGCTGTCGCCGGAAACCATCCATGCCTGCCGCACCAGCGGCCAGGCCGCCGTGGCATTGGCGAAAGCCTTGAGATTGGCCTCCGACTGATGCTTGAGGCCGACCATGCAGAAGGCCACGAGATCGAAGCCCAGTTTCGGGCTGTTCAGCATGGCATGATAGCCTTCGATGACGCCGGCTTCTTCCAGCTTGCGCACCCGGCGCAGGCATGGCGGTGCGGAAATGCCGACACGATCTGCCAACTCGACATTGGTCATCCGTCCGTCTCGCTGCAGTTCCCGCAGAATCTTGATATCAATGGCATCGAGTTCAGCGCGAAGCACTTTTATTGCCTTTCTTTAATTCCCCTTCGCCAGCTTCTATATAAGGCAGGAAAATACGCAAGAAAGTTTCTCTTGCGTAACCGATTCTTACACTAAGCCGATTTGCTCTGTGTGTAATGCAAGGCTGCCCTTGAATAAATGCATAAGGCAATCATAAATGAAGCGGCGAACCGTGAAATCGCCTGCTTTTGGACGTTTGAAGCTGCGGTTTCCCGATCGCCGAATTGAAAGGACTGACTATGCCCGCCCGCCACACGAAGGTGCTCATCATCGGTTCCGGCCCAGCCGGTTACACCGCCGCGGTCTATGCCGCGCGCGCGATGCTGCAGCCCGTTCTGATCGCCGGTCTCGAACAGGGCGGTCAGTTGATGATCACGACCGATGTCGAGAACTATCCGGGCTTTGCCGATCCGATCCAGGGCCCGTGGCTGATGGAGCAAATGCTGCAGCAGGCCCAGCATGTCGGCGCAGAAATCGTCAACGACCTCGTGACCGAAGTCGATACCAGCCAACGTCCTTTCGTCGCCCGCACCGATAGCGGCCAGGTCTGGACCGCCGATACCCTCATCATCGCCACCGGCGCCAAGGCAAAGTGGCTGGGAATCGAGAGTGAGCAGCATTTCCAGGGCTTCGGCGTTTCCGCTTGTGCTACCTGCGACGGCTTCTTCTATCGCAATAAGGACGTGATCGTGGTCGGCGGCGGTAACAGCGCCGTCGAGGAAGCACTCTATCTTTCCAATATCGCCAAGTCGGTAACGGTCGTGCATCGCCGCGATTCCTTCCGTGCGGAGAAGATTCTGCAGGAGCGCCTTTTCGCCAAGGCAAATGTCAAGGTTCTCTGGAATACCGAGATTGCCGAGATCACCGGCACGCCGGCCAAGCCGCCTATGCCCCCGTCCGTCACGGGCGCTCGCCTGCGCGATGTGCGCACCGCCGCTATCACCGAAACGCCGATCGACGGCGTCTTCGTCGCCATCGGCCATGCGCCGGCGACCGAACTTTTCAAGGGCAAATTGAAGCTCAAGGACAATGGCTATCTCTGGACCGCGCCGGATTCGACCGCTACCAGCGTCGAAGGCATCTATGCCGCCGGTGACGTGACCGACGATACATTCCGGCAGGCGATCACGGCAGCCGGGATGGGCTGCATGGCGGCGCTTGAGGCGGAACGCTACTTGACTGGGCACATGCCCGTCGCCGTGGCTGCGGAGTGATGCAGCCGATGAGGGGAAACGGCATGCCATTGGATTGGGACAAGCTGCGTATCTTTCACGCGGCTGCCGAAGCGGGTTCGTTCACGCATGCGGCCGATAAGTTGCATTTGTCCCAATCCGCCATCAGCCGGCAGGTCAGCGCGCTCGAGCAGGACGTCGGCATCAAGCTTTTCCACCGCCATGCCCGCGGGCTGATCCTGACCGAACAGGGCGAGCTGCTTTATCGCACGGCTCACGACGTTCTCTTGAAGCTCGAGACGGTCAAGATGCAATTGACCGAGACAACCGACAAGCCGAGCGGCAAGCTGCGCGTGACAACGACCGTCGGCCTCGGCCAGGGCTGGCTGACCGACAAGATTCAGGAATTCCTGCAGCTCTATCCGGATATGCAGATCCAGCTCATCCTCGATAACGAGGAGCTGGACGTGAACATGCGCCATGCAGATTGCGCCATCCGTCTGCGTCAGCCGCAGCAGTCGGATCTCATCCAGCGCAAGCTGTTCACCGTGCATATGCACGTCTATGCAGCTCCCTCCTATATCAACCGCTACGGCGAGCCGCAGTCGGTGGAAGATCTGGACGAGCATCGCATCATCAGCTTCGGCGAGCCGGCACCGAACTACCTGCTCGACGTCAACTGGCTGGAGATCGCCGGCCGGTCGTCCGACAACAAGCGTGTGCCGCACCTGCAGATCAACAGCCAGACATCGATCAAACGCGCGTGCCTTCTCGGCATCGGCATCGCCGTCCTGCCTGATTATATCGTCGGTCGCGATCCAGGCCTTATCCAGCTCGCAATCAATGCGGACGTGCCGTCCTTCGATACGTATTTCTGCTACCCGGACGAGATGAAAAACGCGGCCAAACTTAAAGTTTTTCGTGATTTTATCGTGTCGAAAGCTCGTAACTGGAATTTCTAGTGAAGGTAAGTCACTGATAACGAACTCTTTTTATGACTAATATATCAGCCACGCGTATGATGCATAGCTGATATGCGCAAAATAGAGTTGAAGGCTGCCCATTTAACTACCATATCGCACATAGCTGATGCACACGGTGGCTTTTCCTCCCAGTTCCACCGCATTGGCTGTTCCCCTCTGGAGGTTTTTGACCTTCATACCTATAGGGCCCTGGTTTACTCCGGCGGCCCTTTTTTTTGCCTTTTTTGACCCTGCCGTTGCAAACGCATAACTGCCATGCACAAAAAAGCATTGCGCGCTGCACAAATTAACATCATAACGCACACAGCTGATGCACACGGTGGCTTTTCCTCCCAGTTCCACCGCATTAGCTGTTCCCCTCTGGAGGTTTTGACCTTCACACCTATAAGGGCCCTGGTTTACTCCGGTGGCCCTCTTTTTTTGCCCAATTTCTAAGCAGCCGCGCCTGCAGCCCTGCCGAAAATAATATTCAGCGTCGCCCTTGATATATCGAAATCCGTCGATACATAAATCGGGATTATTCGATATGGCTTGGTGAACACCATGGACAAGAACGAGATATTGAAGGCTTTGGCCAATCCGGCAAGGCTCGAAATCCTCAACCACCTCAAAGATCCGGAGACCCATTTCCCGACCCAGGAACACCCGCTGGAGCTTGGTGTCTGCGCTAGCCAGTTCGAGCGCTGCGGTCTCTCGCAATCCACCGTCTCGGCCCATCTCGGCACGCTCCACCGCGCCGGTCTGGTGACGACACGGCGCCTTGGCCAGTGGATTTTCTATAAGCGCAACGAAGAAACCATCGCCGAATTCCTTGAAGCCATGCAGAAGGAACTCTGATCATGCCTCTTGCACTCCTCGTTCTCGCGCTCAGCTCCTTTGCCATCGGCACGACGGAATTCGTCATCATGGGACTGCTGCCGGAGGTTGCCTCGGATCTCGCGGTCACCATTCCACAGGCCGGTTGGTTGGTCACCGGCTATGCGCTGGCCGTCGCCATCGGTGCGCCGATCATGGCTGTCTCGACCGCCCATCTGCGCCGGCGATCGGCGCTGATCATGCTGATGGGCTTCTTCATCCTCGGCAATCTTCTCTGCGCCATCGCCCCGAACTATTGGGTTTTGATGATCGCCCGTATCGTCACCGCCCTTTGCCACGGCGCCTTCTTCGGCATCGGTTCGGTCGTCGCGGCCAGCCTGGTGCCGGAAGACCGCAAGGCCCGCGCCGTCGCTTTGATGTTTACCGGCCTGACGCTTGCCAACGTGCTTGGCGTTCCTCTCGGCACGGCATTCGGCCAGGCTTTCGGCTGGCGCGCGCCGTTCTGGATCGTCACGCTGCTCGGCGTCGCCTCGATCGCCGGACTTGTTGCCGTGCTGCCGAAGAACGAAAAAGCACGCCAGGGCAGCCTTGGCCGCGAAATAGCAGCCTTGCGTGGTCTCGGCCTCTGGCTGGCGCTGCTGACGACCGTTTTCTTCTCGGCCGCCATGTTCGCGCTTTTCACCTACATCGCCCCGATGCTGCGCGATGTCACGGGCGTTTCGCCCGAAACGGTGACCTGGACTCTGCTCTCGATCGGTGTCGGTCTGACCATCGGCAACCTCATCGGCGGCAAGCTCGCGGACTGGCGCCTCGGCACCACGCTTGCCGGTGTCTTCCTGGCGATCGCGGTGACATCGACGATCTTCAGCGTCACCATCCACTCCCTCGTCGGCGCCGAAATCACCCTCTTCCTGTGGGCTGCGGCCGCTTTCGCTGCCGTGCCGGCATTGCAGATCAATGTCGTCAACTTCGGCAAGGATGCCCCGAACCTCGTATCGACCATCAATATCGGCGCCTTCAACACCGGTAACGCGCTCGGCGCCTGGATCGGCGGCGTTGTCATCGACGAGGGCTTTTCCCTGGCTCAGGTGCCGCTCGCCGGCTCGGCCATGGCAATTCTCGGCTTTGTGACAGTCCTGCTGACCTTTGCCGCCTTGCGTCCCAAGGGCGAAGCCCTCGCTTCGTCCTGATATTTTCCCTTCCCCTTCATCCTCCCCCAGTAAAAAGGACCTACTCAATGACCAAACTGTTCGAACCAACCAAGCTCGGCGACATCTCCATCGCCAACCGCATCGTCATGGCGCCGCTCACGCGCAATCGCTCGCCGAATGCCGTGCCGAACGAGCTGAACGTCAGATATTATGCCCAGCGCGCGACCGCCGGCCTGATCATCACCGAAGCAACGGCGATCACCCATCAGGGTCAGGGCTACGCCAACGTTCCCGGTCTCTACAGCAAGGAAGCGCTCGACGGCTGGAAGAAGGTAACGGATGCCGTGCATGCCAATGGCGGCAAGATCGTCGTGCAGATGTGGCATGTCGGTCGTATCTCCCATACGACCCTGCAGCCGAATGGCGGCAAGCCGGTCTCCTCCACTTCCAGGCGTGCTGAAAATTCGAAGACCTATCTGGTCAACAGCGACGGCACCGGCGGCTTTACCGACGTTTCCGAACCGCGTGCGCTCGAAACCTCGGAAATCCCGGGCATCGTCGAGGACTATCGCAAGGCCGCCCGCGCCGCGATCGATGCCGGTTTCGACGGCGTCGAGATCCATGGCGCCAACGGCTACCTGATTGACCAGTTCCTGCGCGGCAACGTCAATGACCGCACCGACCAATATGGCGGCTCGATCGAAAACCGTGCCCGTTTCCTGTTCGAAGTGGTCGATGCCGTCACCAAGGAAGTCGGTGCAGGCCGCACCGCAATCCGCATTTCGCCGGTCACCTCATCCGGCGATGCCAGCGACCCGGCCCCGCAGCAGCTCTTCACCTATGTCGTCGAAGGCCTGGCGAAGTACGGCCTCGCCTATATCCACGTCATCGAAGGCCAGACCGGCGGTAAGCGCGACTCCCTCCCCTTCGATTACGATGCCCTGCATGCAGCCTATCAGGCCGCAGGCGGCAAGGCCGGCTGGATGGTCAACAATGCCTATACGCGCGAGATGGCGATCGAAGCCGTCGACAACGGCAAGGCCGATGTCGTTGCCTTCGGCAAGCCGTTCATCTCCAATCCGGATCTCGTCCGCCGCCTGAAGGAAAACGCACCGCTCGCCCAATGGGATCAGGCAACGCTCTACGGCGGCGGCGCCAAGGGCTACGACGACTATCCGGCCCTGGACGAAGCGGCTTAAGCAGCGATCCATCTCGCAGGCAGCGCCTTCGCCCGTGGCCAGCCTGACGAACTGTGCTTAACGCCCAAAAAGTGCCCTCGCGACGAACCGTTGCGAGGGCTTTTCTATTTCGGCGCTTGAAAACAGGCGTTGCACAACCGAGCTAAGCAGGCGTGCCGATCGCAAGATCATGATACCCACCTAGCAAAGCCGATATATGTTTGAACGCTACATAGACCGTTGGTCGCTGACGCCGGACGGCGATCCCATCATCACCCATTCGAGCCACCTTCTCCCGGTCATCTGGCGGGATAAGCCCGCCATGATCAAGGTTGCGCAAAATGTCGACGAGAAGTTCGGCAATCGCGTGCTGCGCTGGTGGGATGGCGAAGGCGCCGCCTTCGTCTACGAACATGACGATGACGCCGCCCTCATCGAACGAGCAACCGGCGCAGGCTCGCTGCTCACCATGGCAATGCAGGGAGAAGATGACGAGGCGAGCAGGATCATGTGTCGCACAGCGGCGAGGCTGCATGCAGGCAAGGCAAAGCAGCTACCGCCGGATCTGGTGCCGCTGGATCGCTGGTTTCGGGAGCTTGAACCGGCGGCACGCATCCATGGCGGCATGCTCGCCGCCTGTGCCGATGTGGCCGCACGACTTCTGGCGGATCAACGCGACCAGACCATATTGCACGGCGACATTCACCACGAAAACATTCTCGATTTCGGCCCCCGCGGCTGGCTCGCTATCGACCCCAAGCGGGTCCATGGCGAGCGCGGTTTCGATTTCGCCAATATCTTCTGCAATCCCGAACTGCCTATTGTTATGAAGCCGGGCCGCCTGCAACGGCAATTGCCGATCGTCTGTGCCGAGGCGGGCCTCGAACCGAAACGCCTTCTGCAATGGATCATCGCCTATGCGGGGCTTTCGGCGACTTGGTTCTTGAGCGATGGTGACACCAAGAATGCGGATTCGGATTTAACCGTCGCTAGCATCGCCTTCTCCGAACTCAACGCCTGACGGCCGGCTCATGCCGCGGGCAGGCAGCCGATCGCTGCAAGTGTTGCCTTCACCGCTTCGTCGATCGGTGTATGCGGCTCTTCGCCGAGCACGGCCAGCAGCTTGTCATTCCTCATCTGCAGCGGCACCTTCCACAGGTAGCTCATTTCACGCAGCTCCCGCATGAAGGGCACGAAGGGTGCGGCCAGCGGCACTATTATCCAGGGAAATGCCTTGACCTTCACCACATGCCCGAGCACACGCCGCACGGCATCGATCATCTGCCTGCCATCGCCATCCCAATGGCCCCGCATGTGGTAAACCGCGAAAGCAGGCAGTTCATCCCCCTTTTCGATCAGCCGGATCATCGTCTCGGCGACATCGGGCAGATAGGCCCATTGATGCCCGAGACCGGCCCTGCCCGGATAGGTGATGGAGCTGACTGGCTTGCCTGGTGTCACCATGGCCTGCGAGAACCAGCTATTGGCACGAGATCCGCCAAAGAAATCGCCGGCACGAACAATGATGACAGGCGTATCGCCCCGCTCTGCCGCCGCCTCCAGGCGCCGCTCCATTTCAACGCGAATGGCGCCCTTGCGGGTCTTCGGCCGCTGCGCGCTGTCCTCCGTGACATGAGGGAACACATCGGGACCGAAATTGTAAACCGTACCGGGCAGCACGATCCGCGCACCGATAGCCTTGGCGGCGGCAATGGTGTTATCGAGCATCGGCAGGACGACTTTGCCCCAATTGCGATAGCCGGGTGGGTTGACGGCATGCACGATGACATCAGCGCCCTGCGCCGCCTTCAGAACATCATCCGCCTGCATGGCATCGCCCTGAAACCAGTCGAACTCCGGCTGGCGGCGGGCCGCTTCGGCTGCATTGCGGTTCAGCGCCCGAATGCGCCAGCCGCGAAGGGCAAGCCCTTCCGCGACTGCACCGCCAATACCGCCGGTCGCGCCGAGTATCAGGGCCGTCTTCGTGCTTTCCTTATGGTTGCTCATCATCATCTCCATCTGTTTCGATGGACTGACTATGCTTGGTATCGACGATAAACGAAATTGCGGAAAAATATGCAGATGATATACGTAAATGTATGACATCACTCTCTGAACCAAGCTGGGATTTCTATCGCACCTTCCTTGCCGTGCTGCAGCACGGTTCGCTTTCGGCGGCTGCTCGCGATCTCGGCCTGACACAGCCGACGGTCGGCCGTCATATCGATGCATTGGAAAAGGCGGTCGGCGCCGAACTGTTCACGCGTTCACAGCAGGGCTTGTTGCCGACCGATGCCGCTCTTGCCCTGAAACCTTATGCCGAGACGCTGGCCAGTACGGCTGCTGCCTTGCTGCGAGCCGCCTCCGGTTCGAAAGACAAGGTCAGTGGCACGGTGCGCATCAGTGCCAGCGAGGTCATCGGAACGGAGGTGTTGCCAGCGATCCTTGCCGAACTGCAGGCAAAATATCCCGACCTCATCATCGAGCTGTCCGCTTCCGACGCGGTGGAAGACCTGCTGCAGCGTGAAGCCGATATTGCCGTGCGCATGGTCGCGCCGGCGCAGGAGGCGTTGCTCTCGCGCCATATCGGCACCATCACCCTCGGCCTTTTCGCTCATCGCAGCTATATCGAGCGGCATGGCAAACCTGAAACCCGTGAGGCTCTGCGCCGGCACAAGCTGATCGGCTTCGATCGCCAGACTGCCTACATACGGATGATGCGGAAACGCTATCCGATGCTCGACGGTGTCTCTTTCAGCTTTCGATCCGACCATAGCATCGCATTGCATAATGCTTTGCGCGCCGGTATCGGCATCGGCTTTTATCAGATCCCCTTGGCAAGACGCGACGCAAGCCTGGTGCACCTGCTGCCCGAAATCGAATTATCGCTCGACACCTGGGTCGTCATGCACGAAAACCTGAAGACATCGCCGCGCTGCCGCGTGACATTTGACGCGCTAGTCGCGGGTTTGCTTACTTACATCAAAGGTAACAACGCGGAGGAACCGTCTTGACTGTTGGAGCGGCGGTGGAGCTCGTACCATATGACCCGAACTGGCCGGATGATTTCGAGCGCATCCGAGAGCAGCTCCAACGGTTGCTGGCACCCTATGCCGTGACGATCACGCATATCGGCAGCACATCCATTCCCGGCCTCGCGGCAAAACCGCTTATCGATATCGACATCATCCTGCGCGGCTCCGCCGACGTTCCCGCCGCGACACGGATTCTGCTGAACCAAGGTTACGAGCCGCGCGGCAACCGCTATGACGATGAAGTCTGGGCATTCATGCGGCGCGACGGCATGCCGCCGGAGCGCGTCTATCTTTGTCCGCCAAACAACCGGACGCATGAACACAGGATGATCTTTCGGGATTATCTTCGGGGACACTCGGCGGAAGCAGCCGCCTATGAGAAACTGAAGCTGGAACTCGCCAAAACCTACCGGCACGATGGTGACCGCTATACTGCCGAGAAGCGCCACTTCATCGAAGTGATCATCGAAAAGGCAGTTGCCGAACGCCAAGCCTAGGATAGCAGCGCAGCGGTTTTCCGTCCGCAATTGCGGAAGAGCAAAGAGACAGGACGGTTTGGTGAATCCGTGAAGCGCTGAACCGCGCTAGGCACCAGGCGCCGTATCGATCGGCGGAAAATGCCTCTGGCCGTCGAGAACCTCCGTTTCCGGACGGTCGCCGCCATCGGCATATTCCTCATGCCATTTGCCGCTTTCGTCCTGCCAGCTGATTTCGGCCGAGTCGCCGCCGACTTGCTGTTCAGCCGCAACGATCCGCGCGGCCTCCACAGCTTCGGAATGCGTGGGAAACGCCTCCGAATAAACATCGCGGAAGCGATAGGCCCACCCACCGTCATGCGGCACAATTTCGTACACGACCTTGACCATTCAAACCTCCTTCTCATCTGCCAAGACCTCTGAATCCGGACGTTGCCGGCGGGATCGCGTGCATCTGAGACGGGTTTCGAGGATGCCGCGGCATTTTGGTTGGGCAGACCTATTCGTGCAGTATTCCATTAAACCGCGCCAACTGCAAATTTCGGCTCCTGCTTGGGCGCTTGATGTGCGAAATCATTGCTTTAGAGTGCAACCGTGAATCGGCGCAAAGGTTGGGACAAAGGTCGGGAAAGTGGTCGCAGCAAAATGGCTTAGGCAGGAAAAAGCCCTGTTGGTCGCATTGGCAATTGCCGTCATTGCCTATGTCGGCGAGCATTCCGTGCTCGAAATGGGACAAGCTGCATCGATGATCGCGGCGGCGGCATTGATCGCAACGATTGTGCTGGCTTCCATGCGCGTCGCTCATCATGCCGAAACCCTTGCCGTCAAGGTCGGCGACCCCTATGGCACGATGATCCTCACCCTGTCGGCTGTCGCCGTCGAAGTCATCATCCTCGCTATCATGATGAGCGGGGAAAGCTCGCCGACTCTGGTGCGCGACACGATCTACGCTGCCGTCATGCTCGATATCAATGGCATCCTCGGCCTCGCCGCTCTTCTTGGCGGCCTGAAACATGGCGAACAGCCCTACAATGATGATTCCAGCAAGACCTATGGCGTGATGATCCTGACAGCCATGGGCATTTCGATGATCGTGCCGGAATTCATTCCCGATGCGAAATGGCATTATTATTCCGCCTTCACCATCGTCGCGATGATTGCGCTCTATGCGCTGTTCCTGCGCATGCAGGTCGGCAAGCACAGCTATTTCTTCAGCTACAGCTATCCACGCACCGAGAAGAAGCATGCGGCAGCCGAAGAAGATCACGACAACGAATCCACCGCCACCTCGATCGCCACCATCCTGATCGGCGTCGTGCTGATCGGCTTGCTGGCGGAATTCATGTCGGCTTTCATGGATACCGGCCTCAAGGGCACGGGAGCACCGCCCGCCATCGCGGCCATCGTCGTCGCGGCGATTTCGGCGGCTCCAGAAATCCTGACGGCATTGCGGGCAGCCCTGCGCAATCGCATGCAGGCAACGGTCAATATCGCGATGGGCGCCTCGCTATCGACGGTCATCCTGACGGTGCCCGTCATGGAGGCGATTGCGCTTTATACCGGCCAGCCCTTCATCATGGCCATGGCGCCGGTGCAGACGGTCATGGTGATGATCACGCTGATCGCCGCCGCCATCAACCTCAACGATGGCGAAACCAATGCCATCGAGGGCATGACCCATTTCATTCTCTTCGCCACTTTTATCATGCTGACAGCGCTCGGACTTTGATTCGGATTTCAAGGACTTGCGCCGACGGGCCGATTCAAATTGCGAAGCGCTTGAATCAGTTGATGAAGCTGAAACCGGCAGCCTGAATGTAAAAAGCCCGCCATCTCTGGCGGGCTTTTCAATTGAACGATTATGGGCCGCTTACTTGCAGGCGCCGCAGAAGCGCTGGATGCGGCGGCAGGCTTCCTCGAGCAGCTCTTCCGAGGTCGCATAGGAGATGCGGAAGTTCGGACCGAGGCCGAAAGCCGAACCGTGCACGACGGCCACACCTTCCGATTCCAGCAGCTCGGACACGAAGTCCTCGTCCGTCTCGATGACTTTGCCGCTCGGAGCCGTCTTGCCGATCAGGCCGGCGCAGGACGGATAGACGTAAAAGGCGCCTTCCGGAACCGGGCAGGAAATGCCCTTCGCCTGGTTCAGCATCGATACGACGAGATCGCGGCGACCTTCGAAGATCTTCTTGTTGCGCGGAATGAAGTCCTGCGTGCCGTTCAATGCCTCGACGGCTGCCCACTGGGCAATCGAGGTGGCCCCCGAGGTCTGCTGACCCTGGATCATGTCCATCGCCTTGATGAGCTGCAGCGGGCCGGCGGCATAGCCGATACGCCAGCCGGTCATGGCATAGGCCTTCGAGACGCCGTTCATCGTCAGCGTGCGGTCATAGAGGCTCGGCTCGACTTCGACCGGCGTGGCGAATTTGAAATCGCCATAGGTCAGGTGCTCGTACATATCGTCGGTCAGGATCCAGACATGCGGATGCTTGACCAGCACGTCCGTCAGCGCCTTCAACTCGGCATGCGAATAGGCAGCGCCCGACGGGTTGGACGGCGAGTTGAACATGAACCACTTGGTCTTCGGCGTGATCGCCTTTTCGAGGTCGGCCGGCTGAAGCTTGAAGTTGTTGGCCTGCGTCGTGGCGACGAAAACCGGCGTACCGCCGCACAGCGACACCATTTCCGGGTAGGAAACCCAATAAGGCGTAGGGATGATGACTTCGTCGCCCGGGTTCAGCGTCGCCATGAAGGCGTTGAACAGGATCTGCTTACCACCCGTGCCGACGATGGTCTGCTCCCAGGTGTAATCGAGATTGTTCTCGCGCTTGAATTTGGCGGCGATCGCCTTGCGCAGTTCCGGGATGCCGGAGATCGGCGTGTACTTCGTCTCGCCGCGATTGATCGCGTCGATGGCGGCCTGCTTGATATTATCTGGCGTATCGAAATCCGGCTCACCGGCGCCGAGGCCGATCACGTCGCGTCCTTTTGCTTTCAGCTCGCGCGCTTTCTGGGAAACGGCGATGGTGGCAGAAGGCTTTACACGGGAAAGAGCGTCGGCAAGAAAGGCCATGGTGATCGGTCCTATTCGGTTGAAAATGGCAGAAAGCCTGCGGACCAGTTTTCTGCGCTAAGCTCTATGTCGAATATGGACCGCCGTTTCAAGCACAAAGGCGTCACAGTGGCTTTATTTCATGGCGTTCAGGACCGTCCGCGCACCCTTTTCTTACCCAGCTAGAGGCATGGTCGAGAGAGCACGCCTCACTTTTGCTCGGGTAGCATCGACCGCAGCCAGGCATCACCAAACTGTCCGACCTTGAATCATCACGCGAAGCACCTGAATCAAACTCTGAAGACAGTGGAAATTTCCAATATAGATCAGATACTTCTCCGAGATTGGCTTCTCCCGCCGCTCGTCCGGCGCCTCTTGCATGGGAAATACCTCCGCCTGCAGACAGGATCGGCAGATCCAAAAAGCGTCCTTTCGCCGGAAGCAGGAACACAAAGACGTTATCGGTTCCGCGGTCAGGCTTGAATGGCAGTCGAACGGTCCCACCTTGCAAAAGCGAGCCTATGGGGAGGTCAAACACATGCGCACTGCCGGAACGGGATTTTCGATGACCTTGATGGCCTGCGCCCTGCTGACGGCAACGTCGGCGCTTGCCGAACCTGCAGAGACCATCAAGACGCAAAAGATAGACGTGAAGGTCGAAGCAATCGCCACAGGGCTCGAACACCCCTGGGCGGTCGAAGTTCTGCCGGATGGCGCCTATCTGGTCACCGAACGCCCTGGCCGCATGCGCCTTATCCGCGATGGCAAGATCTCCACTCCCCTATCAGGCCTGCCCGAGGTCTATGCGCGCGGTCAAGGCGGCCTGCTTGATGTCGCGCTCGACCCGAAATTCGCCAGCAACCGCACCCTCTATTTCACCGCCTCGGTGGCGGGCGACGGCGGGAGCGGCACGGCCGTCTTTCGTGCCCGGCTGTCGCAGGACGAAAAACAGTTGACCGATGTGAAGCGTATTTTCCTGATGAACAAGCTCTCGCGCGGCAATATCCAGTATGGCTCGCGTATCGCGATTGCCCGCGACGGCAGCCTCTTCGTCAGCCTCGGCGACCGTGGCCAACAGGACCGCGCCCAGGATTTTCAGGACGACGCCGGCTCCATCATCCATATCGAGGCCGACGGCAGCATCCCCGCCGACAATCCGTTCAAGGACGGGAGGCGTGCCTTGCCGGAAATCTGGTCCAAAGGCCATCGCAATCCGCAGGGCGTCACGTTCGACAGCCAGACGAACAGGCTCTATACGGCAGAACACGGCGCCAGGGGCGGCGATGAGATCAACACGCCCGAAGCCGGCAAGAACTATGGCTGGCCAGTCATCTCCTACGGTGTCAATTATTCCGGCACAAAAATCGGCGTCGGCACAGCAAAGGCCGGCATGGAACAACCCCGCTTCTATTGGGATCCTTCGATCGCGCCCGGCGCCATCGCCGTCTATCGCGGCAAGATGTTTCCCGAATGGAACGGCGATTTCCTCGTCACGGCCCTGAAGTTCGAGCTGCTCTCACGGCTGAGCCAGGACGGCAAGGGCAAGATTGGCGAGCGAGAACGCATGTTCGACGGCAAATTCGGCCGCCTGCGCGATATCACGGTCGCACCCGATGGCGCCCTGTTGATCACCACCGATGAAGAGGATGGTGCGCTCCTGAGGGTTTCGAGGGCTGCAGCGTAATTCCAAGCGCTCCGCGTTTAACACCATTCGCCCTTGTCCGGCGCAAAAGCAGCTGCTAACGGTCGCCTTACTCCTTCCTCACTTCCTCCCCTTCACGCAGGATGCAGATGTCTCGCATACAGGCGAATTTGTTGTTGTTGCTTGCCGCCGCAATCTGGGGCGGCGGTTTCGTTGCGCAATCGACAGCCATGAAGGCGATCGGTCCCTTCTGGTTCATCGGCCTCAGATTCGCCGTTGCCACGATGGTCGTCCTGCCTTTCGTTTGGATGGAAAAAAGGAAGGCCGCAAAGCCGCTGACGCCTCGCAACTGGCTCTCCTTTTTGCTGATCGGCGTCACGCTTTTCGGAGGTGCCGCGACCCAGCAGATCGGGCTTCTGACGACGACAGTGACGAATTCGAGCTTCATAACCGGTCTTTACGTGGTCTTCGTACCGCTGATTGCCGTTATTTTCCTGCGCCGGCCGCCGCATTGGATCATTTGGCCGGCGGCTTTGATGGCGCTCTGCGGCATCTATCTGCTGTCGGGCGGCTCCTTCTCACGCCTGACAACAGGCGATTTCCTGACCGTCATCTGCGCGCTCTTCTGGGCGGCGCAAATTACCCTTGCCGGCTCGGCCGTCAATGAAACCGGCCGGCCACTTGGTATTTCCGCAACGCAGTTTGCCGTCACCGCCGTTCTCGCCCTGGCCGTCGCGGTCGCCGTCGAACCGATCAGCATCGCCGATATAAGGGCAGCGCTTGGCGAGATCCTGTATGTCGGCATCTTTTCATCCGGCCTGGCCTTTGCGCTGCAGATCATCGGCCAGCGCTACACGACCGCCCCCCAGGCTGCGATCTTCCTGTCTTCGGAAGCATTGTTCGGTGCTTCGCTCGGCGCCTTGCTGCTGGGCGAAACCATGGGTCCGCTCGGCTATGTCGGCTGTGCCCTGATGTTTACCGCGATGCTTGCAGTCGAACTCGTGCCGGAATTAACCCGCCGTCGCCATGCCACGGCGTAAAAAAGCCCTGAAATGCGTGCTTCCGTCGGCTTTCAGCAGACTTTGCCGAAATTTTTCGGAACAATCGAAAATGAGCGCTCACACCCGTCGATTTGGGAAAATTTCATCAAAACTATATCGCGAGCGATGGAAAAACCTTGGAAACTTGTTTCAAAGAGGGAAA
Organism: Rhizobium aureum; assembly: GCF_030182495.1. NCBI lineage: Bacteria > Pseudomonadati > Pseudomonadota > Alphaproteobacteria > Hyphomicrobiales > Rhizobiaceae > Rhizobium > Rhizobium aureum. Next base: position 370,042 of record NZ_JAQJCI010000005.1, on the reverse strand, counting down.
ATTTGCGAATCGCAATAACACAATCGCATTACGCTAGTGTGCCTCTTGCGACACGTTAAAAAACTTTTGCTTGCCAATTTGCCATAAACACAGCACTCTCAACGGTGTTCGGGCATTTTTAGAGCATGGGAAGTCCTAATAGAATTGCGCGCCGGAAACGCTAATATTCCGGTCAGCTTGATCGAGAAGCGGGGTGGCAAACATCGCATCGAGATCATGCCGAGTTACGGGGACCTTTTCCTTCAAAATTCGAGAACTGCCTGCAAGCGCCCGCAAGGGCAAAGAAGTAATGCTGCCCGTGTGGATGGTGGGCAGAGAGAAAAGGACCTGAGGCATGGCCGAGACTGGCACTGTAAAATTTTTCAATACCGATAAGGGCTTCGGTTTCATCAAACCTGACAAGGGTGGCGCGGACATCTTTGTACACATTTCTGCAGTTCAGGCTTCTGGTCTGGCTGGATTGTCGGAAAACCAGAAGGTAAGCTTCGACACGGAACCGGATCGCCGCGGCAAGGGACCGAAGGCCGTCAATCTTCAGATTGCCGGCTGAGACGCCTTTACGGCTATCAATTCGAGTTGAGGCCCGGCAGCGATGCCGGGTTTTGTCATTCAGTCTGCATTCAGTTTGCCGCGTATAGTCTGCCTGCCATGAAAGAGCGGGAATGAAAGTCCTCCCGCTTCCTTAGAGGATAGGCCAATGACCATACTCGGCAAAACGCTTGTCATGTCCGCCGTCGCCGCGGCACTGACGGTAACGTCCATGAGCGCCGCGTCCGCTGATGAATACTGGCGTCATCACAACCGCGACGGTTGGGCGCTCGGCGCTGCCGGGCTGGCCACCGGCCTGATCGTCGGCTCCGCCATCGCCAGCCAGCCACGCTATGTCGAGCCTGCACCGGCCTATGTCGAGCCCGGTTACGACGCGCCTCCCCCGGCTTACTATTATCGCCCCCCTCCGCGCCGCGTTTATGTCGAGCGGGATGTGAGCTACTACGCGCCGCCGGTTTCCGGCCTGCGCCCTTGGTCCTCCGCCTGGATGCGCTATTGCTACGACCGCTATAGAAGCTTTGACGGCCGCTCCGGCACCTATGTCGGCTATGACGGCATGCGTCACTTCTGCACCGCCGACTGACTGGCGATCGGCCACTGACCTCATATGACGAAAAACCAAAGCGCCGCTTCCGAGCGGCGCTTTTTATAATCCTCGCAGGAAAGGATTGGTGCGGCGCTCGTCGCCGATCCGGCTGCCCGGGCCATGACCGCAGATAAAGCCGACCTCGTCACCAAGCGGGAAGACCTTGTCTCGGATCGATTCCAGCAACTGCTGGTGATTGCCGCCAGGCAAATCCGTTCTCCCGATCGAGCCGTTGAACAGCACGTCACCGAGATGGGCAAAGCCCTGCTTCCTGTTGAAATAGATGACATGGCCAGGTGCATGGCCGGGGCAATGGAACACCTCGAACTCATGCTCGCCGAAAGAGAGCGTGTCGCCCTCCTCCAGGAAGCGGTTCGGCACGACATTGCGCACGCCGGTAATGTTGAACATCTTGCCCTTGGCTTCGATGTCCTCCAGCAGGAAACGATCGTCCTCATGCGGACCGACCACTTCGATCCCAACCGCCTCGCGCAGCTCGTCGGCGCCGCCGGCATGATCGATATGGCCGTGAGTCAGCCAGATCGCCTTCAAGGTGATGCCGTTCTCGCGCACGGTCTGCAGGATGATATCGACATCGCCGCCCGGATCGACCACGACACCCTCTTTGGTCTCCGGATCGAACAGGATGGTGCAATTCTGTTCGAAGGGGGTCACCGGAATGATACCGGCCTGGAGCATGCCCATGGAGCGCCTCGTCTGTTTGATCGTCCTGCTGCGGATATAGCCGTAAACCTCAAGCAAAACAGCCCCCACCGGCTTCAAAGCGGTGCGAAAGCCGATCTCCGACCCGCAGAACGGCGAGTAAATATATAAGATTCAAACACTTAACTGTGCATTCATTCAACGATAGCGCCATCAAGACAGGCCAGCCGGAACACTGAAGCAGCCGAAACGTTGAAGGTAGGTCTTTAGAGGCCAGAAGGAGAGAACCAATGTCCTTGAAGAGAAACATGTTGCTGGCCGGTGTCATCCTTGCTGGCAGCGCGGGCTTGGCCCAGGCTGAAATGTCGGCAACCACCGCCACCGACATTGAAGTTCGCTCCGGCCCGGGCGCGGAATTCCCGACCGTCGGCGTCGCAACGCGCGGATCCGAGGCCACGCTGGATGGCTGCATCGAAGGCAGCCGCTGGTGCCGTGTCGATGTCAACGGCATGCGAGGCTGGGTCTATGCCCAGTATCTCAGCGTCGAACAGAACGGTGCATCGGTGGTCGTCCAGGACCATCGCGACGATCTCGGCATTCCCACCATCACCTACGAACAGACCGATTCCGTTACGACCGGCAGCGTCCAGGCCGCGCAGCCTAGCCCGGATGACCAATTGCTCGGCCCCGTCGAGAAGGGCAATGTGGTGGCGATCACGCCGCCTGAGGAAATCCGAAGCTATATCGATGACAATCCGGTCGATACGGTCCAGCTGAACGGCGACCTGGTCGTCGGCGCCACGGTTCCGCAAAGCGTGGAGGTGCACCGGATTCCAGACTATCGGTACAGCTATGTCGAAGTGAATAACCAGCCGGTGCTGGTCGATCCAGGGACGCGTCGCGTCGTCTACGTCTATCGCTGATTCGGCCGCAAAGTCGAACAAGATGGCGAAATTGCCTTGCGGCTATCCGGCCGCAGGCACACATGGCGAATTTCCCCGGAAATTATTGCAGAATTCTCCCGTTTGGGTTGCCCTTCTATTTGCAGCGATCCTTGCTTGATGTAATTCTAATATCCACTGAGGATTATCGCCGCTTCCTGCTGCAGCAATCCGGGATGCGACGAGAGGGGATCCGGGAGTGTCTTCCGGAGCAATGGGAGAAGGGTAGTCATGGAAAGTTTAGGGCCTATCATCACGCAATTGATCGCCGGTGCGATCGGTGGCAACGCCGCGAGTGCCGTTTTGAAGCAGGAAGGGATAAACCTTGTTGCAAGAACGATCGCAGGTGCCATTGGCGGCCTCGGCGGCGGTCTGATCCTTAATCTGATCGGCAGCGAAGCCCTTACCGGCCTCATTGCGCAAGGCATATCCTCGCTGATCGCCGGCGGCGTGCTTTCCGCCATCGTCGGCGCGGTTCTCGGCCGCAAGTCGTAAGTTCATCAAATCGCACAGGCCGGCGGAGCAACTTGTCCGGCTTGTGCCGATTCTCATGCTGGTACACCCGGTATCGGCCCCCACCCATCTGCGCCTCGGAATGGGGATCGCAGCGAATCTCGACAGAGCCGCATCGAATGCCGCCATTCGTTTGCATTCATACGGCCTCTCTCCCCGCCATGCCCGCAAAGATCGCCTTCACCGTCACATCGGGGGTTGATTATCGCTTCCACCGCGCTCTATCCACGAGATGCAGCAGGGGACAATACGAGATATATTGGAATTTGGCGGGACCGCAGGTCTGATTTCCGATGCGGCAACGTCGTTTGCGCCGTGCGGCAATTGTGTGAAAACAGTCGATGGCGTAAAAATGCGTCAACGAAGCTGACATATTTTTGCATAAGTTTCCCCGATGCTCCAAAATTGGAAAGGAAGTGCCAGGGTGCCACGACAGATGAGCCAGAACGCGGCAAAGATGGAGCTGCTGGAAACACCGATGCGGAATGCGGGAAGCATCGATTTTGAGGTGATCGAGCTGCTTTTCTTCGCCTATCGCGATTTCGTTTCGGATCCGGATCAGATTCTCGTCAAGAGCGGCTTCGGGCGCGCTCATCATCGCGTCGTCCATTTCGTTAACCGCGAACCCGGCATGACTGTTGCGGACCTTCTGGAAACATTGCAGATCACCAAACAGAGTTTGGCGCGGGTTCTCAAACAATTGATCGATTCGGGTTATATTCGGCAGGTTGCCGGTCCGGAGGATCGGCGGCAGCGAAAGCTGTACCCCACGCGGGCCGGCCGCGATCTGGCTCTGGCGCTGGCCGAGCCGCAATCGCGCCGCATTGAACGGGCATTCGAAGGCGCATCGGAAGCGACGCGCGAAAGTGTGAAACGCTTCCTGAGGGGAATGCAGACCGAGAAGTGACGGCAATCCAGACCGCGGGGGCCGGCGGGAGTGCCTCATCTCAATCTATGGGTAGGACAGGATCGAGACGGATCGAATGACGACAAAAACAGCAATCTCGGATGATGCAGCACATCTTCTGGTCGTGGATGACGACACGCGTATCCGCGCCCTCCTCAACCGCTACCTGATGGAGAAGGGTTTCCGGGTGACGGCTGCCGCCGACGGCGCCGAGGCCCGCCGCAAACTGGAAGGGCTCGATTTCGACCTCATCATCATGGATGTGATGATGCCCGGCGAATCCGGGATCACGCTGACATCGAGCCTGCGCGCCATCAAGAACATTCCGATCATCATGCTGACGGCGCTTGCCGAAGCCGACTCCCGCATAGCGGGCCTCGAGGCCGGCGCGGACGATTATCTGCCGAAGCCCTTCGATCCGCGCGAGCTGGTGCTGCGCATCAACAACATACTTCGGCGCAATACTCCCGCCGATTCCCCAAAGATCGAGCTCGTGATGTTCGGCCCCTATACGTTTTCGCTGACCCGCAAGGAACTCAAGAAGGCGGCGGAACTCATCCGTTTGACCGATCGCGAACAGGAAATCATGCTGCTCTTCGCGAAGCGCGCCGGCGAGACGATCCCGCGCCACGAACTGATAGGCAGCGATGCCGAAGTGGGCGAGCGGACGATCGACGTGCAGATCAACCGGCTGCGCCGCAAGATTGAAGACGATCCGGCCAACCCTATCTGGCTGCAGACGGTGCGTGGCATAGGCTACCGCCTGAGCATAGACTGAGATCGGCCAGCGGGATCAGGCGATGGTGACTTTCGATTCGATCAGGCGCGACCAGGACCACACGCCTTCCAACGGATTCCGGTGGCTGACGCGCTGGCTGCGCCGGTATGTTCTCCCAACCGGTCTCTATGCGCGTTCGCTGCTGATCTTCATCCTGCCGATGATCATCCTGCAGGCAGTCGTCACCGTCGTCTTCATGGAGCGCCACTGGCAGATGGTGACGCAGCGGCTGTCGATGGCGACCACACGCGACATCGCCGCCATCATCAGCATCATCCAGACCTATCCGCAGGATGCCGACTATTCCGCTGTCACCCAGATGGCACGCCAGAAGCTCGATCTGGCCATTTCGATCGAACCGGGTGGTGAACTGCCGCCGCCTGCCGAAAAGCCGTTCTTCTCGATCCTGGATGGCATTCTGAGCGATGAGATCCGCGATCAGATCAACCTGCCCTTCTGGATCGACACCGTCGGCAATTCCAGCCTGGTCGAGATCCGCATCAAGCTGCCCGACAAGGTGCTGCGCGTCTTCGCCAAGCGCAGCCAGACCTATGCCTCCAATACTCATATCTTCATTCTGTGGATGGTCGGCACCTCACTGGTGCTGATCGGCATCGCCGTGCTTTTCCTGCGCGGCCAGATCCGCCCGATCCTGGCGCTGGCTCAGGCCGCGGAAAGCTTCGGCAAGGGACAGCGGCTGGAAAACTATTCCCCCCGCGGGGCCGACGAGATACGCCGCGCCGGCCTCGCCTTCATCCTGATGCGCGAGCGCATCGAACGGCAGATCGAGCAGCGCACGGCCATGCTCTCCGGCGTCAGCCATGACCTTCGGACGGTGCTGACCCGTTTCAAGCTGCAGCTCGCCCTTGTCGGCGACAATCCCGATCTTGTCGGCCTCAGCGAGGATGTCGAGGACATGCAGAGCATGCTCGAGGGCTATATGGCCTTCGCCCGCGGCGAGGCGGAGGAAGATGTCGGTCAATTCAAACTCAGCGATATCCTTGAAAAGATCCGACAGGACTTCACGCTGCATGGCAAATCCATGAGCTTCTCCATCGACGGCGACGATGAGATCTCCGTCCGGCCCAATGCCTTTACGCGCCTGGTGACCAATCTCGCCACCAACGCCCGCCGCTATGCCAACAGCCTCCGCGTCGAGGCCCGGCACAGCGCCAAATGGCTGACGATCGTCTTCGACGACGACGGACCCGGCATACCTGTCGAAGCGCGAGACGACGTCTTCAAGCCGTTCTTCCGGCTGGATACCGCGCGCAATCTCGACAAGTCAGGCACGGGCCTCGGCCTTGCCATCGCACGCGATATAGCCCGCAGCCATGGCGGCAATGTCACGCTCGGCGACAGCCCGCTCGGGGGCTTGCGCGCAACGATCCGCATTCCTGCTTGAGGGGGACATTTATGCCGATCGATATTGATGGCATGCACTGGCTGAACGCACCGCCGCTGTGGGAAATGAACCAGGGCCGGCTATTCGTCCGCTCCGGCAGCAAGACCGATTTCTGGCAGGAAACCTATTACGGCTTCCATCGCGACGACGGCCATTTTCTCGGAATACCCCGCCGTGGCGATTTCACCGCCGAAGTGACGTTCATCGGACATTATCGAGAGCTTTACGATCAAGTCGGCCTCATGGTCCGCCACGACGCCAGGCATTGGATGAAATGCGGGATCGAATATACCGACGGCGCCAAGCATTTCAGCGTCGTCGTCACCAACGGCAATTCCGACTGGTCCGCTTTCCGGCTCGATCACGACTTCGACGCCATATCCGCGCGGGTCACGCGCAACGGGGATGCCCTCTTCATCCAGTACCGCACCGACCGGATGAGCGAGTGGCGCATGGCAAGGCTCGCCTGGTTCGATCCGACGCTGGAGGACCTATTGGTCGGCCCGGCCTTCTGCTCGCCGCAGCGCGAAGGCTTCGAGGCGGAGTTCCTCCATTTCAGCCTGACCGACCCAGTATCACGGGATATTCACTGAGCGCCTTCGCCCCAGCGGGGAGAAGGTGGGCTGGAACGATTGAGCAAAGCGAAATAGCGACAGCTCGGATGAGAGGGCGGCCGAGCAAAGCGACGCAGGCTTGAGCACAAATGAAAGGCCGCGTTCCCGGCAACGCCCCTCACCCCGCGCCTACGCGCGACCCTCTCCCCGCTGGGGCGAAGGTAACACTTTCACATCATCTTCTTGCCGTTCGGCACCGGCTGGGTCACCGCGGCCAACACGATCGCGCCGGATTCGTCTTCGAAGCCGAGGGTCAGCACCTCGGAACGAACCGGCCCGATCTGACGCGGCGGAAAATTGACGACGGCCAGCACTTGCCGGCCAACAAGAGTTTCCGGCGTATAATGCACGGTGATCTGCGCAGAGGAGCGCTTGATACCGATTTCCGGCCCGAAATCGATCTTGAGCTTGTAAGCGGGCTTGCGCGCTTCCGGAAAAGTCTCCGCTTCGATGATCGTGCCGATGCGGATGTCCACCCGCTCGAAATCGCCGTAAGTGATTTCTTCCGTCATCTCTTGCCTTTAAAATTCAGCCGGCCAGTTCCTGTGCCCGCTTGCGGGCCGCTTCCAGGGCCGCATCGAACAATGGCTGCATGCCGTCTTCCGCCATCAGCACGCCGAGCGCCGCAGCGGTCGTCCCGCCGGGAGACGTCACGTTCTGGCGCAGGCGCGAAGCGTCGTCGGGAGACTGGTGCAACAGTTCACCAGCCCCCGCGACGGTTTCCCGTGCAAGCCGCATGGCGAGGTCCGCCTGCAGGCCGAGCTTCCGGCCCGCCTCCGCCATGCATTCGACGAGATAGAAAACATAGGCAGGTCCGCTGCCCGAAACCGCAGTCACCGAGTCGATGTCGGCCTCTTCAGGCACCCACTCAACGGGGCCGGACACTTTCAACAGATTGTAAACCAGCTGCCGCTGGCGATCGCTCACCTCGGCATTCGCGAAAGCCCCGGTCACGCCCCGTCCAACCATGGCGGGCGTATTCGGCATGGCTCGCACCATCGCCGCCTCTCCAAGGTGCCGTTGAAGCGAGGAGAGCGTCTTGCCCGCGGCAATGGAGACGACGACCGTCCCCTCGCCCACAAGCGATCTGAGCGGCGGCAGGACCGCATCCATGAGCTGGGGTTTGACGGCAATGAAAAGAACGCCGGCCGTCAGCCCGGCTGGAGCTTCGGTGACATGGCTGGCACCCGCATCCACGATCATTTTCCGCATCGCCTCGGCCGGATTGGGATCGACGACGATGACCGACGATCCCGGCACACCGTTCTTCAGCCATCCCGTCAGCAGAGCGCCACCCATATTCCCCGCGCCGATCAGCACGATCGGCCCGGAGGATACGAATGTATTGGCGGATGATTGACCTGTCATGTCACGCTTCGCCCACCGTTTCGAAAAGCACGGCTTCCATGGCGCGGTTCGCGTCGAGCCCGGACCATACCACGAATTGGAAAGCCTGATAGTAGGCCTCGCAGGTGTCAAGCGCATTGGAAAGCAGCACTTCCACCTGCCGGTTGGTGGGCTCGGCCCCGCCGGACAGCAAGAGCGACTGCCGGAAGATGACGATATCTTCCTGACGCCAAAGATCGAAATGACCCATCAGCACCTGTCCGTTGATGCAGGACAAGAGCTTGATCACCTCGTTGACACGCGGATCAGGAACCTTGACATCGAATGCGCAAGCTATGTGCAGCGCCTCGAACTCCTCCATCCAGGAAAAAGAGACGTGATAATCGGTCCATCGCCCTTCGACCGTCATGGCGATTTCATCCTCGCCCGACCGCTCGAACGACCAGTCGTTATTGGCAGCAACGAACTCGATCATGTCGACCGGATTCGATTGTCGTTCGACTTCCATTTCCATAAGGCTCATGCAGCACCTTCTTGACCGGAACGATTGCAGTTTTCCCGTGACCCAACACTGAAAGAACGCAAACAGTTTTACTCCGGAAACATATTCGGGATGATGTTGAACGGCTGCCAGACTAACGCTTCCACCATGCCCGGGGCTTACCAAGTCCGTTTCGAATCATCATTTAAAATCAGTGTATAGCGGCATGCCCGGCATGCCAGCCCCCGAACATCGATTTTGGAAACGGCACTGTGGAAAGCTCTTCCGACGTCTATTCAGAAGGGAGTCATAACCGACTCTGGCGATTGGCTTTTTTGCCTATGTCCACAAGTGGAAAAACAGACGGAAATTTTCAGAGGAAAAAGGTGCGGCAAGCGGGTGCCGCACCGGTCGGCGCGCGGAAGATCGAACTTACTTGCCCTTGGAAGCGAGCTTGGCTTCCAGCGCTTCGATTCTTGCGAGCAGTGCATCGTTCTCATCGCGCGCCTTGATCGCCATTTCGCGAACGGCCTCGAATTCCTCGCGCTTGACGATGTCCATGCTGTTCAGCCAACGCTCCGCATGGGCATTGAAGGCCGTCTCTATCTCGCGGCGCACGCCCTGGGCAGCACCGGCGGCATCGGTCATCAGCTTGGCGAATTCATCCAGGATTCGGTTCGGTCCTGTGCTCATGGCAGTCTCCTTGCGGCCGTCGGCCCTCAACGGTCAGGCATCGATATGGGCCAGATAGTCTTGAGGTAAGATTTCCAAGGGGCCGATGCAAGCAAATTGAGATAGGACGGGACAATGCCCCTCCGGATCACGGACGCAGCAACAAACGACTTGACCGTTTCGATAGCGAACGCCATGTTCCGCGCACATTTGGATACTTAGCATGGTCCTGTTCCGAAATGGCACGGTACTTTCGGGAACATGCTGCAACGGGCCTGACGATCTTGCTGACATCCGCCAATCTCGCCGCCATCCTGCCTTTTCCTGATATCGATCCGATCGCTATCAACCTCGGCCCCGTCCCGGTCCATTGGTACGGCCTCGCCTATGTGGCGGGCATCCTGCTGGGATGGCTCTATGCAAGATGGCTGGTCGACAGCGGCAGGCTCTGGCTGAACGACACCGCACCGATGACGCGCCAACACCTGGATGACTTCATTCTCTGGGTCGCCTTCGGCATCGTCCTGGGCGGCCGCATCGGCTATATTCTCTTCTACGACCTCGATCAGGTAATCGCCAATCCGATCCGCGCGGTCCAGATCTGGAAGGGTGGCATGTCCTTCCATGGCGGTTTAATCGGCACGACCATCGCCATGTTTTTGTTTGCCAAACGCAGCGGGATTCCGGTCTGGAGCCTGTTCGATATCGTCGCTGCAGCCGCGCCGGTCGGCCTCTTCTTCGGCCGCATCGCCAACTTTATCAACGGCGAGCTTTGGGGACGGGTCACGGACGTCCCCTGGGCCATGGTCTTCTGCAGCCCGCATGTGATCGCTGCCCATAACGGCGTCTGCCCTGCAGGTCCCGACCCGCGCCACCCGAGCCAGCTTTATGAAGCCGGCATCGAAGGCATCATTCTCTTCCTCGTTCTCTTTGCCCTCACGCGCTGGGCGCTGGCACTGAAGAAACCAGGCACGGTCAGCGGTATTTTTGTCATCGGCTATGCCTTCTCGCGTATTTTTGTCGAATTCTTCCGTCAGCCTGACGAACAGCTCGGCTATCTGCTCGGCACGAATTGGCTGACCATGGGCATGGTACTGTCGCTTCCGATGGTCGCCATCGGCCTTTGGGCTGTGATCCGCGCCCGTCAGGCAGCGATCAGGCAGATGGTTTGAGGTGGGGTCAATATCGCGTGGTCTTTTCAAAAGAGGCTCCCAGCCTGTCAGGACCGCGCATTAGCGAAAGCAAAGAATGACGACGGCGCTCGGTGAAAAAATCAAAGCCATCATCCGAACCAACGGGCCATTGAGCATCACGGATTATTTTTCGCTGTGTCTCGCCGATCCGGTGCATGGTTATTACAAGACGCGCGAACCCTTCGGCCAGTCCGGCGACTTCGTCACGGCACCCGAAATCAGTCAGCTTTTCGGCGAGATGATCGGCGTCTTCATGGTGCACGCCTGGCAGCGGCATGGAACGCCGGTCGAAGTGCGTCTCGTCGAAATCGGCCCGGGCCGTGGCACGATGATGTCGGACATGCTGCGCGTCATCGGCAAGCTGGCTCCGCCGCTCTATGATGCCATGACGGTCCATCTCGTCGAAACCAGCGAGCGCCTGCAGGGCTTCCAGCAGCAGACCCTCGAAGCCTACGGCGCAAAAATCTCCTGGCACACGGATTTCGCCGACGTGCCGGAAGGCTTCACGCTGATTGCCGCCAACGAACTCTTCGATGCCATTCCGATCCGCCAGTTCGTTCGCACCGCCAATGGCTTTCGCGAGCGCGCCGTCGGCCTCGACGTCAACGACGAGCTGACCTTCACGACGGGTGTCGCCACGCTCGATCCCGCGCTTCTTCCGGACGGCAGGCTTCCGCCGGTCGGCACGGTATTCGAGATCGCCCCTGCCCGCCAGGCCGTCATGACGACGATCTGCGACCGGCTGGCGGCGCATGGCGGTACGGCGCTCGCCATCGATTACGGTCACATGGCGACAAGCTTCGGCGACACGCTGCAGGCCGTGCGCATGCATGAATACGACCCGCCGCTGGAACATCCCGGCGAAGCGGATCTCACCAGCCATGTCGATTTCCAGCATCTTGCGCAAACCGCGCTCGCCTCCGGCATCCACATCAATGGCTGCTGTCATCAGGGCGATTTCCTCGTCGGGCTCGGTCTGCTCGAGCGCGCAGCCGCCCTCGGACGGGACCAGGATGCAGCAACGCAGGAGAACGTCCGCATCGCCGTAGAGAGGCTCGCAGGCGCAGGCGAAGGCAAGATGGGAGAGCTTTTCAAGGTGCTGGCCGTTTCCAGCCCGGCAATCGATCTCCTGCCCTTTCGCCCTGTCGGCTGAATCCCCACTATCGATCCGGCGGATTGACAGTGCGCGTAGGCCTGGGCCAACATCGCCGCGGAGATAGAACTGCTTCGCCGCGGCTGCGTTATGTCAAGCACGATAGGCAAAACCAGATATCAAGGGACGTTCCAGTTGCCGACACCACTTGCTAGCACGCTGCTGAGCGCCGCCGAGGCTGCCGGCATCCGCCATGGCTATTTCACCCGCGCCGGCGGTATTTCGGAAGGTCTCTATCGCGGATTGAACGTCGGGCTCGGCTCGAACGACAATCGCGACCACGTACAGGAGAACCGGCGCCGCGTCGCCAGCTGGTTCGGGCTCCCGCTCGATCAGCTTGCCACCGTGCATCAGGTCCATTCGCCCGATGTCGTAACCATCGGCGCACACTATGACGGCAGCCGGCCGCAGGCCGACGCGATGGTGACCGCGACGCCTGGTATTGCGCTTGGCGTGCTCGCCGCCGATTGCGGCCCCATTCTCTTCGCCGATCCGGAAAATCGGGTCATCGGCGCCGCCCACGCGGGCTGGAAGGGCGCTCTGACCGGCGTCCTGGAAAACACCATCGATGCGATGGAAGCACTTGGCGCAAGACGCGAGACGATCGTTGCCTGCCTCGGCCCCTCTATCAGCCAGTCGAGTTATGAGGTCGGCCCCGAATTCGTCGAACGTTTCCTCGCCCATGATCCTGGCTATGCGCGATACTTCGCCCCTTCGGAGCGAGACGGCCACGCCATGTTCGATCTGCCGTCCCTAACCGTCGATCGCCTGCGCAAGGCTGGCGTCACGGCTGAAAGCCTGAACCTCTGCACCTACCCGGATCCGGAACTCTTCTTCTCCTATCGGCGCACGACCCATGCCAGGGAGCCGGATTACGGTCGACAGATTTCCGCCATCGCCATCGGGAAGGCAGCTTGATATGGCCCTGCATTTCGAACGCAGCGAATACGATGCTCGTCTGGCGCGGCTGCTGGCGAGGATGCAGGAAGAAAAGCTCGATGCCATGCTGCTCTTCGCCCAGGAGAGCATGTATTGGCTGACCGGCTACGATACGTTCGGCTATTGCTTCTTCCAGGCCTTGGTCGTCAAAGCGGACGGTTCCCTGACGCTTCTGACGCGCTCGGCCGATCTGCGCCAGGCACAACTCACATCCGTTATGACAGACATCCGCATCTGGGTCGATCGCGTCAACGCCGATCCGACGCTCGATCTCAAGGAGCTTTTGTCCGATCTCGACCTCCTCGGAACCCGCATCGGCGTCGAATACGATACCCATGGCATGACCGGCCGAGTAGCCCGCCTGCTCGATCAACAGCTTGCCAGTTTCGGCCAGATCGCCGATGCCTCCTATCTGATAAGCGGCCTTCGCCTGACGAAGAGCCCTGCGGAAATCGTCCATGTCGAACGCGCCGCCGCACTGGCCGATAATGCTCTGGACGCAGCCCTGTCTCTGATAAAGCCCGGCTCGGACGAAGCCGACATCCTCGCCGCCATGCAAGGCGCCATCTTTTCCGGCGGCGGCGATTACCCCGCCAACGAATTCATCATCGGCTCCGGCGCGGAAGCCCTGCTCTGCCGCTACAAATCCGGACGCCGCAAGCTCGACGCCGATGATCAGCTGACGCTTGAATGGGCTGGGGTCGATGCCCACTACCATGCGGCCATGATGCGCACGATCGTCATCGGCAATCCCAGCCATCGCCACCGCGAACTCTACAGCGCCTGCCTGGAAACTCTGCAGGCGATCGAGACGATCCTCATGCCGGGGCACACCTTCGGCGACGTCTTCGACATGCATGCCAAGATCATGGATGAACGCGGCCTTGCCCGGCATCGGCTGAACGCCTGTGGCTATTCGCTCGGCGCCCGCTTCTCGCCCTCCTGGATGGAGCATGAGATGTTCCATATGGGCAATCCGCAGGAGATCCAGGAGAACATGTCCCTCTTCGTGCACATGATCATCATGGATTCCGACAGCGGCACGGCAATGACCCTCGGCCAGACCTATCTGACGACATCGCAAGCCCCGAAAGCCCTTTCCCGCCACCCTCTCGAATTTCTTAACCGTTAGGGGCGTAAGATAGCGATCCTGGGCGGTCAGGCCGTCGGGAGAAAGGATCGCGTCGATGGGATTGGTCAGGATAACGTTGACTGTCGCCGGCATTTGCCTCGCGCTCTCCGCCTGCAACACCACGGACGCCCTGACACCGCCCGAGGCGATCGGCGATGCCGGCTCGAGCCCGGTCACGCAGCGCGATGTCGAACGCATGGCCGCGGCACCCCAGCGTCGCCAGACCTATCAAGGCTCTCAGGAGAGCTACGGTTATCAGCAGCAGACCTCGCAGCAAGCCTATCAGCCGCAAACCTACGGCGGTGGCGGCACGCTCGATGAACAGGCATCGGCTCTGAAATCGAACGGCACCAATCCTTATGCCTCCCGCCCGCTCGACGGTTCCCGTACCGCATCCATCGCGCCTGCCAACAATCAGTTCTCAGAGGCCGACGAGCAACGCGAGGCCGACCGGCGCCTGTCGGAAGATCCGCCACCACCACAACAACAGGAACAGGCTGCGGATGATCAGCCGCCGCAACAGCAGGCATCCCTGCCGCCGGCAGCTGCGGCCGGAGGCAACAGCATCCGTTTCCTGCCGATCATCGGTGCGCCCGTCGATGCCGTCACGCCGCTGTCGCGCCAGCTCGGCGCCGACGCCCGCGCCCTCGGCCTGACGATCAAGAGCTCGAGCGATTCCAGCGCAGCCTATATTCTCAAGGGCTATCTCTCGGCTTTCGAGGACGGTCCGCAGATTTCGGTGACCTATGTGTGGGATGTACTCGATGGCAACGGCAACCGCGTACACCGCATACAGGGTTCGGAAAGCACGCCGCTGAAGCGCGGCGACCCATGGTCGGCCGTTCCTCCGACCGTCATGCAGAAAATTGCCTCCAAAACCATGTCGGAATTCAATTCTTGGCGCGATTCCAACGGTGGATAGCCATAAGCTTTTCAGAAATATGAAAGCTAACGCGCATCTCCCCCTTGCATTCGAGAGCAAGGCGGTTAAAAGCGCGGCTATCAGGTTGGTAACAGGCGGGCCACAATGAAGGTTTTCGCAGGCAATTCGAACCGGCATCTCGCCGAAGCGATCTGCAATTATCTCAACGTTCCCTTAGGCAAGGCCAGTGTCAGGCGCTTCGCGGACCAGGAAATCTTCGTTGAAATCCAGGAGAACGTGCGCGGCGAGGACGTATTCGTCGTCCAGCCGACCTCATTCCCGGCCAACGATCATCTCATGGAACTGTTGATCATGATCGACGCCATGCGGCGCTCTTCGGCGCGACGCATCACGGCGGTCCTTCCCTATTTCGGCTATGCCCGCCAGGATCGCCGCGCCTCCGGTCGTACGCCGATCTCGGCCAAGCTGGTGGCCAATCTGATCACCGAGGCAGGCGCCGACCGCGTTCTCACGCTTGACCTGCACGCGGGCCAGATCCAGGGCTTCTTCGATATCCCGACGGACAATCTCTATGCGCTGCCGATCCTGACGCGCGACATCAAGGCGAATTACGATATCGGCAACGTCATGGTCGTTTCCCCGGACGTCGGCGGTGTCGTGCGCGCCCGCGCGCTCGCCAAACGCCTCGACTGTCTGCTGGCGATCGTGGACAAGCGCCGTGATCGCCCGGGTGAATCCGAAGTGATGAACATCATCGGTGAAGTGGAAGGGAAAGACTGCCTGCTGATCGACGACATCGTCGATTCCGGCGGGACGCTCTGCAACGCGGCCGATGCTCTGCTCGCAAAGGGCGCGGCAAGCGTCACCGCGTATATCACCCACGGCGTGCTCTCCGGCGGCGCCGTGACGCGCGTGGCCAACTCGCAGCTGAAGGAACTGGTGATCACCGATTCCATTCAGCCGACGACCGCCGTGCAATCGGCGCCCAACATCCGCGTCATCACGACGGCAACCCTCATCGGCGAAGCCATCAACCGCACCAGCCAGGAAGAATCGGTTTCAAGCCTGTTCGATTAAGGCTAGAACGACATTTCAGACGGCCTTAGCGCTCGCCGGATGTGCCTGCTTCCATGCCAGCAGACCAATTCCGATCAGGCCGGAAACGAAGACGGCCGCCCCCGATCCCATGATCGAAGGTCCGATGCCGAACCAGGCAAACAGGCTCGGCGACATCAGATAGGCCAAAAGCAGGCCCGTAAAGATCGCGCACATCAGCAGACGATAGACCTGCGCCAGCCTATGCGGCTCACTGCGCGTCTGCATCAGATGCAGCATGGCAAGGTTCTCGAACGGACCGTTGATCGCCGCAAAGCAGGCGACGATCATCAGCCATATGCGGTCATGCATCAGCGGCAACAGGAAGACTCCTGCTCCGAAAATGAGCTTTGCCGCGACGATCCAGACCACCGGCCGGCGTGGCCTGACGCTGCTTAGGATCAGATTTGTCGTCAGGTTGCCGACGCCATAAGCGGTCATCATCAGGCTATAATCGGTCAGCGGATCGGCGCTGGTTTCGCGCAGATGCAGGATCATGCCGAGCAGGATTCCCATGGCCCAGGCGATATTTCCCATCAGGTTGGTGAACAGGCCATAGAGGATCGCCGCATGGCCTCGCGCTGCGCGCCATCCACCGAGAACACCATCCACGACAGCGGCCATTCCGGAAAATTCGCGCCGTCGCGGGGCCGCCGGCAGCCTTGCCACCGCCAGCCAGACCGCAAGCGCCGAAAGCCCGAAAGTCGCTGCAGTCACGGTGAAGAATTGCGATTTCGGTAGAAACCCGTTCACCAGTGCGATCAGGCTCGGGCCGAGAATGCGCGCCATGCGGCGGGTGGCGTCGAACAGGCCGTTTGTCGCATGGCGGACGTCCGGATCGACCGCAATCCTCGGCAGCGTTGCCTGCAGCGACGGATCGAATGCTGATGTGAGCAAGGCGATGCACCCGGCAAGCACCATCAGTAGCGGCAGGCTCATCATATGCAGAAGCCCGGCGAGCGACAGCATCAGCAGCAGAGCCGCCCGCATGAGATCGCTCGCGATCATCGTGGTGCTGTGGCGCCAACGATCCGTGACGATGCCGCCGAAAAGACTGCCGATCAGCAGCGCGCCGGATTGCAGCGCGGACACATATCCCGCATCGCTGCCGATGAAATCGGCCGCGATCCAGACGACCGCGACCATGTAGAATTCGGAGCCTGTCGCCGCCAGCACCTGACCGGCCCATAGAAGCGAAATCGAGCGCTGGCTGAGTGGCTTCAGGACAAACATGATCGCATTCTGATTTGAGGATGACTTACTTCACGACCTGACCGTTGACCGACACGTGACCGTCATCGGAAAGATCGATATCCCAGCGCGAGCGCCCATCCGCGTCCGTTTTGGCAAAACCCTTGGCCATCATCAGGCCGAAAGAGACCTGGGAAAGATCGGCCTTGGTCTTTGCCGCCTCCTGGATGGCGGCGATCGTCTTGTCGAGATCGCGGGCAAAAACCGTCATCTTCATGGCGACGCGATCCTTCTCGGTCAGCCAGCTGCGCATGCTGCCGGAAGCCTCGACATCATAAAGGCCGGAAACGGCGCTGATTTTCGGGAAGTTGATGGTCACCGTCCCATCGGGGAACATGGCCTTCTGCAGCTTCTCGTCGATGGCCTTATTGCCGTCCGGCTCCTTGAAATTGGTGTCCTTCAGGACATTCATCAGGGCGGTAAAGTTCAGGCTCGGTACCTGCACCTGAATATCGGCCGTATCGGGAATGAAGGCGACGTAGTCCTCGGGTACCATGCCCGTTTCCAAAGTAAGCTTTTCTGCACTTAATCCGAAATCGGCGTTCATGGCATCGGCAGGCCCGGCGATCTTGAAGGAGTAGCCCATCTTCTGCAGCCCGCCATTACCGAGCGGCGTCGCAAGCGCGATGTCCTTTATGGCAACAGATTCATCGAAGGAGCCGACGATCGGCATGGCATTCATAACCAAGGCCTTGAGTGCTTCGCTGTCCTTATCCGAAAGCGTCTTCTCTTCCTTGTGCTCGGAGACGAACTGCAGCAACGAGTTCACCGCCTTCAAGGGCAGTTTCGTCGCACCCATGTTGAAATCGATTGCCGCGATCTTGATTTCACCCAGCGTCTCGTCATCCGACGAGATCTTGTTGTAGAGCGACTGCAGGCTGCCGTCCATTTTGATATCGAGCCTGCCCGGCTCACCGCTATCGGCCGACGATAGCGCATAAGAGATGCTCTCGGCGGTGGCGTCGTTCTTCTGAACGCTCTTGTTTTCGTCGGTCGTCTTGGCGGCGAAGGTAAGGCCCTGCCCCTTCATTTCCATCGAACGCAGATAGTGGAGCGCGGGATCGAAAACGCCCTTGACCGTGGATGAGGCCAATGCATAGCGAAACTCGCTGTCAGACCCCTTGCCAGGCTCGGAGCGCGCCGTCACGTCCATGGCATTGTTGCCTTCGATATTCCAAAGGCCGCTGTCGAGCGGCGTCGCCAGCATCATCAAAGGCTTGAGTCCGCTGATGTTGAAACCGCTCACATTCAACTTGTCGAGCAGCTTCTGCAGATCATAAGTCACCTCATAATTCGCACCGACCGGCTTGACGGAGATTGCACCGCTCTTGGCGATATCGTCAGGCAGGAAATAGGTCAGGTTGCCATAGAGATCCTTCGCACCCTGCTCGCTGACCTCAGCCGCCTGCACACCGCCAATAACGCCGGCAGCGACGACAGTCGCTGCAGCAATCGCTTTGAAACGCATAATTCACCCCCAAATATGATGGAAAAGAAATGTGAAAATTCGAAAAGGACCGGGCGGTCTTTCGAATGAAACCCTATTGCCGCCCCGATCCATCGGCCTGCTCCCCAGACATCAAGGCTTCTTCATCACCTGACCATTGACCGTCATTGTGCGGTCTTCATCCATCGCGATGTCCCAGCGTAGACGACCGTCGGGATCGGTCTTGGCAAAACCCTTGGCGGCAAGCAAGCCAAAAGAAACTTTATTCAGGCGCGGTTCCGCCTTGGCGGCATCCCGGATGGCGGCAACCGTCTTGTCGAAATCGCGCGCCAGGATCGTCGCCTGTAGCGAATAGCCGGTATGCGGCTTGGTCGAACCTTTCAGCGCGCCGGAAATCTCGACATCATAGACGCCTGAAGTGGCGCTGATCTTCGGAAACTCCAGCGTTCCATAGCCGCTCGGGAACATCGTCCGCTTCAACGCCTCGCCGGAAACCGGCGCGGCATGCGGGGCGATCGCATCGAGCCCGGTATCGATAAGACCCTCGAAGTTGATGTTGGGGACACCGAGCTGCACGTCGAGCGTTGACGGAAGGAATGCCGAATAAGCCGCCGGAACGAAACCCGAATCCGGCGTGACCTGCTCGGCCCGCAACTCCAGATTGACGTTGGAGGCCTTGGTCAGGCCATCCATCTTGAAGCTGTAGTCGATGCGCTTCACGCCGACCTTGCCCTTGTCGGTCACCACCAGGACATCGTTGAGGGTGACGGTCTTGTTGAGCGATCCGAAAACCGGCAAGGCGCGATGCACCAGCTGCTCGAACTTCTCGCTGCCGCTTTCGGAAAGTTGCTTGGCCTTGACGTGCTGAACGAAGAAGCGAATGAGCGCGCGCAGGTCTTTCGCCGGCAGGCTGGTGGCGGTGAGGTTCGTATCGACGCTGTCGGCGCTGAAGGTGACGGGCGAGCCATCCGGCCGCACGGTGAATTGCTCGCTCAGACGCTGCAGCGTCCCCTGCAATTGCAGGTCGACCTTGCCGGCTTCGCTGCTGTCGGTGACGGTGTGAGCGAAAGAGAGGCTGTCGATGGTGGCATCGAGCTTGCGCCCGCTCTTTGGGCCGCTACCGACGCTGGAGAATTTCACACCACTGCTCTTGATGCCCATTGACCGCATCATCTCGATCCTCGGATCGAAAATCCCGTCGAAGGAGTTGGAAGCAATGGAATAGGCAAGGTCGGAAGTCGGCGAATGCAGGGCGACATCGAGACTGTTGTCGCCCGTCAGGTGCCATCTCCCTTGTTCGAGAGGCCGCGCGAAGAGGGAGAGCGGTTTAAAGCCCGTAACCGAAAAGGCGCGGGAATTGATCTTGTCGAAGAACTTCGCGAGATCGTAGACAATCTCGTATTGGTCGCCCACCGGCTTGACGGTTACGAAATCGCTGCGGGCAAGATCCTGCGAGAGCGGTTGGGTGAGGATATTGCGAAGTTCCCTGGCGCCCTGCTCATTAATCTCGGCAGCCTGCGGCGCGCCGGCAAGACCTATGGAAAAAACGGCGGCGGCAATAACCCTAGAGCGCATGCCCGACCTCACTTTCTGACCCTGATCGATTGAATTCGACTGTTGATGGGGCCGACGGTATATGTCAAGGCGTTGATAGACACGGTATCGCAGGCTTGTCTCAGCCGTTGCAAGGCCACCACAAAGCTTCGCATTCCGAGGTGCTTGCACCTTTGGCCGCTTTGTATTATACGCCACGCGTCCGCGTAGACACCCTTGGAGGCAACGCGGATGAGGCAGGGCATGCCCTCCTCCAGTTCAGCCGACAGGGCACTGGCCGATCGGATGAACTCTCCAAATAACCTCGAAAGGAATAGCCATGAGCCACGAAAGCTACGAGCTCAAGGCCGAGGCGCGCGAACGGGTTGGTAAGGGGTCCGCCCGTGAACTTCGCCGCAACGGTTTGATTCCCGCTGTCATCTATGGTGACAAGCAGGCCCCCATTTCCATCGCTCTCAACACCAATGAGGTGACGAAGCGCATCCACGCCGGCGGCTTCCTCACGACGATCGCAACGATCGACGTCGACGGCAAGAAGATCAAGGTTCTGCCGAAGGACTACCAGCTCGATCCGGTCCGTGACTTCACGCTTCACGTCGATTTCCTGCGCGTTTCCGGCAACACCGCGGTCACCGTCGAAATCCCGGTTCACTTCGAAAACCACGAGAAGTCCCCGGGCCTCAAGGCTGGCGGCGTGCTGAACATCGTTCGCCACGAAGTCGAAGTCCATTGCCCGGCCGATGCGATCCCGGAATTCTTCACCGTCGACCTGACCGGCCTGAAGAGCGGCGACAGCGTCCACATCTCGGCCGTCAAGCTGCCGAAGAACGTGACCCCGGTCATCGCCGACCGTGACTTCACGATCGCAACGATCGTTGCCCCGGCAGCCGGTCTTGCTGAAGAAGAAGCAGAAGGCGGTGAAGAAGCCAGCGCCTGATTGGCATCTTCAACCTAAGGCATCGAAACCCGCCTCCCCTTTTTGGGGAAGGCGGGTTTTTTATGCTCGAAAACAAATATTAGAGAAATTAAAAATATAAACGTCTTGAAATCTATACTATCGTTGATTTCCATTAACCCCAGAATTTCAGCAACATTTAACAGATTCATGAAAATCTACGCGAAAGAGTTGTAGAAAGCGGCCCCCAAGATCCGCTGGTCTGTGGCTTGCGGAGCAAACGGAACAATGAGCCATTCGGTCGAAAACAGGTTTTTCGCGATCGTCTGCGGTGCGCTGCTGGTTTTCGTAGCGCCGCTCTTCATCCTTTTTCTTTTCCTGTCGTCCGAACGCGCCGAGAAGGAAATCAAGGATCATATAACCGTCCTGCTCGTCGCCAATGCCCAGGCGCTTGCGAAACCGCTGTGGGATCTGGATGAGGATAGCGTCACCCAGATCAGCGCCACGACGGTCGCCGAAGGCGCGATCGTTCGGGTCAATGTGCGCGATCTCTCCGGCCAGCTCGACGTCACCCAATCCACTATTCCGAAATCCTACAAGGGCAATCTGGAGTCCATTGCGCGGCCGATCGTCTACAACGGCGTGGACGGCACCAAGAGGCTCGGCACCATCACGGTCTTCTATCCCCAGCTCGGCCTCTTCGATGGTTTGAAGAACGAGGAAATCGTCTTCATATCCATCTTCATCTTCGCCGTGCTGACGGTCTTCGGCGCGGCGCTGATCGGCAACCGTATTTTCGTCATCCAGCCGTTGATGCGCCTGACGCATGCCATCGAGGCAACACGGCGGCTCGGCTCTCGTCATCATGTCGACTGGCAGTCGAACGACGAAATGGGGCGGCTCGCCAGCAGTTTCAACGATATGCAGAGCAAGCTGCAACGCGAGGAAACCGAACTGAAGCTTGCCCATCGCCGCGCCACCGATACCTATAACCTGACGCCCGCCATGCTTTTTTCCCTCGACAAGGACGATTGCATCGCCGCCGTCAGCGACTACTGGCTCGCCACAACCGGCTATGGCCGCACCGAGGTGATCGGCCGCGAGTTTGCAAGCCTGGTCCTGCCGGAATCGCGGGCTCAGTATGTCGAGCGCAAGAACAGCAATCCCGATACCGCCGCCCGTCTAGCGGTCACCGTCAAGTTCCTGTGCCGGAACGGACGGGTGATGGACGTCCTGATTCTGGAGACCACCGCGATCCAGGACGGCCTTTCGCTTTCCGTCATGACCGACGTCACCGAGCTCAAGCAGTCCGAGGACAAGAACCTCCGGCAGGCCATCACCGATCACCTGACCGGCCTCCTCAACCGTCAGGGCTTCGAGACCGCACTGGACGCCAAGATCAACGAGGCCGATCTGCGCCAGCGCGAACTTGCCTGTCTCTTCATCGATCTCGACCGGTTCAAATGGATCAACGACAATATGGGCCATGCTGCCGGCGACGCGGCCCTGCGCGAGCTCGTCTCCCGCCTGCAGACATGCCTGAAATCGGGTGACATCGCCGCCCGCCTGGGGGGCGATGAATTCGCGATCTTGCTGCTGGCGGAAAACGCCGAAGCGAGAGCTATGGAGATGGCCTCCCGCATCGCCGAAATCTTCGAAGCGCCGTTCCATGGCGATGCGCGCCTCAGCGCCAGCATCGGCATCGCCATCTATCCGCGCCATGCGGCCAATGCGGCCGAACTGCTGCTGAAGTCCGATATCGCAATGTATGCCAAGAAGCGCGACGGCAAGAACGGCGCACAGATCTTCGACAACGGCATGCTCGACGACTCGCGCCGCCGCGCCGAACTGGAAAGCCACATCGAAGCCGGCCTCGCGGAGGACTGGTTCGAGGCCTATCTGCAGCCGGTGGTGAATATCGACGACCGTTCGATCGCCGGCTTCGAGGCGCTGATGCGCCTGCACCATCCGCAGAAGGGTATCCTGCCCCCTGCCCGCATCATCGAGGTCGCCGAAGAGACAGGCTCGATCATTCGCATCGGCAACCGCATCATGGAAAAGGCGATCGCCAATTTCGCGCGCCTGTCGCGTCTCGATGGCATGCAGGACACTTATCTCGCCATCAACTTCTCGCCCCTGCAATTCGAGCCCGAATTGCCGCTGCGCATTGCCGCCCTGCTTTCGAGCTATGACGTTCCTGCCCGGCGCATCGTCGTCGAAATTACCGAAGCCGTGCTCATGGACGACAATCCGGAGACACGCATGGTCATCAACGAGATCTGCCGCTACGGCTGCCGCATCGCACTCGACGATTTCGGCACTGGCTATTCATCGCTCAGCTATATCAATCGCTTCCCGGTCGATATCATCAAGATCGATCAGTCCTTCATCCGCGCGATCAACGATACCGCATCCGATGTCAGCTCCAAGAGCCGCATGCTCGTCGAAAGCATCACCACGCTGTCGCACAAGATGAACTGCACGGTCATCGCCGAAGGCGTGGAAACCGAAGAGGAGTGCGCGACGCTGCGCACCATGGGCATTGATTACGGCCAAGGCTACCTGTTCTATCGGCCGCTGCATCCGGATATACTGGCAAAGACGCTCGTCAGCCAGCAGCAGGATTATCCTTCACCCATAGCGCAAGCGTCATAGCGATGAGGAACCGCATGCGAAAGCCGCTGCTCACGATTGCAATCAGCCTGTTTTCGCTATTCCTTTTCTCTCCGGCCCGCGCCGAAACAGTTCATTTCACCACCGAGGAATATCCGCCTTTCAATTATCGCGAAGGCAAGACGGCTGTCGGAGCGATCACCGAACAGGTGCAGAAGGTGATGGCCGATATCGGCGTCGACTATACCATCGCCATCATGCCCTGGGCGCGGGCCTATAATGAGGCGCTGGCGGAACCCATGACCTGTGTCTTTGCGACCGCCCACAATGAAGAACGCGATCCGCTCTTTAAATGGGTGCAACCGTTGCTGATCGATCGCAGTATCCTGATCAAGCATAGCGGCTCGAAGATTGCCGCCGCCACCATCGACGAAGCCAGGAAATATCTCGTCGGCACCTGGCGGGAGGACTATACGGAGACGATACTGCGCCGGAACAATTTCCCGCGCATCGACGTGGGCAGCGATTTCAAGGCCACGCTCAAGAAACTGATGAGCGATCGCATCGACCTGATGCCGATTTCGGAATTCTATTTCGACAAGCTGAAAGCCCAGGGGAATGCCGTGGAGAAGGTGACCATCCTTTCCCAGCAGCCCATGGGGATCGCCTGTCAGAAGGATTTCCCGACCGACCTTCTGAACAGGATGCAGGCGGCGCTGAATGCGCAGATCGCCGACGGAACGCAAAAGCAGATTTACCTGAAGTACGGCCTCAACCTCGGCGACTGACCGCATCCCGCCTTGACTTTGCCGCCAAATCCCTGTGGTGAAGGGCATCGATATTTTCCAAGGGGTGAAGCGCATGCTTCTCATCGCTGGCCTCGGCAATCCGGGCGCCAAATATCAGGGCAACCGCCACAATATCGGCTTCATGGCCGTGGATGCGATCTATCGCCGCCATAACTTTTCGCCCTGGTCGAAGAAGTTCAAGGCGGAGATTGCCGAAGGCGAGCTCGCCGGCCAGAAGGTGCTGCTCATCAAGCCGCAGACTTTCATGAATCTCTCGGGCGAAGCCGTTGGCGAAGCCATGCGCTTCTACAAGCTCCAACCCTCCGACCTCGTGGTGATCTACGACGAACTGGATCTGCCGGCGGGCAAGGCGCGGCTGAAGACCGGCGGCGGTCATGGCGGACACAACGGCATCAAATCGATCGACGCCCATTGCGGCAAGGACTATCGACGCCTGCGCCTCGGCATCGGTCATCCCGGTGTCAAGGAGCTGGTGCACAACCACGTTCTCGGCGATTTCGCCAAAGCGGACCAAAGCTGGCTGGAACCGCTGTTCGACGCACTTGCCGACAACGCCGACATGCTGGTGCGCGGCGAGGATTCGCAGCTGATGAACAAGATCGCGCTTGCCCTGGGCGGCAAGGCGGAAGAGGACAGGCCAAGGCCGGAGAAGAAGGCACCGGCCAAGTCCCATATCCACCAGGCACGCAATCACAGCCAGCCGAAGATTCCGGAAACCGGTCCCATGGCGGAAATGCTGAAGAGGATGTTCGGCAAGAAGGACAATTGAGATGTCGCAGACAGCCTTCGAAGACGTCGCTAATCTCCCCATTAGGCCGGTTGCGATGGCGGACCTGCCGACGCTGCTTGCACTTTACCAGCACCTGAACGCGGAAGATCCGGTGCTGGAGCTAGGGCTGGCGGAGAGCCGCCTTGCGGAAATCCTTGCCCATCCCGGCATGACGATCCTCGCCGCCTTTGATGGCGACAAGGCCGTCTCTTCCGTGACGCTGACCGTCATCCCAAATCTCACGCGCGGCGGCGCGCCCTATGCCTTGATCGAGAATGTGGTGACCCACGCCGATTATCGGCGACGCGGTCTCGCCGGCACGGTCATCCGCAAGGCATTCGCAATCGCCTGGGAGAGGAACTGCTACAAGGTCATGCTGCTGACCGGCTCGAAAAATCCAGCAACGCTACGCTTCTATGCCAATTGCGGCTTCAAGCAGGATAAGACCGGCTTCCAGGTCCGCCGTACCTCGGCGACCTACGGGTCGCAGTCATTCCTATTCTTCGGGCTCTGTCGTGAACATCAGCGGGAAACCGGCGCTCTTGGCAAGATCGACCGCCTCCTGCGCCTTCGTCTCGGCAATATCCCGCGCGCAGACCATGACCACGCAAGTGCCGAGCTTATGCGCCGTCATCATAACGCGATAGCCGGTCTCCTCGCTCATGCGGAAGACGGCCTTCAGCACCATGATCACGAATTCCCGCGGCGTATAATCGTCGTTCACGAGAATGATCTTATAGAGCTTCGGCCTTTCGACCTTGGACTTGGTTTTAGTCTTCGGTTTCAGGACAACATCATTGTCACTCATCGGCATCACCGTTGACGACAGGGGAAAGAGGCTTTGGGCTAATAGGGAGAAATTATAGTGCAGCGCACCACGCGGTTCAAGGACGACGGCATCTCTTAGGGAAGGCAAAAGGGCATTCGAGCGACTCCCGCCTCCCTTTCGGCAGAAAAAAGCCTCCTTGCCCGCACAAGACTTGACCCGCAACGGCCCTTCCCCCATAGGCACTGCAAAGATTTTCAAGATATGGACAAGGTGCCATGGGTTTCAAATGCGGTATCGTCGGGCTGCCGAATGTCGGCAAGTCCACTCTGTTCAACGCGCTGACCAAGACGGCGGCGGCACAGGCGGCGAACTATCCGTTCTGTACGATCGAGCCGAACACGGGCGAAGTCGCCGTTCCCGACCCGCGCATGCGCAAGCTCGCCGACATCGCCAAGTCGAAGGAACTGATCCCGACGCGCATCTCCTTCGTCGATATTGCCGGCCTCGTGCGCGGCGCGTCAAAGGGTGAAGGCCTCGGCAACCAGTTCCTCGCCAATATCCGCGAGGTCGACGCCATCGTGCATGTGCTGCGCTGCTTCGAAGACAGCGACATCACCCATGTCGAGGGCCGCATCAATCCCGTCGCCGATGCCGAAACGATCGAGACCGAGCTGATGCTCGCCGATCTCGAGAGCCTTGAGCGCCGTACCGAGCAGACGCGCAAGCGCGCCACCGGCAAGGACAAGGAATCCATGGCGATGCTGCCGATCATGGAAGCCTCGTTGAAGCTGCTTCAGGAAGGCAAGCCGGTGCGCACGCTGCTGTCGAAACTCGACGCCGAAGAGATCCGCATTCTCAAGAGCCTGAACCTTCTGACCTCGCACCCGGTGCTCTACGTCTGCAACGTCGCCGAGGGCGATGCCGCGACCGGCAACGAGCATACGGCGGCCGTCGCCGCCATGGCCAAGGAGCAGAATTCGGAAGCCGTCATCATTTCCGCCGCCATCGAGGCGGAAGTGGCGCAGCTGCCCGACGAAGAGGCGAAGGAATTCCTTTCCGCGCTCGGCCTCGACGAAGCCGGCCTCGACCGCCTGATCCGCGCCGGCTACAAGCTCCTGCACCTCATCACCTATTTCACGGTGGGACCGAAGGAAACGCGCGCCTGGACCATCGAACAGGGCACGAAGGCGCCGCAGGCCGCCGGCGTCATCCATTCGGATTTCGAACGCGGCTTCATCCGCGCCAACACGATCGCCTATGACGATTACATCGCCTACAATGGCGAGACCGGCGCCAAGGAAGCTGGCAAGGCGCGCGACGAAGGCAAGGAATACGTCGTCCAGGACGGCGACGTCATCCACTTCCGCTTCAATACCTGATTGCTTTTCGGCTGCCGGCGCCCACCGGAGCGCCGGCTCGGCTGCAGATCTTTGCCCTCCCTGCGACCACGAAAATGCTTGCGCCATCGCCACCCAGATGCGATGGCCCATAGGCAGAATGGGAGGATGGAAGGAAAGATGACGAAACTCGTCTACGAAGACTTTCAGCCGGGACGGGAATTTCCGCTCGGCCCTAGACATGTGACGGCGGCGGAGATCATAGAATTCGCTAGGGAATTCGATCCTCAACCAATGCATCTGGATGAGGAGGCAGGCCGCGCCAGTATTCTCGGCGGCCTCGCAGCCTCAGGCTGGCATACTTCATCCATGTTCATGCGCATGATGTGCGATTCCTACCTCCTCGCTACCGACGCGCAGGGCGCGCCTGGCATCGATTTCATGGAATGGAAGAAGCCGGTTCTGGCCGGAGATACTCTCTCAGGCCGGTCCATCGTCGTCGAGATACGCCCTATGCGCTCTCGTCCAGGCATCGGCATCGTCAAGTTTCGCCATGAGGTCGAGAACCAGCGCGGCGAACTCGTCTGCCTCGGAGAGAACGCGGTCATGATCCGCATGCGCAGCGTCGCGGAGGTTTCGGCATGAAGTTGAGCGACGTCTACGCTGTCGGCGAACGCATCGACATCGGCAGCCATGCCTTTACGCCGGAGAGCATCATCCATTTTGCCTCGCGCTTCGATCCGCAGATCTTCCACATGGATGCTGAAGCGGCGAAGCAATCCCTATTCGGCGGGCTCTGCGCCTCCGGTTGGCATAGTTGCTCCATGTGGATGCGCACTTTCGTCGATTACTGGAAGTCTGAGACCGCACGGCTGATCGCCGAGGGCAAGACGCCGCCCAATCTTGGTCCCTCTCCGGGGTTCAAGAACCTGCAATGGCTAAGGCCGGTCTTTGCCGGCGACACGATCAGCTATGGCGTTGCGATCCTCGGCAGCCGGCCACTCGCCTCGCGCCCCGGCTGGGCGCTCTACACACTCAGCTGCGATGGCATAAATCAGCATGGCCTCCCGGCCCTGCGCTTCGAAAGCACCGTGCTGGCCTTCGAATAGCGGCCGGCGGTGCCGTCGACGCGGCCCCGCCAGTCTAACGAGCATACTCAGTGTCCGGCGAATTCCACCAGCGTATGAACCGGCACATCGAGCTCTTCGAGCTTCTTGCGGCCGCCGAGATCAGGCAAATCGATCACGAAGCAGGCGGCAACCACTTCGGCTCCAATCTGCCGCAGAAGCTTCGTCGCGCCGACGGCGGTGCCGCCCGTTGCGATGAGATCGTCCACGAGAATGACCCTCTCGCCCGGATTGACGGCATCGCGATGCATCTCCATCTCGTCCACCCCATATTCCAAGCTGTAGGCGATGCGGACGATATCGTGCGGCAGCTTGCCCTTCTTGCGGATCGGCACGAAGCCGGATGACAGCTGATGCGCCACCGCGCCGCCCAGAATGAAGCCGCGCGCCTCCATTCCAGCGACCTTGTCGATCTTCGTGCCGGCGTAAGGCTGCACCAGCGCATCGACAGCACGGCGGAATGCCCTGGCGTCACCAAGCATCGTGGTGATGTCGCGGAAGATGATACCGGGTTTGGGATAATCCGGAATGGAGCGGATGCTGGCAGCGAGCTCCGAAGCAATGGTGTTCATGAAATACGTACTCTCAGGCTATGATAGGGCCGGCCGCACCCTATCAAGACCAGCGCTCCATACCAACAAAAAAGGCGGCCTCGACGGGCCGCCTTTTCGTTGAAGCATCACAATACTCAGTGAGCGCCGGCTTTGGCATAGACGGAGCGCTTGGTCAGATAGATCAATATCGAGAAGATCAACAGGAACACCATGACCATGAAGCCGAGATGCTTACGGTCTTCCAGATGCGGTTCGGATGTCCACATCAGGAATGCGGACACATCGCGCGCATACTGATCGACGGTCTGCGGCGCGCCATCATCGTAGGTCACCTGTCCATCCGAAAGCGGCTTCGGCATCGCAAAGGTCGCGGCCGCATCGAAATACGGATTGTAGTGCGAGTTCTGCGGCACCTTGAAGCCAGCCGGCGGCTCTTCATAGCCAGTCAGCAGCGAGTAGATATAGTCCGGGCCGCCTTCCTGATACTGAGTGAAGATATCGAAGATGAACTGCGGGAAGCCGCGTTCGACTTCACGCGCCTTGGCAAGCAGCGACATGTCAGGCGGCACCGCTCCGTTGTTGGAGGCCGCGGCAGCCTCGTCGTTCGGGAACGGCGAGTTGAAATGGTCCGACGGAAGTGCCTTGCGGGTGAACATCTCGCCCTGGGGGTTTGGCCCGTCCTGCACTTCGTAATTGGCGGCAAAGGCCTTCACCTGGGCTTCCGTATAGCCGAGATCTTCCAGCGTGCGGTAAGCCACCAGCTTCATCGAATGGCAGGCGGAACAGACTTCAGTATAGACCTTGAGACCACGCTGCAGCTGGGCCTTGTCGTAATAGCCGAACGGGCCGGCGAAGGTCCAATGCTGCTCGCGCGGCTCCTTCAGCGGATAATGCGGCGTTTCGTTCTCTGCGGCTGGTTTCGTCTCCGCCGCCATGGCGGCTATCGTCATGGAGCCGCCGATCAGGGCAAGCGAGAGAAGGCCGGCAACAATCTTTTTCATCGTTTTCTTCCTTCCAACCGCTCAGGCGCTCATCGCGACGGCGTCTTTTTTATTGACGCCCTGCTTTTCAAGAACCGCCTCCGTAATCGAATTCGGAATGCGCCTCGGTGTCTCGACTATGCCAAGCACCGGCATGACGACGAGGAAGAACAGGAAGTAGAACAGCGTCGCGAACTGCGCGGCCGTGGTGTAGATGCCTTCCGCCGGCTGCGAGCCAAGCCAGCCGAGCAGGACGGCGTCGGCAATGAACAGCCAGAAGAACAGCTTGTACCACGGGCGATAGACGGCCGAACGAACCTTCGACGTATCGAGCCACGGCAGGAAGAACAGCACGATGATCGCGCCGAACATCGTCAAGACACCGCCGAGCTTGGAATCGATCGGCCCGATGTTGAAGGTGATCGAGCGCAGCATCGCGTAGAACGGCAGGAAGTACCACTCCGGAACGATGTGGGCCGGCGTCTTCAGCGGATTGGCCGCAATGTAGTTGTCAGCGTGGCCGAGGAAGTTCGGCAGGTAGAAGACGAAATAGGCGAAGACCAGCAGGAAGATGGAGACGCCGAGTGCATCCTTCAGCGTCGCATAGGGCGTGAAGGCCACTGTATCCGTCTTCAGCTTGACTTCGACGCCGGTGGGGTTCGTCTGGCCGGTCACATGCAGCGCCCAGATGTGCAGGATGACAACACCAGCAATCATGAACGGCAGCAGGTAGTGCAGCGAGAAGAAGCGATTGAGCGTCGGATCGTCGACGGCAAAGCCGCCGAGCAGGAAGGTCTGGATCCAGTCGCCGACCCATGGAAAGGCCGAGAAGAAACCGGTGATAACAGTCGCACCCCAGAAGGACATCTGACCCCAGGGCAGTACGTAGCCCATGAAGGCAGTCGCCATCATCAGCAGGTAGATGATCACGCCGAGAATCCAGAGGATTTCGCGCGGCGCCTTGTAGGAGCCGTAGTAGAGACCGCGGGCGATATGGAGATAGACGGCCACGAAGAAGAAGGACGCGCCGTTGGCATGCATGTAGCGCAGAAGCCAGCCGTGGTTGACGTCGCGGACGATCTTTTCGACCGAATTGAAGGCGATCGCCGTATTGGCCGCATAATGCATGGCAAGAACGACACCGGTCAGGATCTGCAAAAGCAGCATGACGGAGAGCATGGCGCCGAACGTATAGGCATAGTTCAGATTGCGCGGGACCGGATAGGCGATGAAACTATCATAGACCATACGCGGCAGCGGAAGCCGCGCGTCGACCCATTTTTCGAGCCCTGTGGATGGCTCGTAAGACGAATGACCACTCATGATTCAGCTCCCCCTCAACCGACCTTGATCTTCTTTTCCGACGTAAACGCATATTGCGGTATGAAGAGGTTCTGCGGCGCAGGCCCATGGCGGATGCGACCGGCGGTATCGTAGACCGAACCATGGCAGGGACAGAACCACCCGCCATATTCACCTGCCTGGCCGAGCGGGATGCAACCCAGATGGGTGCAGACGCCGATCATGACGAGCCAGTTTTCCTTGCCCTCGCCGGCCGAACGGGCAACGTCGGTTGCCTGTGCATCGGACGGAAGATTGGCGTTGCGAGCGATCGGATCCTTCAGATCCGAAAGCTGCGTGCCCTTGGCATCGTCGATTTCTTTCTGCGTGCGGTTGCGGATGAAGACGGGCTTGCCCCGCCACTTCACGGTCAGGGACATGCCAGGCTCCAGGCTCGACACGTCGACTTCGATGGATGCAAGAGCGAGTGTCGATGCGTCCGGCCGCATCTGGTCGATAAACGGCCATGCGACGGCAGCTGCACCCACCGCGCCGGCCATGCCTGTCGTCAAATAAAGGAAATCGCGACGAGTCGGCTCGCCGGTGGAATCAACTGTCGTACTATGCTCGCTCAAGGCTGCACATCCTCTTCCCGCAAACCACGGCAAAACCGCGGTACCCCTCTCACTAACGGCGAATCAATGCGACCATAATTCCGCCATAGATTCCTCCGTAACCCGCTGCGTTCTAAGCTTGATCGCAAATTATGTCCAGTCTTGGCAAGGGGAGAGGGCACAATGTCGCGGCAAAATCGCGCTATTGCGTCGCAGGTTCGAAGCTCAAGCTCCCCCTCCCGGCAGCGTGAAGGTTAAGCGCATGAAAAAACAGTGGATTCATATAGTATTCCTTCCTGCCGCATCGCAAAATAAGCAATAATTTCAATGCTGCAGCGCAAAAGTCCGCGTGATCATCGCAGCTTTGTCCATCGTCAGCATGAGCCTTTACCTCTTAAAACCAAATAGATTTGTCTTGCGATTTGTGGACGATTGTCACTGTTGCCTTGTGCCGTCAAAACATCGGAACATGAAGCACGAGAACTTGCCATGAGACACACGATTTATTGCGTTCTGTGCGTTCTCGCCACGCTGGCGCTGGGAATCCTTGCGGCGCGCTATATCGCCGATTCCTGGTTGCTGGCCTTCTTCGAAAGCCTGCAGACCCACTTAAGCCTCTTTGCGATCCTGCTTGCCTTGATCGCATTCGTCTTCAAGCGTCACTGGTACGCGCTGTTCCTGACGGCGGCCGGAACCGTGCTGCTGGTCCATTCGCTCCTCATGCGCCAGGAATACGCGGCGTCTTCCCTCGTTGCGTCGGCAGAGGCAGGTGGCAAAAATTTCAGACTCCTATCCTTCAACATCGAGGATAGCAATTTCGAAAACGGCGCCCGCATCGCCGATTTCGTTATCACCTCGAAAGCCGATGTCGTCGAAATTTTTGAGGCGGGGCCAATCCTTTCCGAGATGGACCGCATCACCAAGGTCTATCCTTACCGCATCGGTTGCGGCGTAATGACCACCGATTGCGACTCCCTGCTGCTGTCGAAAAGGCCGTTCCAAAGTCAGCTGATGCGCAGCCTCGGCAGCCTCTGGGACAATCGCTTCATTCTGGCCGCCATCGACATGGACGGCCAGCCCGTGAATTTCGCCTCGGTGCATCTGAGCAAACCCTATTTCGATGCATTCCACCAGATCGAACTCGGCCTCCTCGCTCCGGCCCTTAACGACGTGAAAGGGCCGTTGATTCTCGCAGGAGATTTCAACGCGTCGGTCATCGCTCCCGACGTGCGCGAGTTCCTGGCCGCGACGGGCCTTCGCCATGCCTTCCCCGAACCTGCGACCTGGCCGATCGCTTTAGGTGCCTATGGCGTCAGCATCGATCACGTCTTCGCCCGCGCGCCACTGAGGCTGATATCGGTCAAGCAGATTCGCGACGCTATGGGCTCGAACCATTTTGGCTTGATGACGGACTTCAGCGTGCCTCGCAGCGGTCGTTCAAACGACGCCGCGATCAATTAGGCCCGATGCTTGTCAATCGGCATCCGCCGCGATGAAGCCGCCGGATTGACGGGCCCAGAGCTCGGAATAGAGGCCGCCGCGGGCAATCAGCTCGTCATGCGTCCCCTCTTCGATGATCTTGCCCTTGTCGATGACGATCAACCGGTCGAGCTTGGCGATGGTCGAGAGCCGGTGCGCGATGGCGAGAACCGTCTTGCCCTTCATCAGCACATCGAGGTTGGACTGCAGCACGGCCTCGGCCTCCGAATCCAGCGCCGATGTCGCCTCGTCGAGCACCAGAATCGGCGCGTCCTTCAGCATGACGCGCGCGATCGCGATGCGCTGGCGTTGGCCGCCTGAAAGCTTGACGCCGCGCTCGCCGACATGGGCGGCATAGGCGGTGCGCCCCTTCTGATCCTCCAGAGCGGTGATGAAACGATCCGCCTCGGCCTGCCGCGCCGCTTCCACCATCTGCTCGTCTGTGGCATCGGGACGGCCGAAAAGGATGTTGTCGCGAATGGAGCGATTGAGCAGCGCCGTATCCTGCGTCACCATGCCGATCGCGCCGCGCAGAGATTCCTGCCGCACCGCGGCGATGTCCTGGCCGTCGATCAGGATATGGCCGCCCTCGAGATCATAGAAGCGCAGCAGCAGATTGACGAGCGTCGTCTTGCCCGCACCCGAGCGGCCGACGATGCCGACCTTCTCGCCGGCGGCGACGTTGAGGGAAAAATTGTCGATGACACCCCCGCCGCGCCCATAGTGAAAAGTCACATTGTCGAAACGGATTTCGGGGCCCGTGATCGTCAGGTCCCTGGCATCTGCCCGGTCGACAAGGCCAATCGGTTCGGAGATCATTTCGGCCGAATTCTGGATCGTGCCGAGGTTGCGCATGATGGCGTTGAATTGCGCCATCATGCGGCCGAAGAGCATGTTCAACCGCAGCACCATGCTGAGTGTGAAGGCGACGCCGCCGGTCGAAATTTCGCCCGATAGCCAGAGATGGACAGCCAGCGCGCCAATGGTGGTGATCATGACGCCGGAGAGCAGCGCAAGCGACGAACGCACGCCGGTCAGCAATCGCGTAAACGGCATGACGGCCGCCTGAAAGCGGTCGAAGCCATTGCGGATGTAATAGTCGTTCTGTTCTTCGCGGCCGAAGAGCTTCAGCGTCTGAATGTTGGCATAGGCATCGACCATGCGGCCGTTCAGCATCGATGACGCTTCGGCCGCATTGCGCGCATGCCTGCGGATGCGCGGTACGAAATAGCGCGCAAGCATGGAGAAGACACCGATCCAGACCGCAATCACAAGCGCAAGCCGCCAATCCAGTCCGCCGACCAGCGCGATGGTCGATGCCGCATAGATGATGATGAACCAGACGACCTGCAGCAGCGAGACAACGAGATCGCCCGTCGCCTGCCCTGCCGACCAGACCTTGGTGACGACGCGGCCGGAAAAATCGTTCTGGAAGAACTCGACGGATTGTCTCGCCACATGCCGGTAGGCCTGCCAGCGCACGAGGTTGAGAAACCCCGGCACGACCACCTGCTCCTCGACCAATGCACCGAGGCTGACCACCACGAAACGCACGACAAGGACGACGAAAACCATGCCGAGCAGCGTCGCGCCGTGGCCGGCAAGCAGCCCGCTCCACCCCTCGCCCGGCTTCACCTTGTCAAGGATATCAACGAGATGGCCGACGAACCAGAACAGCGCCGCTTCGAGCATGGCGACGGCCCCGCCGAGCGCCGCCATCGCCAGGAAAGGCCCCTTGGCCTGGCTGACATAATACCAGATGAACGCGCCGAGCGACCGCGGCGGCCGGAGATCGCCGCTGCGGTAATAGGGATCAATCCAGGTCTCGAAGAGACGATATACGGAGCGGATGAGCATGCCAGCGATATAGGGAATTTTGAGACACGCGCAAACTCATGGCGTGCCGCAGAAAGGCTTATATTTTCTTCATGTTCAGCCGCGCACTTGAGTTCCGTTCGTCATAGCTGATTTAATCAACCTTAATCAGAAAGATTGAATCCGATAAAATCTATACAAAATCCGTCATTCGCCTATTTTATAGCAAGGGATAGGACGCGATCGAAATGAACAACAAGACGGCCGATACGAAAGTTCTGACGACACATGTTCCGCTGTCGTTGGCGGAAAAAGTTGACCAGATAGCCGCTCGGCTGGAGCGCTCCCGGGGATGGATCGTGAAGCAAGCACTCAATGATTGGGTCGCTCTGCAGGAAGAGCGTCAAAGGCTGACACTTGAAGCACTGGCCGATGTGGATGCCGGGAATGTTGTCGACCATCAGCTTATTGGGGATTGGGTGCGCAGCTTGGGCACGTCGGAAGACGAGGCTCAATCCCGTTGATCGAAATCAAGTGGACTGCGAAAGCACAATCCGATTTGATCCGCGTCTACGACTTTCTGGCACCGGTCAACAGGCCTGCGGCAATCAGAGCCGCACAAACTCTTTCATCCGCTCCGCTGCAGCTCCTTCAGCATCCGCGCATCGGGGAAAGACTTGAAGAATTCGAGCCTCGCGACGTCGGGCGCATCCTGGTAGGCGCTTATGAAATGCGCTATGAAATTGCAGGCTCGACTGTTTTCATTCTGCGCATATGGCACGGACGAGAAGATCGTTGAAACAATGATGGGGCGCCGAAGCGCCCCAATGTTCCCTTCATCACTCCGCAGCCGCCTCGACCTCTTCGTGGTCGGCGAGGAAGCCACCCGATTGCCGGCTCCAGAGTTCGGCATAGATGCCGCCCTCCTGAACGAGTTCCTGATGCGTGCCCATCTCGATGATCCGGCCCTTGTCGAGGACGACGAGGCGGTCCATCTCGGTCAGCGTCGACAGGCGGTGGGCGATGGCGATCACCGTCTTGCCGTGCATCAGCGCGAAGAGGTTTTCCTGGATCGCCGCTTCCACTTCGGAATCGAGCGCCGAGGTTGCCTCGTCGAGCACCAGGATCGGCGCATCCTTGAGGAAGACGCGGGCGATCGCGATACGCTGGCGCTGGCCACCGGAAAGCTTGACGCCGCGCTCGCCGACCTGCGCGTCGAGCCCGGTGCGGCCATGCATATCCACCAGACCTTCGATGAAGTCCCAGGCATTGGCGCGCTTGGCCGCCTGGATGATGTCCTCGTCGGTCGCGTCCGGACGGCCGTAGGCGATGTTGTCGCGGATGGAGCGGTGCAGCAGCGATGTATCCTGCGTCACCACGCCGATCATCGAGCGAAGGCTGTCCTGCGTTACCCCGGCAATATCGTAGCCGTCGATGGTGATGCGGCCGCCCTCCAGATCGTAGAAGCGCAGCAGCAAGTTCATCAGCGTCGTCTTGCCGGCACCGGAACGGCCGACAAGACCGACCTTTTCGCCCGCGCGGATATCGAGGGTCAGGTCTTCCATGACACCCTTCGCCTTGCCGTAATGGAAGCGAATGTGGTCGAAGCGGATCGCACCCTGCTTGGCCACGATTGGCGATGCCGCCGGCTTGTCGACGATATCGTGCGGCTTCGTCATCATCTCCATGCCGTCATAGACGGTGCCGATATTTTCGAAGAGCGCCGAAACCTCCCACATCACCCACTGCGACATGCCGTTGACGCGCATGGCAAGGCCGATGGCAATGGCGATGGAGCCGACGGAGATCGAGCCGTTGAGCCAGAACCAGATCGAAAGAGCCGAGACGATGAACAGCGCCGCGCAGTTGTTGAAATAGACCGAGGCGTGGAACAGCGTCACCTTGCGCATCTGCTTGTGCACGGTATCGAGGAATTCCTCCATGCCGGCCCTGGCATAGGTCTCCTCGCGGCCCGCATGCGAAAACAGCTTCACCGTGGCGATATTCGTGTAGCTGTCGACCACACGGCCCGTCATCATCGATCGCGCATCGGCCTGTTGCGCTGCGATCTTGCGCAGCACCGGCACAAAGTAAGCGACGATGGCGACATAGACGCCGAGCCAGAGCAGGATCGGAATCATCAGCCGCCAGTCGGCTGCCGCGATGACGAGGATCATCGACAGGAAATAGGTGAAGACGTAGACGAAGACGTCGAGGATCTTCATGACCGTTTCGCGCACGGCAAGCGAGGTCTGCATCACCTTGGTGGCGACGCGGCCCGCAAACTCGTTGGCGAAGAAGGTCATGCTGTGGCGCAGCAGGAAGCGATGCATCTGCCAGCGCGCAATCATCGGATAGTTGCCGAGCAGCACCTGGTGCATGATGAAGCTGTCGAGGATCGCCGCAGCCGGCAAGCCGATCAGCACCATCGCCCCCATCCAGAACAGCTTGGGCCATTCCGTTTGCAGGAAGGTCGCCTTGTCCGCCTTCGTCAACCAGTCGACAATATCGCCGAGGAACTGGAACAGCGCCACCTCGCCTATAGCGATCGACATGGTGAGAATGCTCATGGCGATGAGCCACGGCAGCGCCGGCTTGGAATAATGCCAGCAGAAGGCGAAGAGGCCGCGCGGCGGCGTATCCGGCACTTCGCTCGGGAATGGATTTAGTCGGCGTTCGAACCAGCTAAACATTGAAATGCTCCAGAGACTCGACCCTTCGACCACCCACTGCGCTGAAAGATCGCAGACTCATATGGTGGCCGGAAGATAAAACAACGAGGCCATGCCGGCCGCGCAATGACTTAAAGAAAGGGGGTACTTGCGAATACGCGCCTTGTAGCGCCAGTCAAATCCGTGTGTTCACGGCCTGGAGGCGCATTATCACAAACAAGATATCCATCTGTGCCTCCTTCTTTCGCAAGTTGTAGAGCGCCCGTCTTTTAGCGCGACTTTTCCTGTTTGAAAAGCGAAATATGCCTGAAAAATGGGCTGAATCCTTCAATTCTCTTTATGGGAGAGATCACGGAAATGAAGGGTGCGCGAAAAATCTGAGACAAATCCAGGCGATTTCGCTAGTTGCAGCATATGACAAAACTGCGCATCGCCCTTTACCAACCCGACATTCCCGGCAACACCGGCACGATCCTGCGGCTCGCCGCCTGCCTCGGCCTCGGCGTCGACATTATCGAGCCGGCCGGCTTCGACATATCGGACCGCAATCTGAAGCGCGCCGGCATGGATTATCTTGCCACTGTCACCCTGACCAGACACGTCAATTGGGAGCGCTTCGAGGCATGGAGGCAGGAAAGCGGACGGCGGCTGGTGCTGGCCTCAACGAAGGCGGCCCAGCGCTACACGGATTTTGCTTACCGCGACGACGATATTCTCCTCTTCGGCCGCGAAAGCGCCGGCGTGCCGGAGCATGTGCATGAAAAGGCCGATGGCCGCGTGCTGATCCCCATGGTCGAGGGCCAACGCTCCATCAATGTTGCGATGTCAGCCGCCATGATATCGGGGGAAGCCTTGCGGCAAACGCAATGGCCGCCGCTGACCGCACCGGGGCCGCACCTGGCCTGAATGTCGCACCCGAATAGGCGTTGGCACGCCGGATAAAGTGTGAGAAGCTTCGCTCTGGAATGCTCTAACTCAGGCAGCCTTGACGAGGTGACCCATGTTCCAGACGGCATTCACGC
The DNA here is from genome assembly GCF_030182495.1 of Rhizobium aureum. Classification (NCBI taxonomy): domain Bacteria; kingdom Pseudomonadati; phylum Pseudomonadota; class Alphaproteobacteria; order Hyphomicrobiales; family Rhizobiaceae; genus Rhizobium; species Rhizobium aureum. The sequence goes on along the minus strand of NZ_JAQJCI010000005.1, from coordinate 331,203 downwards.
TTTCCCTTACGCAGTTCGCACGTACATTGAGCCTTCCCGAGCGGCTCCAGCACTCCCCCTTGCGCAACCTCGCGCTTGAGGGCCTTCGCCAGCGCAACTTCGTTCTCGATGCGCTGTTTTACGACGTCAAGGTCATCACACCCGAGGAAGCCTTCTATATCAGCGACTCGCTCGCCGCCGAAGGCGCGATCCTGATCGTGCCGCCGAGCGGTCTTGGGGCGCTCACCCTCTGCGAAACCATCGATGAATTCGTCTTGCGCGGCGGCGGTAATGCCCGGGCGCTCGCAGTCGCCGGCATCGGCGGCTCCGCGCTCGGCGCGGCCGCCTTTGCCCGCAACGTGGCAGATGCGATCGACGCACCGGTCGCGGTCGTCGTCTCAGGCTACGGCATAGCCGATGCCATCACGGAAGCCTTCGGCGGATCGTTTTTCTTCGGTCATTTGAGGGGGCTGCGGCCGCTGCTTGAAAGCCTGGATGATCTTGCCGGCCGGCCCAAGGTTGGAGCGCAGCGCGATGGAACTGCTGCCCGCACCAGCCTGGACACCAGAACGGTGCAGGCGCTTCTTGCCGATCCCCGCCTCTCCTTCCCTCTGCTGGCGGGCCACTCCAAAGGCAATCTGGTCCTCTCTGCCGCCCTGCATAACCTCTCGAAGCAGGATGAGGGGCGGGTTGCGGAGCTGGCGCAGCATACCAAGATCGTGACGATCGGTACGCGCATCGCGATGCCGTCGGCATTCACCGATGTCGTCGATGTCATGGGCGAGTGGGACTGGTTCGGCGAGATCAATTCCCGACGGTTCATCCGCGCCGATCAGCGCGTCGCACATGCATGGCATCACACGAACACCGATTTGAGCGGCCACCTGCCGGTGACCATTACGCTGATGGAAATTCTTGCGGCATCGCCCGTCGCCGAAGATCGGAAAGCTGGAGAACACCAAGCTGCAACGCTCGGTGCCGCGACCGAACCGGCGGCAATACCAGAGACAAAGCCTCCCTCACCTCCGGCTCCAGCCAGTGGCAACACGACTGGGATCGAGAAGGTCAAGAAAGCTTTCTCCCCGTGGCCCATGCCAAGCGCTCAGCCGCCCGCGTTCGGTCCATCGGATGATCCGCCACCGCCCATGCCGCATTGAGCTCGCGACACATCGCCAGCCCGCCTCGGAGAAACGGGAGCACGCTTCGGGAGCCATCACCCGTCATGCAGGCGCCATGTCGTGCGGTTTCAGTCCGCCGATGGCAAGCGCCGCATGGTGAATTCGATGCGATCGCCGTCGACCTGACGCCAGCTTTCGACTTCGGTCCAGTAGGCAGCTTTCGGGAATTCGGTGAACCATTCACGCGCCTTTTCACGCGCTTCGGGGCGACTGAGACAAAAGGTCTCGCGAACGAATTCACTCTTTCCACCGGCGGGATGGTCCTGCCGGTAACGGAATATTCTGCGTCTCAACCCATCAAGGGGCGGCGGTCCAGGTATCCTCATGATAAAACCTCGCCTTTGAGAGAGGGAACATAATACCGCATTGTGAAATTTGCGAGTCGATTCTCCTGCGACGTTGCTGCACTGGCTGCGCCGCAATCTTGCTGATATTCCAACTCACGATACATACAGCGCGAATCGCGGGCCGCCGGCTGCTCGCGCCGTCGGAGAGCATGAATGGAACGACCCAATCTTCCCAAAGGATTACCCGAGGATATTGAAGAGAAGAAAGAAGCAGCACGACATTGGTTCGAAAGCCTGCGCGACACGATCTGCGCGGAGTTCGAGCAGCTGGAGAACGAGCTGACCGGCCCCCTTTCCGACCAGGAGCCCGGCCGCTTCGTCGCCAAGGACTGGCAGAGAGACAAGGGCCAGGGCGGCGGCGGCCGCATGTCGATGATGGAAGGCCGCGTCTTCGAAAAGGTCGGCGTCCACACCTCGACGGTCTATGGCGAATTCTCTCCCGATTTCCGCAGCCAGATTCCGGGCGCCGAGGAAGATCCGCGCTTCTGGGCTTCGGGACTGTCGCTGATTGCCCATCCCGTCAATCCGAACGTGCCGACCGTGCACATGAACACCCGCATGGTGGTGACGACGAGCCAGTGGTTCGGCGGCGGCGCTGACCTGACGCCGATGCTCGAGCGCCGGCGCACGCAGGAAGATGCCGACAGCGCCCTCTTCCATCGCGCCATGCAGATCGTCTGCGACCGTCACGCCGTCGCGGACTATCAGCACTACAAGAACTGGTGCGACGAATATTTCTTCCTGAAGCACCGCAACGAGCCGCGCGGTATCGGCGGCATCTTCTTCGACTGGCTGCATTCTTCGGAAGAAGCCGGCGGCTGGAATGCCGATTTTGCCTTCACCCGCGACGTCGGCCGCGCCTTCACGATGGTCTACCCGCGCATCGTCCGCTCCAATTTCAACGAAACATGGACGGAAGAGGACCGTGACGAGCAATTAATTCGCCGCGGGCGCTATGTGGAGTTCAATTTGCTGTACGATAGGGGTACAATATTCGGACTAAAGACTGGCGGCAATGTGGAGTCCATTCTTTCGTCCCTGCCGCCGGTGGTGCGTTGGCCCTGATGCATGTCGCGCAAGTGTGGCGGCGTTTTGCGATAACGACATGCAAAAGCAGGCAATGCGGAGTGTAATGGGCGAGTGTGAAAGATCGCGATACGCTTTAGATATCCGACGGAGTTGATCGGATAATGCCCTGAAATCGGCGGGAGGAGTGACTAAGTGACCTAATGCTCGTTTCAATCGGAGGAGGTTGTAAATGGCAGCAGAGAAACACGTCACCGAAGCTTCGAAAGAGCAGAAACTTTCACGCACGGTCGATAGTCCCGAGTTTATCGTCCGACTGGCCGAAGATATGCGGATCCGTAGCGGATCCGACCTGCCGCTATCCTGCTTCATCGAACAGGTGAGGATGCAGCTGGCGGGTAAATCACCGAACGACATCGCCCGCTTCGCGGCTGATCGCTCGGCAAGACAGCCACCGGTTACGAAGTATCAGTCATCGGACTGCTTCAGATCCTGGGCAATGCCGGATTGAATCCGGGAGACAGCCGGCGGCAAGCGGGAGGCTTGGCGCCGGCAGAAACTTTTTTCCACCGACCGCGTTTAGCCCCATGTCGTTCAGCCCTACGCCTTTGGCATGGAGGGACCGGAACGATTGGAGAGATGAGGAGGAAGATATGCGACTGTTCGAGTGTGGGACGTTGGTGCCGGGCTGCTCCTGGCATACTCGCGCCCAGGACGATGCCGAAGTGGTTCGCCGTGCCGTCGAGCACATGCGCGATGCGCATGGTGAGACGATCATTCGGGAAAACATGGTCGACAATATCAAGGCACGCATTCGCGACGAAGCCAATGCGGCCTGATTAGGCGCCGGCAACGGGTCTCGATATCACGCGGCAGCCAACTCTTTCAGTCGGGCGAGAAGGCTCGCCCGGTTCATCTTGAAGTTTCCGTCGAGCCATTCCTGCTCGAGCTTGCCAAGAAGCTCGCCGACGCGCGGCCCGGCGGCGACACCCGCAGCCAGTGCATCCGCACCGCTGAGCGGGAAAGCGGGTCTGTTCCATTTTGCCGCTCGTTCGAGCAGCTTGCCCAGCCGCGCGGCACGTCCCATTTCCTCGAAATCGCTCTCCGCCTTGCTCCGCGCCGTCACAAGCGCCAGCTTCAGGCGAACCAGGATGCCCGATGGGTCATGGCGATAAAGCAGGCGGTCGAAGGCCGCTTCCGAAATATCGTCCTTGACGACAGGCGCATTCGCCCATGCCTGGAGATAGGCGCCTTCGGCTTTTGAAAGACGCAACCGCTCGGCAAGTTTTGCAAGTCTCGCTGCATCCGGCGGCACGATCGCGGCGAGCCGCAGCAACGGCTCCGCCGGCCAGCCGAGCGCCTGCTCGGCGGCGACAAGCCCCGGAATGGCGTCAATGCCCCATTTCTCGGTTTCCGGCAGCACTTCGGTCAATATGCCGATCTGGCGCATCCAGAGCAGCGCCCTGCCCGGATCCTGAGCCGCCAGAAGCTTTTTCATTTCCGACCAGACGCGCTCGGCCGAGAGCGTCGATATCTTCGACTTCGCAGCGGCGCAGGCGCGAAGCCCGTCCGCATCCGGCCGGCCGCTGCCGTAGTGGGCGAAGAAGCGGAAGAACCGCAGGATACGCAAGTAATCCTCGGCGATCCGTGTCGCCGCGTCGCCGATGAAGCGGATATTGCGGCGCTCCAGATCGGCCAGCCCGCCGACAAGATCCACGACCTCGCCGTCGGCAGACGCATAGAGCGCATTGATGGTCAAGTCGCGCCGCTCGGCGTCGGCCTGCCAATCCTGGCTGAAAGCAACCACGGCGCGGCGTCCATCCGTCTCCACATCGCGCCGCAAGGTGGTGATTTCGAACGGTTTTCCATCAATGACCAAGGTCACGGTGCCATGCGCGATGCCCGTTGGCACCGCCTTGATCCCCGCCGCCTCGGCTCTTTCGACAACGGCCTCCGGCAACAGGGTGGTCGCTATATCTATATCGGCGACCGGCAATCCCATCAGGCTGTTGCGCACCGCCCCGCCGACGACGCGCCCCTCGCCACCCTCGGCATCGAGCAACGACAGCACCCGCTGCAATGCCTCATCGCGAAACCAGGCCTCATCGGCAACGGACGTCATGTATAGAGCCTTTCATAAAGCGTGCGGACGATACCGGCGGTAATGCCCCATATCATGCGCTGCCCATAAGGCATGCGGTAGAAATGGCGTTCAGTTCCCTGCCAGAGCATCGTGTCGGTCACGTGGTGGTCGGGGTCCATCAAGAAGGAGAGCGGCACCTCGAAGGCATCCTCTACTTCCGTCGGATTGAGAGCCAGATGAAAGCCCGGCTTCACCACGGCGAGAATCGGCGTGATGCGAAAGCCGGTCGCCGCCAGATAATGCGGCAGCCGCGCCACCGGCTCGATGAAGATGTCGGCCAGCCCGATCTCCTCGCCCGCCTCGCGCACTGCCGCCATTTCCGGCGAGGCATCTTCCGGGTCGATAGCACCGCCCGGAAAGGCGATCTGGCCGGAATGCTTGCGCAGGGTGGATGTCCTCAGCGTGAAGATGACCTTGGCATCGTCGCCGCTGTCGACGACCGGTACGAGTACGGCAGCATCCTTCAGCTTCAGGTCCGCGACCTGCGCTATGGTCTCCGGATTAAGCAGATGATCGCCATGATCGCGCCAGGCGAGATCGATCGGGCCACCGCTCTGATTGAGGGCGCGACGCCGGAATTCATCCGCGGAATAAAGAGGGAATTCGCTCATCGAGTCAGCGCATCCAGTTCCGCAACCGGCATGACAGGGAAGATCGTGCCCCCTGAGCGCACGCAGAACATCTCGCGCCCGGCAATTTCGACGGGTTCGCCGAGTTCGACGAGGTCGTACATGACTGCCCGCGTCACCAGCGCTTCAAGACGCCCCCGGACATGCAGGTAAGGCTTCAATTCATCGTTCTCACCGCTGATGACGAAACGGATCGGATGGTCCCTGCCAGCCTCGACGACATCGCCGACATTCGTGCGGAAGGTCAACACGCGCTTGCCGTCGCGCTCCGTTACGCTCATCTCGACAGCCACGAAAGGCGCATCGATGACGCGGATGCCGACCTTTTCCACAGGCGTGACGAGATAGGTCTTCCCATCGGCATCCTTGCGAAGGACGGTGGAAAACAGCCGAACCAACGGCGCGCGGCCGATCGGCGTGCCCAGATAAAACCAGGTGCCGTCGGCCCTGATTTCCATGTCGATATCGCCGCAGAACGGCGGATTCCAGCGATCGACGGGCGGCAGCCCCTTCTTACGGCCGCCGCTATCACCGGCCGCGCGCGAAATCAGCGCCGCGAGGCTTGCGGCATCGCCCGTTGTCCTGATTTCCTCGATTGCCATTCTTCTGTCCCGGTTGGTCGTTAGTCAGGAATATGACAGTTCTCACGAGATAGTCATTTGAAACGTGCTTGTCAGCCGTCTTGGTGGCGATAAGTTGTATTGATTATGAGGCAAATGTGTAACGTCTGCGAATCACGCACACCGTTTTTCTGCCATTGGAGACGCAAATGGGCATGATCAAATCGACCGAAACGAGCCTCGATGAACAGGCCATCATCGCCTCAGCCGAAAAGGCGCTTGGCGATATTGCCCGCATCCGCGAAGAGGTGTCGAAGGTCATTTTCGGCCAGGAAAGCGTCGTGGAAAACACGCTGCTCGCCGTGCTCGCCGGCGGTCACGCCCTGCTCGTCGGCGTACCTGGCCTTGCAAAGACGAAGCTCGTGACGACACTCGGCGCCGTGCTCGGCCTTGCCTCCAATCGCGTGCAGTTCACCCCCGACCTGATGCCGTCGGATATTCTCGGCTCCGAAGTGATGGATCAGGACGAGAGCGGCCGCCGCTCCTTCCGTTTCGTCAAGGGACCGGTCTTCGCGCAATTGCTGATGGCCGACGAAATCAACCGCGCCTCGCCGCGCACGCAGTCGGCCCTGCTGCAGTCCATGCAGGAATACCACGTCACCATCGCCGGCCAGCGCTACGACCTTCCCGCTCCCTTCCACGTTCTCGCAACACAGAATCCTTTGGAACAGGAAGGCACCTATCCGCTGCCGGAAGCCCAGCTCGACCGTTTCCTGCTGCAGGTCGACGTCGATTATCCCGAGCTTGCCGACGAGCGCCGCATCCTGCTGGAAACGACGGGCTTGAGCGAAGCGACGCCGCAGGCAGTCATCGATGCCGAGCGCCTCTTGGAAATCCAGCAGCTGATCCGGCAGATGCCGGTCAGCGACGGCGTGGTCGATGCGATCCTGTCGCTGGTGCGCTCGGCTCGTCCGGGCCAGGGCAATGCCTCGACGGACAAGCATGTCGCCTGGGGTCCCGGCCCACGCGCCGGCCAGGCAATGATGCTCTGCGCCCGCGCCCGCGCCCTTTACGAAGGCCGGCTTGCGCCGTCGATCGACGACATTCATGCACTGGCCGAACCCGTATTGGAACACCGCATGGCGCTGACTTTTGCCGCCCGCGCAGAAGGTATGTCCGTGCGCGATGTCATTGCAGGGCTGGTCAAGTCGAAATCGTGACCCGGATGTCGAGGAGAGTATAGCGCGTGGCATCCATCGGACAGATCGTCAGACCGACCTCAGGCAACGATGCCCTCTCCCGAGCCCGCAGCCGTGCCGCCCTCGTGCCTGATTGCCTCGTCGAAGCCAAGCGCATCGCCAATACCGTGATCGCCGGCTGGCACGGCCGGCGCAAGCGCGGGATCGGCGAGAATTTCTGGCAGTTCCGCCCCTATACCGAAGGTGAAAGCCTTTCGCGCATCGACTGGCGGCGCTCGGCCCGCGACGATCATACCTATATCCGCGATCATGAATGGGAAGCCGCGCATACGATCTGGCTCTGGGCCGATCTGTCGCCGTCCATGATGTATAAGTCGACCTATGGCCATGTGTCCAAGGAGGGTCGCGCGCTCGTCCTGATGCTGGCCCTGGCGGAAATTCTTTCCCGCTCTGGCGAGCGTATCGGCTGCCCCGGCATCATGGAGCCGGTTTCGACCCGCAACGCTGCCGAGCGTCTGGCCGCAGCCCTGATGCATACCCCGCTCGAAGGCGGTCTTCCGCAGACATCAATGATCCGTGGCTGGAGCGATATCGTGCTGATCGGCGATTTTCTCGACGATGCCGATAGCGTCATGGGCAGGATCGGCCCCTTGGCGCGCCGGGGCTTGCGAGGCCATGTGATCGAGGTTGCCGATCCCGCCGAAGAGCTCTTTCCCTATAGCGGACGGACCGAATTCAGCGATCCCGAAACGGGCTCGAAGCTGATTGCCGGCCGCGCAGAAAACCTGCGAGACGATTATCAGCGCGCCTATCTCGCTCGCCGTGAAAACCTTGGCCAATCGCTGCGTCATCTCGGCTGGACCTTCGTCAGCCACCGCACGGACCGGCTGGCCTCCGAAGCGCTGGTCACCGTGCATATGTATCTTTCCGGCATGCCCGCCAGAGTAGCTTCCGGAGGGCACCCATGAGCGGTCTCTCCTTTGCATTCGCCTCGCCCGCCATCCTCGCGGCTCTTATCCTGCTCCCTGCGATCTGGTGGTTGCTGCGCCTGACGCCGCCGCAACCGCGCACCGAAGTGTTCCCGCCGCTCCGCATTCTGGCCGCCATCCTCAAGCGCGAGGAAACGCCGGCGCGCAGCCCCTGGTGGCTGACGCTACTGCGCATGCTGCTGGCCGCCCTCGTCATCCTCGCCATCGCCAACCCGATGTTCAATCCGCGCACCAATACGCTATCGAGCGGCGGGCCGCTGGTGCTGATGATCGACAATAGCTGGGCGAGCGTCTCCGACTGGGAACGCCGCGTACGCACGGCTGACGCGCTGATCGACGATGCGGATGCCAAGAGCATTCCCGTATCGATCGCCTTCACCGCAGAGCAGAGCAATGATGCGACGCCGGGAGCTGCGACATCGGCGCGTGACAAGCTGCATGCCATGAATCCAAGGCCGCTGGTGCCTGATCGCGAGCGCGCTGCCGACGCCGTTAAGGCCGCGCTCAACGGCAGCAAGCCCGGCACGATCGCCTTCATCTCCGATGGCGTCGAGAGCAGGGATAAGGACGACATCGTCAGCCGGCTCGCCGCGCTGCAGCCAGGCGAGCTGCGGCTGATCGAAGGCGACGGTCAAAATATCATTGCAATCACCGGCGCGGCCAATACCGCCAACAACATGACCGTCACCGCGACGCGGCTGAATGGTACCGCCCCGATGCGCCTCGGGCTGACCGCACAGGACAATCAGGGGCGGCCGATCGCCGCCGGTTCGCTTGATTTCGCCGGCGGCCAGACCGTCGCCACCGGCTCCATTGCCGCTCCTTTCGAGATGCGCAATGATTTCGCCCGCATAAGCCTCGACCGGCAAGCGAGCGCCGGAAGCGTCTATCTGCTCGATGATGGTTTCCGGCGCCGGCGCGTGGCGCTTCTTTCCGGTCAGGCAGCCGACGAATTCCAGCCGATCCTGTCGCCACTCTATTATATCCAGCGCGCCCTCCAGCCCTATGCCGACCTGATCCAGCCGAACAGCGCCGATCTCGCCAAATCGATCCCGGAGCTGCTCACCGGCAATCCCTCGGTCATCATCATGGCCGATGTCGGCCGCCTGCCGCAGGAAACCTATGCGCCGCTGCAGAAGTGGATCCAGAATGGCGGCACGCTCGTCCGCTTCGCCGGCCCGCGCCTTGCCGCGGCACCCGCCGACGATCCGCTCGTGCCCGTGACGCTGCGGCAGGGCGAGCGCACATTCGGCGGCGCACTTTCCTGGGCAGAGCCGCAGCCACTTTCCGATTTCCCGGCCTTCGGCCCCTTCGCCGGCATGCCGAAGCCCAAGGATGTGCTCATCAAGCGGCAGGTCCTGGCCGAGCCGACGCCGGATCTGGCCGAGCGCACCTGGGCAAGCCTTGCCGACGGCACTCCGCTGGTCACCGAAAAGCAGATGCAGGCTGGCCGCATCGTTCTCTTCCACGTCAGCGCCGAGCCGCAATGGTCCGACCTGCCGATCTCAGGCGATTTTGTCGAAATGCTGCGCCGGATCGTGCAACTGTCCCATGCCGGCGGCGTCACTCCGGCGGAAGGCGCCGCTGCCAAGGGAAGCGAAGCGATGCCGCCTTACCGGCTCCTGACCGCAAAGGGCGTGTTGACCAGCGAAATCGGCAGCGCGCGCCCGCTGGAACCGAACAGCAAGGGAGCGTCGATTGCAAGTTTCGACAATCCGCCCGGCCTCTACGGCTCCGAAGAAGGCTTTGTCGCACTGAATACGCTTTCGAGCGGCACGCAACTAAAACCGCTGGATGCCTCGGCTTTGGGCGCGGTCGCACGGGAGGGCCTCATCGGCGGAGAAGCCTGGTCGGCAAAGCCGATCCTCTTCACCCTCGCCTTCCTGATCCTGCTGGCCGACAGCATCATCGTATTGTTCATGAATGGCGCCTTCCCGCGCCTCGGCAGATCGGCAAAGACGATGGCGGGTGGCGCAGCGATGCTGCTGCTGGCCGCCTCGCTTGCCATCTTCCTGCATCCGGCAATCGCATTGGCCGACGATTCAAAACCCGGCGACGACACCATCTTTTCGCGGCTGGATAAGACCCATCTTGCCTATGTCGTCACGGGCGAGTCGGAGGTCGATCATATCTCGGAGCGCGGCCTTGCCGGCCTCTCCGACTATCTCACCTATCGCACGACGCTCGAGCCCGGCCCTCCGGTCGGGCTGGACCTGACCAAGGACGAGTTGGCCTTTTACCCCCTGATCTACTGGCCGGTTTCAGCGACCGCGCCGATGCCTTCCAATGACGCCATCAACCGCATCGACGCCTATATGCGCAATGGCGGCACCGTACTGTTCGACACCCGTGACGCCATCGACACGATGGGCGATACCTCGACGCCAAGCCCGAACGGCCAGCGCTTGCAGCAGATCCTCGCCAATCTCGATATTCCGCCCCTGGAGCCGGTACCGGCAGGACACGTGCTGACCAAATCCTTCTATCTTCTGTCGAGCTTCCCCGGCCGCTATGCCGATAGTCCGCTTTGGGTGGAGGCGCGGCAGGATGTGCGCCGCGACGCAAATGCGGTCGCAACCTCCGACGGTGTGACGCCGATCATCATAACGGGCAATGATCTGGCTGGCGCCTGGGCCATCGATGAAAACGGTTCGCCGCTGCTGCCGACCGTGCCGCCGGACGAAACCCAGCGCGAATACGCCTATCGCACCGGCGTCAACATCATGATGTACATGCTGACCGGAAACTATAAATCCGATCAGGTCCACGTTCCGGATATCTTGCAGCGCTTGGGGCAGTAATATGAATATCGGTTTCGCCCCATTCCTCCCCTGGCCTATCCTGACCGCTCTGGCGGTGCTGACGCTTGCCATCGCGGCGCTTGCGATCTTCAGGCGCCTTCGCGGCGGCTGGATCCGTGCTCTGGCGGGCATTGCTCTCCTGGCTGCGCTCGCCAACCCGGTGCTGATGCAGGAGGATCGCGAGCAGCTGACGACCATCGTCCCGATCGTGGTCGACCGCAGTCTCAGCCAGCAGACACCGGAACGCTCCAAGATGACGGATGACGCTCTGGCGATGCTCAAGGACCGGCTGGCGCAATTCCCGCGCATGGAGCCACGCATCGTCGAGGTGCGCGATCCGGCGGAAGCAGAATCGCCCTCGACGCGGCTTTTCTCGGCGCTGTCCTCGGCGATCGCGGACGTGCCGCCCGCCCGCATCGGCGGCGCCATCTTCCTCACGGACGGCCAGATCCATGACATCCCCGGCATCAACCAGCAACTCGGCTTCGACGCACCCATCCACGGGCTAATCACAGGCAAGCCGGACGAATTCGATCGCCGCATCGAAATCGTACGCGCCCCTCGTTTCGGCATCGTCAACGACGAGCAGCAGCTCGTCTTTCGTGTCATTGACGATGGCAAGAGCCCTGGCGTCACGGCGGCAGTGACCGTCAAGATGAACGGCGACGAAATCGCCACGCTGCAGGCTACACCCGGCCAGGACACGCCCTTCAGCTTCAAGGTGCCCCGCGCCGGCAACAATGTCCTCGAATTCGCCGTCGCCGAGGTGCCTGGCGAGGTTACGGCGATCAACAATCGCACCGTCCAGCTGATCGAAGGCATCCGCCAGAACATGCGCGTTCTGCTCGTCTCGGGTGAACCGCATGCCGGCGAGCGCGCTTGGCGCAACCTTTTGAAATCGGACGCCTCGGTCGATCTCGTGCACTTCACCATCCTGCGTCCGCCGGACAAGCAGGACGGTACCCCGATCAACGAATTGTCGCTGATCGCCTTCCCGACGCGCGAGCTTTTCGTCGACAAGATCAATTCTTTCGACCTGATCATTTTCGATCGCTACCAGGATCGCCAGAACGTCCTGCCGACGATCTATTATGATTATATGGCGCAATATGTCGAAAACGGCGGCGCCCTGCTCGTGGCCGCCGGTCCGGAACATGCCGGCGGCAGTTCGATCGCGCTGACGCCGCTAGCTTCCGTGCTGCCGGCCGAGCCGACGGGCCAGATGATCGAGAAGGCCTTCTATCCGCGTCTGTCGGATCAGGGCCGCAAACATCCCGTGACACGCGGTCTGGATGGATCCGACGCCGAGCCGCCGCATTGGGGCCGCTGGTTCCGCAGCGTCGATGTCGAACGGCCGCAGGGACAGACCGTGATGGTCGGCGCGAATAACAGCCCCTTGCTGGTGCTGAACCGCGTCGGCCAAGGCCGTGTCGCCATGCTGCTCTCCGACGAAGGCTGGCTCTGGGCGCGCGGCTTCGAAGGCGGCGGCCCGCACGTGTCCCTCTATCGCCGCATCGCCCACTGGCTGTTGAAGGAGCCGGCGCTGGAGGAAGAAGCGCTGACTGCGAACGCCGCCGGCCGCACGCTGCAGGTGACGCGCCAGACCATCGGCGACGATCCCGGCCCCGCCACGATCAAATCGCCATCCGGCAGGTCACAGACATTGCCGCTGAAACAGACGCAGCCGGGTCTCTATCAGGCCGAAAAACATATGGACGAGATCGGGCTCTATCAGATTGCCAATGGCAATCTGTCGACGCTCGTCCATATCGGCGCCATCGATGCCCCGGAATTCCGGGCGATGATCTCGACCACCGAGACGCTGAAGCCGCTGTCGCAGAAAACAAAGGGTCTCGTCACCCGGGTTGCCGGCGTCAATGGCAGCGTGACAGTGCCCCAGGTCCTTCCCGTGCGCGGCGCCGTGCGCGTCGCCGACAACCAGCGCCTGACCATCCGCATGACCGACGAAACCGTGTTGAAGGGCATCAATACACTGCCGCTGTTTGCGGGCTTTGCCGGTCTTGCCGCCCTCCTCTTTGCCTTCTCCGCCACATGGTGGCGCGAAGGACGGTGACCGCGATGAAAATTGACGTGACCGATGCCCCAAGCGAAAGCGAACTCGCAGCCATCAGCGAGGGATTGACGGCCTTCAATGCTGCCGATGTCGGCCCCTCGAAGCGCCGTCCCCTGGCGGTCCTTATCCGCGACGATGCCGGCAGGACCATCGGCGGCATTTCCGGCTATACCGCCTGGGGGTGGCTGTTCACGCAATGGCTCTTCGTGCCCGAAAGTCTGCGCGGCCAGGGCATGGCCGGAAAGTTGCTAGAGGCAGCGGAAGCGGAGGCAAGCGCGCGCGGCTGTTTCGGAGCGTGGATCGATACGTTCAATCCGCAGGCGCTGAAAGCCTATCAGCGGCAGGGCTATACGATCTTCGGCGAACTGCCGGATTTCCCGGCTGGTCGCAGCCGATTCTTTCTGAAGAAGACGTTGTCGCCCCGCTGACACCAAGCAGGGCGATTTTTATCGATAGCGCCTTAGACAGCGATCGCCGTGAACTGCACGACTTCATCCAGATCGTCGTCTTCGGCTTCCGTAGCCGCAGTGGAATCATCGCGCCAGGCGATCGAACCGTGCAACCGCGCATGCGTGTCGGCGGCGATCGGCACGACCAGCACCCGGTTGGGATCGACAGGCCCCGGGAAGGTCAATGCGTTGTAGGCGACCTTCTCGAAACCGAGCGGACCATAATAGGGTGGATCGCCGACGAGGATGACGGCTTCCGAGCCCTTGCGCTTGGCGGCCTCGACGGCGATGCGCACGAGCTCGCGGCCGATGCCCTTGTTCTTGTGGGAGGGGCGCACGGCAAGCGGGCCGAGCAGATGGCCCTTGACCGATCCGGCCAGCACCGGCGTCATCCGCACGGAGGCGATCGTCTCGCCATCGTCGGCGCAGATGAAGGACAGCGACCGGTCATGCGGCCCCTGTTCGCGAATGCGAGCGGCAGCGCGCGTAAACCGGCCAGGACCGAACGCTTCTTCGTTGATGATTTCGATGACGGCGTCGTGCGACGCATCCTCAGTGAGGTAGACCAGATCGTGCTTGTACATTAGACCAGTGAAACCAGATAGACGAACGATATTGTTTCCGGAAGCGCTCGTGGAGCGTTCAAGATCATCGGCGTCGTCGCAGGCTTCTGGCTACTTTCATGACAAGGGTCCTTAAATTGTGAAAAGCCGGATAGCAGGAAATATCCGGCGCGTCCAATGCAAAATACATGGTGCCATTTTTTAATGCGGCATCGTGCCCACATCCTGGCCTTCACGCATAACGCCGGTGCCCGAAGCCTCTCAGCCATGCATGCGACGCAGTGTTCATCATTTGCCGTCTCGAAATCCGGCGTGCATGCCGTATCTCTTGATATATAGTTTCGGCAGTTTCCCGAAAGGATCAAGCAATGGGCATGTTGGTGGACGGCGTCTGGCATGACGTCTGGTACGATACCAAAGAAACGAAGGGCCATTTCAAGCGCGCCGCGTCGCAGTTCCGAAACTGGGTGACCGCGGATGGCAGCGCTGGGCCGACAGGCACCGGCGGCTTCAAGGCTGAAGCCGGGCGCTACCATCTCTACGTCTCGCTCGCCTGCCCCTGGGCACATCGGACCCTGATCTTCCGCAAGCTGAAGAAGCTGGAGGAGCTGATCTCGGTCTCGATCGTCGATCCGCTGATGCTGGAAAATGGCTGGGAGTTCAAAGGCACAGACGGCGGCACCGTCGACCATCTCTTCGGCGCGACGAAGCTCTGGGAGGTCTATATCAAGGCCGATCCGCATTATTCCGGCCGGGTGACCGTTCCCGTTCTATGGGACAAGCAGACCGGCACGATCGTTAACAACGAATCGGCCGAAATCATTCGCATGTTCAATACCGCCTTCGATGGCCTCACCGGCTCCAAGGCGGATTTCTATCCCGCCGATCTCAGCGCCGATATCGATGCATTGAACGAGCGCGTCTACGATACCGTCAACAACGGCGTCTACAAGGCCGGCTTTGCAACGACGCAGGAAGCCTACCAGGAAAACGCACTTCGCCTCTTCGAAACCCTCGATATGCTGGACAAGCGGCTGGCGACGAAGCGCTATCTGTTCGGAGACCGGCTGACGGAAGCCGACTGGCGCCTGTTCACGACGCTCATCCGCTTCGATGCCGTTTATGTCGGCCATTTCAAATGCAACATCCGCCGCATCGCCGATTATGCCAACCTCTCGGCCTATCTGCGGGATCTCTATCAGATCGCCGGCGTTGCCGAGACGGTGAACCTGACGCATATCAAGAACCACTATTATCGCAGCCACAAGACGATCAATCCGACAGGCATCGTGCCGGTCGGCCCCGATCTGGACTTTGATCGCCCGCACGGCCGCGAGCGACTGGCAAAAGCCGCGTGATTTGAATGCCGGTGGCTACCAGTGATTGGAAGGGGCTTCCGCTCCTTCCAATTCCTTCAGCCTGCGATAGGTTGCCTTCGTCGTTCCGGGCGGCAGCGCATCGAGCGCGAAGAAACCGCTTTCGACGATTTCGCGATCCGGCTTGCGCGGCGCGGTCTGCGTGACCTCGACACGGTAGAAAACGACGTGGTCTCTTTTGCTGATGCGATTGTTGAAATAGACGTGGAAGAGCTGCGGCCGGCCCGAGATCACCAGATTGCCCTCCTCCCGCAGCTCCTTCGCAAGTGCTTCCTCCACCGTCTCATGACGTTCGACGCCGCCGCCGGGCATATGCCAGCCGGCGATATAGGAGTGGCGCACCAGGAACACTCGCCCCTCCCGATCGAAGCAGGCGGCGCGCACGCCAAGCGTCATGCTGCGAGTCAGGCCGAAATAGACATGCAGCGCCCGGCCGAACAACCGCACTGCCAAACTCTGCTTTTCGTCCCTCGAAATATCGTCGCTCATGCGTGAAACCCGATGTCCCGATCCGCATTGAGGTTGGGCATGTATTTGTTTTGACAATAGAGTGGGCTATGTCTCATCCCATGTTCAAGCTCGCGCATATTTCCGATGTTCACCTTGGTCCGCTGCCACGCCTTTCGATCAGAGAGCTCGCCTCCAAACGCATTACCGGATTTGTGAACTGGCACCGAAACCGGCGCAAGCACCTTTTTGGCGGTACGCTTGATCTCCTTCTTGACGACATAAGGGCAAAGCAGGCCGATCATCTGGCCGTAACCGGCGATCTCGTCAATCTTGCGAGCGGCATGGAGATCCAGACCGCAGCAGCATGGCTGAAGACGGTCGGCGATCCGCTGCGCACGTCAGTCGTGCCGGGCAATCACGATGCCTATGTGCCCGGTGCCTACGAAAAGGCCATGCGTGCCTGGTATCCCTATGTGAGCGGCGATCACGCTCCCGCCGAATGGCAGGAAGACCAGCGCATTTTTCCCTATCTGCGCATCCGGGATCAAGTGGCGCTGATCGGCTGCTCGACCGCAGTCGCCACGCCGCCCTTTGCCGCCAGCGGCTTCTACTCCGCCCGCCAGGCGCGCGAGACGGTCAATATCCTGCGCGCTGCCGGCGATGCCGGGCTCTTTCGTGTCGTCATGATCCATCACCCGCCGATTCGCGGCGCGACCAGCTTCTACAAGCGCATGATCGGCATCCGCCGCTTTGCGGCGGTCCTCTCGACGGGCGGGGCCGAACTGGTCCTGCACGGGCACACGCATCTCAACACCTTGCATTGGCTGCGCGGCCATATGGGTCCCGTGCCGATCGTCGGGATCGCTTCCGCCTCGCAAGGGGTCGGTGGCCTGAAGCCGCGCGCCGCCTACAATCTCTTTACGATCGCCGGTCGTCCCGGCGCCTGGGAGTTGAAGGCCGAACGCTACAGCCTCAACGACAACGGCAATGGCGTCGATCCGGAAGGCATCGATATCCTGGCGACATGATCCGCATTTTAGAACGTCGCGCGCATCGTTTCGGTAGCGTTTTCTAAGATACGGAGCTACAATCGGACCATCGGAATCCCGGGAGGATAGGATGGGTTTCAAGGCGGTGATGAAAAGCTTTTCAACTGTGGCGGTCGCCGCCGGATTCTTGGCTGCCGCCAGCCTCCAGGCCATCGCCGCCGGCTCCGAAAATGACGAAACGGCCCCGCCGCCAAAGAGCAAGACGACCACCCAATGCACCGATGGCAAGGTTTGGGACAAGGATAAGAAGCAATGCGTGAAGCCGAAGCAAAGCGCCTTCAATGACGATCAACTGTTCCAGGCAGCGCGCGAATTCGCCTATGCGGGGCAGTATGATAACGCCATCACCGTCCTGAAGCTGGCGAGGAACCAGGACGACCCCCGCATCCTCAACTACCTTGGTTACGCCAATCGCAAAGCAGGCCGCATGGAGCTCGGCATGAGCTACTATCGCAAGGCGCTGCAACGCGACGAGAATTATATCCTTGCGCGCTCCTATATGGGACAGGCCCTTCTCGAGCAGGGCGATGTTCAGGGCGCCCGCGTGCAGCTGGTAGAGATCCGCGATCGCGGCGGCGAAAATAGCTGGGCTTACCGCTCACTACTGCAATCGCTGAAGGGCCATGTCACCTATTGAGACAGCATGGGTCAGCGCATGCACAGACCGCCGCCCGGAGAAGGACAGTTAAGTGCGAGTGTTTTGAAGGCTTGCGAAACGGCACGGAAATGGTTCATACCAACACAGGACGAACATTCTGCTCGCATCACCTTTTCCAAGGGAAAGATCACTCTTTGCGGAAGCACGTCGCCCATGTGACAACCTCCAACGCTTCTTTGGAAAGACCATGCCAACGCCGGTAGCAGCCATCGATATCAGACGCGATCTGGTCGGCCTTCTTCCGAAGCTTCGGCGCTTCGCGGTAACGCTGACCGGCGATCTGGCCGAGGCGGATGAGCTTGTGCAGAGCGTCTGTCAGCGCGGCATCGCCAAATTCCATCTGTGGAACAGCGGCGGCAAATTGGAGAGCTGGCTCTACACCATGGCTCGGCATCAATGGATCGACGAGGCGCGGCGCCACAAGTTGCGCCCTGCCGGCAAGGGCAATGCTCTGGAAGAGGGCGACCCGGCATCCGGAACACATTTAAATCCGGTTGAAGCGGGGGAAGCGCATCGCCTCGTCACATCTTTGCCCGAAGGACTTGCCAGTGTCTTCCTGCTGGTCGATGTCGAAGGACACAGCTACAAGCAGGCGGCCGATATCCTCGGCATTCCGCTGTCGGCAGTGATGTCGCGACTCTCCAGCGCACGCCTTTACCTTGCCTCTCAAGGTCATAGCCGCTCGCCTCGAAGGTTTTAAGCATTGCAGGACATGAAAAAAACGCCGCTCGAAGTCCGCTTGTCCGCCTTCATGGATGGCGAGACGACCCGGGAAGAAAAGGAAGAGCTGGAAAAGCTCATCGCTTCCGATCCGAATGCGCAGCGCATATTCGATGAGCTGAAGCATGGTTCCGATGTCGGCCGCAAGGCTTTCGACGAGGTTTTGAAAGAGCCTGTCCCGCTTGCACTCGTCCGTTCCATCAAGAGCGCCCAGCCCCCGAAGACTCGCGACCCTTCTCCCCGTCTCGCCAGGCCATCCCTGAAATTGGCGCCGAACGGCAGGCAGTCGCTGGCGGCAGCCCTGATCCTCTTCGCGGTCGGCGGCGGCATAGGATATCTCCTGGGCGCACAACCCGCCAATGCGCCGGAGGCGGCACCCGTCACCCCGGCCCAGGCCGCGACACGAAACTGGCTGGATGACATAGCCGCCTATCATCGCATCTATTCGCGCCAGCCGCGCCATATGGTCGAACTGCAGGCAAGCGAACTGGACGAAATCAGCAAGTGGCTGGGCAGCACGGTCGGCGTCAAGTTCAATTTCCCGGATCTGGCTGCCGACGGCCTTGTCTTCCAGGGCGCGCGGATGTTCATCGCCGGCGGCAAGCCCGTTGGCCAGCTGATCTATAAGAATCTCGACGGCGATGTCGTCGCCGTCTGTTTCACCAAGACTGACGGCGCCGCCAACGACAACGATTTCAACGAGACCATCAAGGACGATATCAGCATCGTGTCCTGGCATCGCGATGGCGCGACCTACGCCGTCGTCGGCCCGTCCTCGGATGCGATGCTCGACCAGATCGCCAATAGGGTATCGTCGGAGATCTGACCGCCCCCTCTCTTTCTTTGCAGCTTGCAGCCGAACGCTCGCGGATGGATAATGACCCTGCGGCAATCGCATGAGGCCGATATTCTTACTGGAGTTTCCACATGTCCGACGTTCTGCTGACCATTCCGGAAATCGACAGGCGCATTGCGGTGATAAGAGACAATCTTCGCGAACTGATCGAGCAAGCCGCCGCCTTCTCCGGCGCAGCCGACGAAGAACGGACGTCGGAGCGGATTGCCGAACAGGAAGAAGAACTCGAGCGCCTGACGAAGCAGCGCGAAGAGCTTGCCAAGGGCAGGCCTTGAACAAAATACGCCATTGAAGCACATATCCTCGGACGACTTCGACGCGAGCCGTGTCGAGCGATCATGATACAATTGCTGCTGACATCGGCGCCAATACACGCTATGTAGGTTGTAGCGATCAATGAGGAGAGCACTCTGATGAAAAACCACGGCACAGGAAACCACCGCTGAAAAGCAGTGCCGTGAAGGGCTGCTTTATTGGCCCGACCATCAGATTGCTATGTTCGCCCGCGGAGGGCCCTCATGTTTCGTCGCTTCGAAGAGCTTGTCGATCCGTTCCAGGATCATGATGAGCCGCAACCATCATCCAAGGCCTGGCGCTATCTCCTAACCAACCTTCGCCCGTTTCGCACAGTCATGGCGATGAGCCTCGGCCTGACTGTCATCGGCGCTGTCATCGAGATCTGGCTTATCGGCTATTCCAGCCGGCTGGTGGACAATCTGGCCGCCGCTCGCCGGGAGGATTTCTGGACGTCCGAAGGGTGGGGCCTGCTTGCTGCGGCCGCACTTGTGCTGATCGGACGGCCGCTTGCCGGCTATCTCCGCGAAAGCCTGGATGACATCGCATTTCGGCCGAATGCCGAGACCTTGTTTCGTTGGCGCGCCCATAGCCACGTCCTTCGGCAATCCGTCGGCTGGTTTCGTCAGGATTTTTCCGGGCGGATCGCCAGCCAGGTGCGTGACATCGGTACGGCGGCAACAGGCGCCGCCTATGCCGTGCTGCACACGCTGTCTTTCGTCACGATCTATGTGGCCGGCTCGCTCTGGCTGATGGCCTCGATCGACCCGCGCCTGATCTGGCCCCTCGCCATCTGGCTCCTCTGCTATCTCGGACTGATGGCCTATGTCATCCCTCGCCTGCAGAAGGCTTCCGCACAGTACCAGGGAGCCTATGCCCAGCTGACGGGCATGCTGGTCGACAGCTATGCCAATATCGACCTCATCAAGCTTTTTGCCGATGCCATGGCGGAAGACAAGGAAGCCCGTCGTCGTTTCTCTCAAACGCGAGAAACATTCGTCCGGGTGCAGAGGCTGGAAGTGCTTGTCAATTCGAGCATGCTGTTTCTCGGCAGCTTCCTCATCGTCGCGCTCGTCGGCTATGCGGTCGTGCTGTGGCAGTCCGGCGGCGCACCGCTAGGACTGATCGCGGCATCGCTCGCCTTAAGCTTCCGCATAACCGGCATGGCCGAATGGATGCTGGACGCGGTGTCGTCGCTTTTTGCCCATCTCGGCGCCATGCGGCAATCACTGCTGACCGTCTCGCAGCCGCTTGCGATTGCCGATATGCCGGACGCCAAGCCGCTTGCCGTCACCAAGGGTGAGATCGTCTTCCGGCAAATCACGCATCACTACGGCAAGGGAGATGGCGGGCTCGACGGCGTTTCGCTTCGAATTGCGGCGGGCCAGAAGGTCGGCCTTGTCGGTCGCTCCGGCACCGGCAAATCGACCCTGGTCAACCTGTTGTTGCGCTTCTTCGATCCGGAATCAGGCATCATCGAGATCGATGGGCAGGATATTCGGCAGGTAACGCAGGATAGCCTTCGCCGGCAGATTGCCGTGGTCGGCCAGGAGGCATCGCTCCTTCACCGCTCCATTCGCGATAACATCGCCCATGGCAATCCCCACTTTTCGGAGGATGTGGTTCTCGCTGCGGCCGAGAAGGCCGCTGCCAGCGATTTCATCGCGGGCCTGCGGGATCAGGAGGGAAGAACCGGCTTCGATGCCCATGCCGGCGAACGCGGCGTCCAGCTGTCGGGCGGTCAGAGGCAACGGGTCGCAATTGCCCGCGCCATCCTCAAGGACGCCCCGATCCTGGTGCTGGACGAGGCAACATCTGCCCTCGATTCCGAAGTCGAAGCCGAAATCCAGGATACGCTCTATGGGATCATGGAAGACAAGACCGTGATCGCCATCGCGCATCGCCTGTCGACCATCGCGCGCATGGACCGCATCGTCGTGCTCGACCAAGGCCGCATCGTCGAGGACGGCACGCATGCGGAGCTGATCGCCCAAAACGGTATCTACGCAACGCTGTGGTCGCACCAATCCGGCGGCTTCATCGAGGGCGACGAGTCGGCAGCCGACTGATACGCAACAAAAGGCCCCCTCTACAACGAGGGGGCTTCTCAAATCAACTGTAATCCTGCCAGAGCCTTACGCCGACTTGATGGCGAGCACGCGGTTCGCCGCCGATACGATCGCCTCGAGGGACGCTGCGACGATATTGGTGTTGATGCCGGCACCGAAGAGCTTGCCGCCCGGATAGGAGACTTCGACATAGGAGATCGCCGCAGCATTGGAGCCGTGCTGTAACGAGTGCTCGGAGTAATCCTCGACGGACATCGGGATGCCGAGATAGATCGAGAGCGCATTGATGAAGCCGTCGATCGGGCCGTTACCCCTGCCCTCGATGCGCTTCACTTCGCCCTTGTCGGTGATTTCGGCCGCAACGATACGCTGCCCCTTGTGCTCGGGATCGGCGAAGGTGTGGTGGTCGACGAAGCGGAGCGGCGCTTCGGGCTGCGTCACATAGCGTTCGATGAAATGCTCGTAGATGCGCTTGGACGGCAATTCCTTGCCTTCCTCGTCGGTGATGCGCTGGATCTCCTCGCGATATTCCACCTGGAGATTGCGCGGCAGGTTCAAGCCGTAGTCCTGCTGCATGATATAGGCAATGCCGCCCTTGCCGGACTGCGAGTTGATGCGGATGATTGCCTCATAAGTGCGGCCGACATCCTGCGGATCGATTGGCAGGTAAGGCACTTCCCACACCGGGTCGTTGGCGACCTTGGCGGCCTTCATGCCCTTATTGATCGCATCCTGATGCGAACCGGAAAAGGCCGTATAGACCAGCTCGCCGACGTAAGGGTGACGCTCGCCGATCGCCATCTGGTTGGAATATTCATAAACTTCTTTCATGCGCTCGATGTTGGAGCAATCCAGCTCCGGATCGACGCCCTGCGTGAACATGTTCAATGCCATGGTCACGACATCGACATTGCCAGTACGCTCGCCATTGCCGAACAGCGTGCCTTCGACACGATCGGCGCCGGCCATCAAGGCCAGCTCGGCGGCGGCGATGCCCGTGCCGCGGTCATTGTGCGGATGCAGCGAAATGATCAGGTTCTCTCTGTTATCGAGATTGCGGCACATCCATTCGATCTGGTCGGCATAGATGTTCGGCGTCGCCATTTCGACGGTCGACGGCAGATTGATGATCAGCTTGTTGTCAGGCGTCGGCTTCACGACATCGATAACGGCGTTGCAGATCTCCAAAGCCACGTCCAGCTCGGTGCCGGTGAAGCTCTCCGGCGAATATTCGAAGCGATAGCCGCCGCCTGCCTTCGCCGCCATATCGGTGATCATCTTGGCCGCATCGACGGCGATCTGCTTGATGCCCTGCACGTCCTTGGCAAATACCACGCGGCGCTGCAATTCGCTGGTGGAATTGTAGAAATGCACGATCGGCTTGTTGGCGCCTTCCAGGGCCTCGAAGGTGCGGGTGATCAATTCCGGACGGCATTGGACGAGAACCTGCAGCGACACATCAGCGGGCACATTGCCCTGTTCGATGCACCAGCGGGCGAAATCGAAATCGGTCTGCGAAGCCGAGGGGAAGCCGATCTCGATTTCCTTGAATCCCATATCCAGCAACAGCTGGAACATGCGCGCCTTGCGGTCGTGACCCATCGGATCGACAAGCGCCTGGTTACCGTCGCGCAGATCGACCGAGCACCAGATCGGCGCCTTGGTAATGGTCTTGGACGGCCAGGTCCGGTCGGGAATGTTGATCTGGGGATAGGCGCGGTATTTCACCGCTGCTTCGGGCATGCCTTTGGGGGAATGGCTGTTCGCGTCCATGGTCTCGTCTCTTCCTTTCCCGTCATTTTATCCCGCGTCTTAGCCGATCGGATGCGGCTTGGCGATGACAAATGCGGACCCTTTGCGGGTAAGCTGTCGATTTTAGGGTAAGTCGCGAGGAGCGATGGCCAGCGGGCTTTCGGCCGCCGGGCGCTCCTCAAAGGACCCGGCAACCGCGCGTAAGGCCGAGGAGGAGAAGCGAGGTAAGGGCGCGCGTATTGTCACGCAGGGCAACGCGCCCACGTGCAATCTGTTCGGAAATCTTTGCGCCAGTCAACTTCATGGCCGCGCTTATAGCCGCCGGATCAAAAAGAAGCAACCCCCTGCTCACTTCTTCAGCATCTGCACCCCACGCGACAGGGCCAGCATCAGCCCACCGGCGACCAGCCCCCAGAAGGCGCCGGAGATGCCGCCGAAGGAAACGCCCGATGCCGTCACCAAAAACGTGATGGCGGCGGCTTCGCGTGATTCCGGCTGCTGGAAGGCGTTCAAGGCGGAATTGGAAAGCGCCCCGACAAGGGCCAGGCCGGCCACAGCCTCGATGAGGATCGGCGGCGCGAGCGCCACGAAAGCCGTAACCGCGCTCGCCAGCAATCCGAGGATCACATAGCCGATACCGGCGACAATCGCTGCCCAATAACGCCGCTTGGGATCGGCATGAGCGTCCTGTCCGGCGCACATGGCGGCCGTGATCGCCGCGAGATTGACGGCATGGCCGCCGAAGGGAACGGCAAGCAGCGAGAACACGCCGGTCACGGCAAACAGCGGGCCGGGTTTCGGCTCGTAATCATGCACCTTCAGCACCGCGATGCCTGGAATGTTCTGTGACGCCATGGTCACGATGAACAGCGGCAGCGCGATGGACACGATACCGGCAAGCGTAAAGACCGGCTTCACGAATTCGACGGTAGGCAACAACGAATGCTCGAGCGAGGCGAAGGCACCATCCGGTATCTTCACGCCAAAGGCCAGCACCAGGGCAAAGGCCGCAAGCGCTGCCGGAACGGCCCAAAGCCGCTTGAACGAGCCGACCACGATCCAGGCAAGGATGATCGGCAAGCCGAAGGCCGGATTGAAGGCGATCGCCTTCACGGGCGCGAAACAAAGGCCGAGCAGGACACCCGCCAGCATGGCATTGGCAAGCGGCGCCGGTATGGAGGCGACCGCCCTGCCAAAAGGCCGAAAAAGGCCGGCAATGACGATCAATATGCCGCAAATGAAAAACGCACCGACAGCCACCGGGAAGCCGCCTTCGATCGCCCCCGCACTTGCGAGCAATGCGGCTCCCGGTGTGGACCAGGCAATGCTGATCGGCAGCCTCGTCGCCATGCTGAGCACGATTGCGCAAACGCCCATCGCAACCGAAAGCGCCGTCAGACCGGACGCTGCCTGCACATCCGAGGCGCCCACCACCTGCAGGCCATGAAAGACGACAGCGAAGGAACTGGCAAAGCCGACGAAGGCCGTGAGGCATCCCATGAACAGGCTTTGAACGGAAAAATCTTTGAGCATGGCGATGGAGACTCGAGGAGCGCAGAAGGATCAACTGAAGCGCATGGAGCATCACAAGCATCGGGCGTGCAAGTGCTGTTTTCGCGCAAAATGACAGTGTCGGTAAGCAAAATCGCTCGCGGAATATATCGTCGACGAGTCACATCGTGTATAAACGCGCATATTGACTCTCTTATTTATGCACGTTAATGCAAATTTATGAACAATTCACTCCCATTGTCTCGCCGGGACGTCATCGAAGCACGGCTTGCAGAAGGCCGGCAGATCATCGCCGCATCTCTGGCCGCCGAGTTCAACGTGTCCGAGGACGCCGTCCGCCGCGATCTGCGGGCACTTGCCGCAGAGGGCAAATGTCGCCGCGTCTATGGCGGCGCGCTTCCCTTGCTAACGCCCTCGCAGCCCATGGCCGTACGCGTCGGGCAGGAATCCGGCCGCAAGAGAGCCTTGGCCAAGGCCGCGGTCGCAATGATCGAACCTGGCGAATTCCTGTTCATCGACAGCGGCAGCACCAATCTCGCAATGGTCGATCTTTTGCCGAAGAACCTGGACGTGACGATCGCGACGAACTCCATCGATATCGCCAGCGCCGTCATGAAGCGCGGCGATATCCCGCTCGTCCTGATCGGTGGCGCGGTCGATCCTGTTGTCGGCGGCAGCGTCGATGCATCCGCGGTAGCAGCCATCGAAGCCATGAACATCGATCGCTGCTTCCTGGGTGTCTGCGCCGTTTCGGCAAGAAACGGCATCAGCGTGTACGAACATGCAGATGCGATCTTCAAACGGACGCTGCTCAAGAGAAGCGCAGCACGAATCGCGTTGATCACCTCGGAGAAGTTTCACGAACGCGCGCCGCACCGCATCGGCGGCGCTGACGATATCGATTGGCTTGTTGTCGAGGATGACCTGCCTGTCGCTGATGAAAAGGCGGTCGCCGACGCCGGCTTCTCGCTCGTGAAGGCAAGCGAAGTCACGTCATCCTCCTGATTTTGAAAGATAAGAAATGACCATGCAATCCACGGATCGGCCGGAAACCCGGCTGGCAACACGACTTGCTTTTCTGGTTGGGGGCTTCGCGCTCGCCTGCTGGGCTCCCCTCGTCCCCTTCGCCAAGGCTCGTCTCGGGGTCGATGACGGCGTGCTGGGCATGCTGCTGCTTTGCCTTGGCCTCGGTTCGGTCGCGGCAATGCTTGCGACCGGCATGTTGAGCGCGCGATATGGCAGCAAGCCGATCATCATCGCGGGCGGTCTTGGTCTCGCACTTCTCTTGCCGACCTTGGCCATGGCCGGCACGCCGTTTACACTCGGCCTTGCGCTGGCGGCTTTCGGCGCCTGCCTTGGATCGCTTGATGTCGCCATGAACATTCACGCCGTCGAAGTGGAGAAAGGCGCGGACCGGCCGCTGATGTCCGGCTTCCATGCCTTGTTCAGCATCGGCGGCTTCATAGGTTCCCTGCTCGTCACCCTGCTCCTCTCCGCCAAGGCCGGTCCTCTTGCCGCAACGTTTCTCAGCTCGGCAGTTATGGTGATCGCCATGATTGTCGCATGGCCCCGACTGCTGCGAACCGTCCCCGCGGAGGACGCGCCGCTTTTCGTCATGCCACGCGGCGTCGTGCTGCTGCTGGCCGCGCTGGCAGCAATCACCTTCCTCGTCGAAGGCGCGATCCTCGATTGGAGTGCTCTGCTTCTCACCACGCAGGGCCAGGTCGATACGAGTCATGGCGGCCTTGGCTACATGCTGTTTGCGATTGCGATGACGGCGGGCCGCCTGAGCGGCGACGCCATTACCGCACGGGTCGGAGACAGGGCAATCATGCTATGGGGCGGCATCGTCGCGGTAGTGGGCTTTGTCATCCTCCTCCTCAGCCCGATCGCGATCCTCGCCATGAGCGGTTTCCTGCTGATCGGTCTTGGCGCCTCCAACATCGTTCCGGTGCTCTTCCGCATGGGCGGCGCGCAAAAGATCATGCCGCCGGGCCTTGCCGTCGCGGCCATCACCATGACGGGATATGCGGGCGTGCTCGTCGGCCCCGCCGGCGTCGGTTTCGCGGCGGATCATCTTGGCCTGCACGGTGCCTTCTGGATGCTCGCTCTATTGCTCTGCGTCACCCCGCTTTGCGCCGGCATCGTTACCCGCAATCACGAACAGGCACAGGGAGAGACAGATGCGGATCGCTCATACCGCTCTATGGACGCATGATCTCGATGCCGCCGCGAATTTCTGGGAAACCTATTTCGGTGCAACCGTCGGCGAACCCTATCGAAGCCAGCGACGGCCTGGCTTCGTCTCCCGTTTCGTCCATCTACCCGGAAGGGGCGATCAGATCGAGCTGATGACCGGTCCCTGGCTTGCTGCCGGTAGGCCGGATGAGCGCATCGGCTGGGATCATATCGCCGTGTCGCTTGGAGATCGGACATTCGTCGATGCATTGGCCGAGCGATGCCGGACGGACGGCTGTCTGAAATCCGCGCCCCGCATGACAGGAGACGGCTTCTACGAGGCCGTCATCGCGATGCCGGACGGAACGCCGGTCGAGATCACCGCTTAGGCAGTGGTCGGCCAATTCCGCAGGGTTCGCAGCTCAAGCACTCCAATTCGCCGCCCCTGGAAACGTTGCAATCTCCTGGTGGCGAAGGCTGGCGGCGGCTCTCTCGCTGCCAGCTCTTTCTCTTCGGTCGAAGCGAACGCAATCCCGCCACCTCAAAACAAAGCCCCCGCCAGCCTTCCGGCTAGCGAGGGCGCTCAATTCAATCGAGCAAAACCCGCTAGATCAGATTTCTGCCTGCGAGGTCACGATGCGCGAGACCAGGCCATAAGCCTTGGCTTCCTCGGCGGAGAGCCAGTAGTCGCGGTCCGTGTCCTTGGCGATCTTTTCGATCGGCTGGCCGGTGGCTTCCGAGAAGATCTTGTTCAGGCGCTCGTTCATCTTGATGATTTCGCGTGCCTGGATCTCGATGTCGGAGGCCATGCCGCGCGTGCCACCGGACGGTTGGTGCAGCAGGAAGCGCGTGTTCGGCAGGCAAATACGGCGCTCCTTGGGAGCGGAGACGTAAATCAGCGCTCCGGCAGAGGCGACCCAGCCCGTACCGATCATCCAGACCTTCGGCTTGATGAACTTGATCATGTCGTGGATGGAATCGCCTGACTCGACGTGGCCGCCGGGCGAGTTCACATAGATGCGGATATCATCGTCGCTGGCAGCGGAAAGCGCCACGAGCTGGGAGCAGACCTTCTGCGCCAGTTCCTGCGTGATGCCGCCATAGATGAAGATCGAACGCGACTTGAAAAGATTCGCCTCCGCGTCCTTGCCCAAGGGCTGCTCGGTCTTCTTGTCTTCCTGTTCGTCTTCGTCGTTCATTCAACTCTCCAGCATGATGCGTCGTTCACCGCACATAGTGCGACTCAATGCGTAAAACAATGCCGGAAAAAGACAAGGCGGGAATAGCGGCTGACAACATGGTGTTATGGTTGCGGATTACCGAAATGTAACTTGAATGGCTTTGAAAAGCCGAGATTTGATCCTACGTCAGGTCAGCGCGGTTAGAGATCGCGCCCCGAATTTACAGCACGGATAGCCAAGGAGGCCATCATGTCGCCAGAAGAACGTCAATTGCTTGCCTCTCTCTTCGATCGCGTGCGCGGTGCGGCCAGCACGCAGCGCGACGCCGACGCGGAGGCCTTTATCAACCAGGCGGTCCGCGACCAGCCCTATGCGCCCTATTTCCTGGCGCAGGCCGTCATCATGCAGGAACAGGGCATGAAGGCTGCGGCTGACCGCATCCAGCAGCTCGAGGCCCGTGTGCATGAACTCGAGCAGCAGGGCGCCGACAATCACCCGCAGGGCCAGAGCGGCGGTTTCCTCGGCGGGATCGGCTCGCTCTTCGGCGGCGGCCAGCAGCAGCGCGCCGTAGCTCCACAGGGCGGCAATCCGCAGCAGCAGGGCCGCCTCTATGACGATTATGCCCGCAATGCGCCTCAGTCCGGCCCTTGGGCTGGCCAGCCGCAACCACAGCCGTCAGGCCCGTGGAGCCAGCAGGCAGCCGCGCCTTCGGCTGGCGGCAGCTTCCTGCGCGGTGCGCTTGGCACGGCAGCCGGCGTCGCGGGTGGCGTAATGCTGGCGGAATCGCTCTCCAGCCTCTTCAGCCCGCATCTGGGCGGGACTGGCGGCGGCCTCTTTGGCGGCAATGCCGGCAGCGGTCTCTTCGGCGGCACGGCGGCCAATGCGGCCGAACAGCCGGTGCAGGAAACGATCATCAACAACAACTATTTCGGCAATGACGACAATAGCGATCAGAATGATCAGAGCGCGGCCGATTACGCCCAGGACGCTGCCCAAGACGCTCAGGACGATGATTATGATGACTCGTCCTATGACGATGGCGACGACAACTCATTCGCCTGAGCCGCAGCCTCATCGAATCTAGCAGAAAAGCCGCCATCCCCGGATGACGGCTTTTTCATTCAGCCTCGGCCGCGATATGGCTGCACACCCTGATCCGGCAACCAGACGCCCTCCGGCGGCTTGCCTGTCTGCCAGAAGACGTCGATCGGAATGCCGCCGCGCGGATACCAGTAGGCGCCGATGCGCAGCCACTTCGGCTGCAGCAGATCCACCAGGCGCTTGGCGATATAGATCGAGCAATCCTCGTGGAACGCGCCGTGATTGCGGAAGGAATGCAGGAAAAGCTTCAGCGACTTCGATTCCACCAGCCATTCGTTCGGAATGTAGTCGATGACGATATGGGCAAAATCGGGCTGTCCCGTCATCGGGCAAAGCGAGGTGAATTCGGGCGCGGTGAAGCGCACGACGTAATCGGTGCCGGCATGGCCGGACGGCACCTTCTCCAGAACGGCCTCTTCCGGATTGCTGGCGGTTTCCGTCTGATTGCCGAGCATCGACAGGCCGGACACATCGGTCTTGGGCATCTTTAAGTCTCCTTGATCACTTTAACGCGGATACCATGGGCCTTCTCGCCCTCCGGCTCCACATGAATGGCTATTTCGGCGCCCGCATGGATCGCCCGTATGGCATCTTCAAGGCGATCGCAGATTCGATGCGCCTCCCGCACCGGCATGGCGGCGGGCACGACCATGTGGAAATCGACGAAGGTCACGGCCCCTGCCCTGCGCGTCTTGAGATCATGAACGCCGAGCGACCCCTCGGCATTCTTGGCGATCGCATCCTTGATGATCTCCTCTTCCTCCGGCAGCACGGCCTTGTCCATAAGTCCATCGATGGAACTGGAGATGACCTTCCAGCCCTGGTAGAGAATGTTGATGGCGACGAGAATGGCAAGCACAGGGTCGAAGATCGGCTGACCGGTGCCGAGTGCCAGCAACAGGCCGATCAGCACGCCGATGGAGGTATAGACATCGGACATGATGTGCTGGCCGTCCGCCGTCAATGCCGGCGAGCGGTGCGTCCTTCCGGCTCGGATCAAGGTCAGGGCCCAGGCGCCGTTAATGACGCCGGCGACGAAGTTGATGGCGAGACCGAGCACAGGCGCCTGCATCGGCTGCGGATTGCCGAGATGCCCGACCGCTTCCTGCACGATCATCAGCGCCGCAACGACGATCATCACCCCTTCGGTAACGGCAGAGAGATATTCCGCCTTGTGATGCCCGAAGGGATGATCGTGGTCTGCCGGCTTCTGCGCGTAGCGGATGACGAAGAAGGCGATGAAGGCAGCGACGACGTTGACGAGCGATTCAAGCCCGTCGGACAGGAGCGCCACCGAGCCTGTCAGCCACCAGGCCAGCATCTTCAGTCCCATGACGCCGAGCGACAGCGGGATACCCCAGAGGGCGAGCCGCCTGATCGTATCGTTTCCCTGACTGTTCATGCCCGTCTCCAAATGTCCCCACGCCTGCTCATGCGAATGAATTGCAAGAAAGGCGCCGTTGAAATGCAAAACCGCCCGCGCGAATTTCGCGCAGGCGGCTTATTGACGGTCCATATGCGACACAATGCCGAGTTTGTCAAAGGTGGTCGCCATTTTCCGCACGACAATTCGCCCCCACCGCACGACTGGAACGAAGCGCGCTCTTGTAATGCAGGCCGAAGCATGAGCAAGATTTGGCGCAAGCCGCCGTTCCGTGACAACAGGAAGCCGATTACACGCTCGCCTGTGGAAAATCATGCTGGTAATTTCGTCCGCGATTGCGCACTAAGCTGGGCCTCAGCCTGATGTGCAAGGTTCCGGTACCGCCGATGAACCGTCGCTCCTTATGAAACCATGGTTGAATATGCCCTCCATTGAAAACGCTGCCGACGCCTCACCTCTCACTGCTGACATCCATGCCAGCGCTTCGGAGCATCTGGTTGCAGCCGGCGCATTCTCTGAAGAGGAGCGCAGCGCCGTTTATCGTGCCATCGAGACGCGGCGCGACGTGCGCGACCAGTTCCGGCCCGATCCCCTTCCTGACGATCTCGTCAGGCGCTTGCTCCAGGCTGCCCATTCGGCACCGTCGGTCGGATTCATGCAGCCATGGAACTTCATCCTGATCCGTCAGCCAGAAACGCGCGAGCGCGTATGGCAGGCCTTCCATCAGGCCAATGAGGAAGCCTGCGCGATGTTCGAGGGTGATCGTCGCGCGCAGTATCAGCGACTGAAACTGGAAGGCATCCGCAAGGCGCCGCTCAGCATCTGCATCACCTGCGACACCAGGCGCGGCGGCCCCGTCGTGCTCGGACGCACGCATAATCCGGACACCGATGTCTATTCGACCGTCTGCGCCGTCCAGAATCTCTGGCTTGCCGCAAGGGCCGAGGGCGTCGGTATCGGCTGGGTCAGCATCTTCCATGAGGATGCCATCAAGGTGATCCTCGGCATTCCCGAGCATGTGAAGATCGTCGCCTGGCTCTGCGTCGGCTATGTCGACGAACTCTATGACATGCCGGAACTCGCCGTGAAGGGATGGCGTGATCGCCTGCCGCTCGACAAGCTTGTCTTCGAGGAAGGCTGGCAGAATTGCGAGGACATGTGAGGGCCGCCGCTCCGCGGCAACCCTCGACGGCTCAAAGCGTTACGATCGGAACGCGACAAACGAGAACACGTTGCCATCCGGATCGCGCACATGAAAATCGGTGCCACCCCATGCCTGCTTGGTCAGCGGCTGCGCGAAATCAACGCCCCTAGCCTTGAACTCTTCGAACAATCCCTGGACATTCGAAACTTCGATAGAAGCCAGAATGAGTGCCCCCTCCTTTGCCGCCGCCGCAGCAAAATAGGGCTCATAGACAAGCCGCAAGTGGATGCAGATGCCGTCGCGCGACACCGCCCCATAGAACGGCGGCGACCCATGCAGGAAGTCCTCGAAGAAGCCCAGCTTCTCCCTGAAGAAGGCCGCACTCGCAGCCACATCCCGCACGAAAAGGATGGGAACGATGCTCTTGAAAACCGGCGGCTCCGCTGCAGCAGCCGGCATCTTCGGGGCGTCCGCTGCAACGGACTTCAATTCCGCCCAGCTCCTGTGGCCCGCTTCGACCGCGACGATCTCCTGCGCTAACGATAAGGGGAATTTCATCGCCAGGATCTCGCGATCCGTCAGCGCCTTGAAACGATCGAGCATTCGCACTCTTCCACCAATGGAATAGTCGCGCTCTCGGTGCCAGCGCATCAACAGCTTGGCTTGTTTACGGTAGGTATCGAGGGTTGGCATGGACAGACTCCTGCTGAGTGATATCAGCGGGCAGGCCTAGCCCTTTCGGCCCGATGCCGATGTGCCCCACAGGAACGACGAAAAGACTAGGATACAACCTGAAGCAAGTCAAACCGCCTCAAAGGCAAAGTATGGCTTGCCGCAAAGCGTTCGTCGTCATTATGCAGCCGCAAGGACATTCGCAGCATCCAAGGCAATGACGTCCAGAGACCGGAGGTCAAGCCCGCCTGCCTCAGCGCGGCAGCCGTCCAGGTATTGCATCCCATCAGCGCGTTGAAATAACCCCGCGCTTCGAAGAACGCATCGTTTGGCCCATAGTTGCTGCCAGGCAGGGGTATCGGATTGCTATCGGAGCGATCAAAGCTGGCGAGAACGAATTGCTTGAGCCGCTCAAGACCTTCGGCATCGATGTCGATGACCGTCACAGCAGGCGCGTCCAGCGGGATATCGCCCGCCAGCTCCGCATGAATGACGGAACGGTCGAACGCAAAGCTCTTCAAGACGGGACCCGCCTTCAAATCGGCCCATGTGCGCGTTTCCGTATAGAAGCTTCGGCCGCCCCAGCCGAAAATGAGATAGCGCAGGTTGGGATTGCCGAGATCCAGCCCGGCCGACCGCAGGAAGGCGAAACGCGTGAGAAGATCGCCATCAACGGGAATGGCAATATCCGTATGGATGGGGTTGCTGAGCACGAGGATTTGTTGTGAGCGCTCGCTGCGCGCACCCGGTTGGTCATACCAGAGCGGACGCGGCGCGACGATGCCGAGACCGACAAGGAGCACGACGGCAAGAACGGAGAAGAAAACGCCCTTGAATATTCTTGAGATCACCGACTGAAAGCCCCCTGCAATACTGAATTTCTTCAGCGGTTTGTTGGCTCTTTCAAGGCATAAAAATAGCCCCATGCACTTTTTCCGAGTGCATGGGGCTAGCAAATTCTGCGCTCTAAACGCTGGCCTCAGGCGGCCTTCGTCTTCGCCCGCCGCGCCAGATGCGCCACGACATTCTCGATCATCCGCATGCCGGCATCGCCGCCGAGCGTCATGATCGATTCCGGGTGGAACTGCACGGCCGCGATCGGCTCCTTCACATGCTCGATGCCCATGATCGTGCCGTCTTCGCTCTCGGCCGTGATCATGAAGTCGCGCGGCAGGCTCGACGGATCGGCAAAGATCGAGTGGTAGCGACCGACCGTCACTTCGCGGCCAAGACCGGAGAAGACGAGACCCGGCTCCAGCACGCGGATGCGCGAAGGCTTGCCGTGCATCGGGATCGCCAGATGACGCAGCTCGCCGCCATAGGCTTCGGCCAGCGCCTGCAGGCCCAGGCAGACGCCGAAGATCGGCAGGTTGCGCGCCCTCGCCTTCTTGATGGTCGCCTTGCAATCGAAATCCTTCGGATTGCCAGGTCCTGGCGACAGCACGATGAGATCCGGATCGAGCCGGTCGAAGACTTCTTCCGGCACCGGCGTACGCACGGTAGACACCGTCGCGCCCGTCTGGCGGAAATAATTGGCGAGCGTATGGACGAAGCTGTCCTCGTGATCGACGAGCAGGATCTTCACGCCCTTGCCGACGGAAGCGACGTCGCGTTGCTGTTTGCCGGAATTGCCGGTCTTGGCATCACGGATGGCGGAAAGCATGGCGGAGGCCTTCAGTTCGGTTTCGGCTTCTTCTTCCTCGGGGATCGAGTCGTTGAGCAGCGTCGCGCCGGCCCGCACCTCGGCAATGCCGTCCCTGATGCGAACGGTGCGTAGCGTCAGACCGGTGTTCATGTCGCCATTGAAGCCCACCATGCCGATCGCGCCGCCGTACCAGGCGCGCGGGCTCTTCTCGTGGCTCTCGATGAAGCGCATGGCCCAGAGCTTCGGCGCGCCGGTGACGGTGACGGCCCAGGCGTGGCTGAGGAAGCCGTCGAAGGCGTCCATATCGTCACGCAGACGGCCCTCGATATGGTCGACCGTGTGGATGAGGCGCGAATACATCTCGATCTGCCGGCGGCCGATGACCTTGACCGAACCCGGCTCGCAGACGCGGCTCTTGTCGTTGCGGTCGACGTCGGAGCACATGGTGAGTTCCGACTCGTCCTTCTTGGAATTCAGCAGTTTCAGGATCTGCTCGCTGTCGGCGATCGGATCGTCGCCGCGCTTGATCGTTCCCGAAATCGGGCAGGTCTCAATGCGGCGGCCGGATACGCGCACGAACATTTCAGGCGAAGCGCCGACGAGATATTCCTGATTGCCGAGATTGATGAAGAAGGAATAGGGCGACGGATTGATCGCCTTCAGGCGTTTGGAAATATCGGATGGCTTGCTCTCACAGCGCTCCATGAACTTCTGGCCGGGCACCACTTCGAAGAGGTCGCCCTTGCGGAAGCTCTCCTTCGCCTTGACCACCAGTTCGGCATATTCGCCGGGGCGATGATCGCTCTTCGGCGGAATGGCATCGGTGTGCCGGAACGGCTCTGGCGCAATCTCGCCCGACTTGCCTTCCGTCGATACGTCGCCTTTGGCGAAGTCGTAGCGATCGATCCAGGCCTTGGCGGAATAGTTATCCACCACCAGGATTTCGTCCGGCAGGTAGAGCACCATGTCGCGCTGGTCGTCCGGGCGCTTGAGCTTCAGATCGATCGCGTCGAACTGGAAGGCGAGATCATAGCCGAAGGCGCCGTAGAAGCCGATGCTGGCATCGGCCTGGGAATAGAATAGATCGGTCACGGCGCGCAGCACGGTGAAGACCGTCGGCATCTTCGAGCGCTCTTCCTCGGTGAAAACGCGATCCGGCGTCTTGACCGTGAGATCGAGCCGGCGCGGCGTCGAGGTGCCAAGCACCACTTCGGAAACGGTCTTCAGCTTCTCAGCGATAAAGCCGAGGATGACTTCGCCGCGCTCGTTATAGGCTTCGATCCAGACATCGCGCCCGTTGCAGGACAGGCCGAGCGGCGGGTCGACGATGGCGGTATCCCAGCGTGTATAGCGGCCGGG
Source organism: Rhizobium aureum (assembly GCF_030182495.1). Lineage (NCBI taxonomy): Bacteria > Pseudomonadati > Pseudomonadota > Alphaproteobacteria > Hyphomicrobiales > Rhizobiaceae > Rhizobium > Rhizobium aureum. The sequence goes on along the minus strand of NZ_JAQJCI010000005.1, from coordinate 295,866 downwards.
ATATTCGTAGTTCGACGAAAATACCGCGCCGCGGCGCTCATCGAGCTTATCGATGTAAGACGATACGGCATCCGCATAGGGCGTCGGCCGGCGCTGCCGGGTGACGGTGATGCCGCCCTTCGTCTCGTAGATTTCCGCACCATCATCCCGAAGGATCGTTACCATTGTTCCTCACTCCGTTGTCGGGCCCGGATGACAGGCGGCCAATATAACAAAAAAGCCGCCTCGAAATCTCGGGCGGCTCACTCGTCGTCTTTGAACACGATTGGTCGAGGCCGCCTCAGCGTGCCCACCACCAAACTGCAATGTTGTTCAAGGACGTGGTCATGGCGGGAATTGTTAGCGTGAGATGAGGGGATACGCAAGCCGCAATCTTGGAGAATGGGCAGAAACGATTTTTCGCCTCCGCCCATCCTTCTCTCATTCCTGCACTCTCGCCGCCTCGAAGAACTCCTCCGGGCCATCCACTTCGACCAACCGCTTCCGGTCGATCAGCCAGAACCGGTTGCCGACCGATCGCACGAAACTACGGTCATGCGAGACGAGAAGGCAGCTCGCCTCATTCGCCGTCAGCTCGCCCTCCAACGCCTCCTGGCCGTCGATATCCAGATGGTTGGTCGGCTCGTCGAGCAGGTAGAAGTTGGGATTGGTCAACCGCAGCGCCAGCATGGCAAGCCGTGCCTTCTGCCCGCCGGACAGACGGCCGATCTCTTTGCCCTGCATGTCGATGTTGATTCCGACGCCGACCAGCAGCGTGCGGGCACGCTGCTCGCCGAGCTCGAACAGGCGTGTGATCATGCCGAGCGGCGTGTCCTTCTGGCCGAGATTGGAGAGCGCCTGATCGCTGTAACCCAGCACCAGAGACGGCGTCGGCTTGATTGCGCCACCGACAGACGGATCGGCGATCGCCCTGCGGATCATCTCCACGAACCGCGTCTTGCCGGCGCCATTCTGCCCGAGCAGCACGATGCGATCACCCTGACAAATCCACTGCTGGCCCGTCTTGAACAGCAGCGTACCGTCGGGCGTGGTCACCGCGACATCCTCCAGCGTCAGCAGCACCTTGGCATGGATGCCTCGATTGACGAGCTTGATCGAGCCGGAGGAACGCTCGCGGTAGCCCGGTCTGGCGCTGTCCTCCAGCTTCTCCGCCCGCGCCTTCAGCTGTTTCGTCTTCACCGTCAGGAGATCGCTGCCGGAATTGACACCGAGATTATAGAGCTTGGCCGCCTGCTTGCGCAGTTGCTGCGCCGTCTTCATCTCCTTCTGGTAACGCCGCTCATCCGAGGCATCGACTTCGTCCAGCGCCGCACGCGCCCGGCTATAGGGCAGCGCATAGGTTTGCGACTGATCCTGACGCAGGAACAAAGTGCGATCGCAGACGGCATCGAGGAAGGCGCGGTCGTGGCTGGCGATGATGACGGGCACGTCGCGCGGCAAGGCATTCAACCAATCCTCCAGCAGCGCGATCTTGGCGAGATCGAGATGGTTGGTCGGTTCATCCAGCAGCAGCACGTCGGGCTCGGTTACCCATACGCGTGCAAGCATGGCAAGCCGCTGCCAGCCCCCGCTGAGCTGAGCCAACGTCCTCTCCCGCATCGCATCAGGCACATCGAGTGAATCGAGAGTGACGTCGACACGCCAGCCCTCGCTCGCGACCTGCTCCTTGGGCAAAGCGCGCAGGACTGCCTCATAGAAGGAGACATCCAGCAGGTTCGCCGGCACATTCTGTTCGACATAGCCGACGCGCAAGCCCCGGGCGCGGGTGATCTCGCCCGTGGTCGGCTCTTGCCTGCCCGTGATGCAGTTGAGCAGCGTGGTCTTCCCGCGTCCATTCGCAGCAACGATGCCGACGCGATCGCCGGCATCCACAGTGAAGTTGAGATTGGAAAACAACGGCGCACTCATGGTGACGCCCAGATTGCGAAGATTGATCAGAGTCATGGTCTTTTCCGGTCTCGATCGAGCATCTCAAGACATCGCCGGCGGCTCCTTTTGCCGCGCTACGCCAATGCCGATGGCCCAAACAGGCCAATGCTCGAAAACATGTCATGACGCAGCCGCGCGGTTGCGCAGGCTCGCGTCGCCCCAAGGGCAGACCAGAAGGAATGAGTGAGAAACAGCCTCTGATCAGCCCTGCAAACGCATCTGCAGGGCACGAGTCGGACCGAACTGGCGAATATGCCAGACTATCTTGGTCATACGGTCCTCCTCTCTTTTCTCGACGGTTAAAGACTGCATTGTTCGAATAGCATCGAACGCTGCCATTTACAATTGCGCAGATCGCCCGATGCCACGCGAGAGAGCAAAAAAGAGGCGATGCCGAAGCATCGCCCAAATTCGCCGGATTCAAGTTTGCTGCATCGATGTAACCGCTTAGAACCTTTGCGTCAGCGTCAGCTTGAAGGTCCGACCGGGCTCAGAATAATAGGAAGCAGGCTGGGTCAGCGTGCCGCTGTAGGACGGTGCGTTGAGAGCGTCGTAGTAGGTCTTGTTGAAGATGTTGTAGACGCCGCCACGAATGCTGAGGCCCTTCACCTGCTCCGGTTCCCACCAGGCTGTGAGATCGAAGATGCCGTAGGCAGGGGTCTGCAGCGTATCGCCTGTCTTCTTCGCCTCGCGCGCCGCGGTGATGAAGGTCAGGTCCGTTCCCCAGACATCGGCCGCATAGCCGACGGTGAAGGCAGCCTTGGCCGGGGCGACGGAATTGATCCACTGGCCGGTATCGGAATCCTTGCCGTTCACATAGGCAAGCGAGCCCTTGACGTGGATGCCGTTGTCGAACGTCTTGTGCGCGTTGACCTCGACACCGAACATGCGGACGTTGGCGCGATTGAAGTATTCGGTAATCCCGAGCGGATAGGTGCCCGTGGGATCGCGATAATTCAACGTGTCGATGAAGTTCTTGTATTTGTTGTAGAAGGCGCCGATATGGCCGCCGAAATCGTCATCGCCGAGATTGGTGCCGATTTCGATGCCGTTGCTGGTCTCAGGCTTCAGGTTCGGATTGCCGATGTTGACGTATCCGCCAGGCACGCCGTAGTTCACATAGAGTTCGCTGACATTAGGCGCGCGGAAGGCCATTGCCCACTGCGCGTAAAGTTCGACATTGTCCTGCGGCTGATAGGAGGCGCGCAGCTTTGGCGAGAAGCGGCTGTCGGATTGCCCAGAGGGCAGGCCATCATAGTTGGCGCTGTCACGATAAGCAGCCGTGTTCTTCGGCGAGTAATCATACCAATCGAAGCGCAGACCCGGCGTCAGATAGAAGTTGCTGGATCCCAGCTCGATCTTGTCGTCGATGAAGGCGCCGACGCGCTTGCCATCGACATCGGGCATGTCGGACTGGTTGGTGTGGAGGAAGGCGCAAGTCGCGCGCCAGCGCGGGTTGGCGCAGCTATCCTTGCCGGCCGAATACTGGTGAACCTTGTCGAAGGCGACATCGAGACCGAAAGTGAGCTGGTGATGCAGGTTACCGGTGTCGAAAGATTTCGCCGCGTTGCCGCTAAAGCCGATACTGCGGTCGTCCATTTCATTGAGGCGGGAATAGTCGCCGATAACGGACGTGTACCGATAGCCCGCAGTACCGGTTTCACGCACAAGATTCTGCCAGTAGAAGACGGCATTGGCGGTATCAAGCAGTGAATCAGCGCTATCGGCTTCATATTTGTAATCGAGCGACACGCGATTGCGCTCGACATTGTCTGTCCCGTTGTAATTGCCAGGCCGGAAGTTTCCGGTCGGGCTCTGCAGGGTCATCAGATCGGTGGTTTTATCCTTGTTGTAGTGCTCGGCCGTGATGCCGAAGGTACCGGCGTCGGTATATTGACGGATCTTGAACAGGCCGCTTCTCTGATTGTAGTCGGCCGGGTTAGCCTCGGTACGTTTGGTCGAATAGCCGCCGACATCGCCGTTGTTCTCAAGCTCATGACCATGCGTGTAGCCGCCCTGGAAGAGAACGGCGGTATTGTCGATGCGTTTGGCAACGGCTGCGGCACCGCCGACACTCCGATCGTCACCATTATAGCCGAACTTGAAGACTCCGCCCCAGGTAAAGCCGGGCGCAATCAGATCTTCCGGCTCCAGCGTGCGCAGCACGAAGGCGCCGCCAAGAGCACCCGAACCGGCACGGCTGGAATCGGCGCCTCGCACGACATCGACGCTGGAAAGCGCGTTGAAATCGAAGCTGTTGATGCCACCGTCGGATTCGCGGGAGGCATCGAGAAGAAAAGGAATCTGGATGCCGTCGACGGTGGTCAGCACGCGGTCGTCGCCGAGGCCACGAATATTGACGCCGCCGGTAGCGCGGTTGAAGCCGACGCCGACTTCGGTGCTGCGGCCGAGGTCCTCGATACGTGTGATTTGCTTGTCGTCGATGTCCTTGGCCGTCGTCTCGCTTGTGGTCGGAGAGTCGGCGAGCACATCCTTGTTCGCTTTGCCTTTGCCCTTCACGACGATCGGCTTCAGATTGGTGACTCGATCCCCCGTGGCGGCTTCACCCGCCGCGTCTTCATTTTGAGCGGCTGTTTGCGCAAAAGATGTCGTCGTCAGCCCAAGGGCCAGAAACGCGGTGCATGCCAAGAGGACCGAGCGTGAGCGCCGGACAACCATAACCATTCCTTTCGAATTGCTTCACCGGGCTGGCTGGTTGCTGCGTCGAATGCAGGCAAGGGGCTGGCTAGGTCAGTTTTGTTGATGAGACGGCAATATTTCGCCTTCTTTCTGCCGCATAAAAAACATGACTATTATTGTCAATATATCTCATCCATATAATCATGAATAGAATTATCATGTTTAAAGACGGAAGACGAACGTTGCTGAATTGCAACGAAATGGCGACCTCAAGCGTTCTGATGACATCATCATTAGAATTGGCTGATTTACTTGATGTTGTTTAGAAGCATTTCACTAACCTCTGCCGTCATTTTACTTATGGCCGCTTCTCTTCCCCAGACCGGTCCGCTCCCAGAACAAAAGCCGGATCAGCAACGGGCTCAGCCGAGCGGCACGCCGCCGATCCCGGCGGAGAAGCCGGCAGCATCTCCTGACAAACCTGTCGTTCCGCCGGAAAAGCCGGATGCCCAACCAGAGGACAAGCCGGCAACTCCGCCTGAGGAGCAGACGACGGGCGAGATGCAAGGTCCCCCTCGCCCGCCCCCGACCGTCGCCTCCGAGCCGGACGAGGAACACCAGGCGTGCCTGAAGGAACTGACCGCGATGGGAGCAATCTTCAAGGAAATTCCCCGCATTGACGACGGCAACGGCTGCGGCATCGACAAGCCGATCTCGCTTTCTTCGCCGCTGCCGGGGATCGAATTCAAACCTCAAGGAACGATGCGCTGCGAAGCGGCGTTGGCACTGGCCCAATGGATGAAGGAGAGCGTGCTCCCATCAGCCGCCGCATTGGACAACGGCAAGATCGTCGCCATCAATCAGGCCTCGACCTATATCTGCCGCCTACGCAACAATGCCTCGACCGGCAAGATCTCGGAACATGCCCGTGGCAACGCCATCGATGTCGCGAGCTTCACCTTCGAAAACGGCAAGACCATCGCGATTGAGCCGCGCCGCGAAGATCCGACGCTGACAGGCGCGTTCCAGCGTGCAGCCAGCGCCTCTGCCTGCCTTTATTTCACCACTGTCCTCGACCCGGAAAGCGACGCTGCCCACGAAACGCATTTCCATCTCGATGTCATCGAAAGGAATGGCGGCTTTCGCTACTGCCACTAGAGGACAAAAACCACTACGCGTTTTTCCTGGAATGGCTTGAAAAGCACGCCGATCAATCGATGGTTCGACATTGTCAAAATACCGGCTCGATCAAGCTCGGATGCCGGCATTTGAGAACCAGACATCCCGGTAGATCGCAACCGCCGTTTCATCGGGCGCGCGCTCCTCGGTCAGCCAGATAGACTGGATGGACCGAGCCTCACCACCATTTGGAATTTTAATGGATTGGGCCGGATCCGATGCGCCGATGCATGGAATGAAATAAGCAGGCATCAAAGCACGAGCGCTGAAACCGATATCCTCTCGCGTAATGACCACGGCAAGCCCGACCTTCTCATTCGCCTGCCAGGGCACGATGAGCCGCCCTCCGGGTCGCAACGCCTGCAGCCATGACTTCGGCGGTGCCACCACGCCGGCACTCACATAGATCAGATCCGTATCCGGAAGCTCGAACGAAGTCGCATCGGTACAGATGACGGAAACGTCTTTATAGGAGGCGAGATTGTCTCGCGTGCGGCCGGCCAGTGCCTCATCGATCTCGATGGCATGGACATGTCCGCCCGGTGTCACCAGCGTTGAGAGAATGGCGGTGTAGTATCCCGTCCCCGTGCCGATCTGAACGACGGTTTCGCCAGGCTTGGGCGCGACGGCACCCAGGAAGGCGGCATGGAGAAACGGCTCGCCATTGTTGATGCCCTTCGATCTATCCAGGGAGACCAGAACATTTTGATAGAGAAAGGCGGGATCGCTGCTTGGCGTTTCGAGATAGCGTCCCTTGACCACGATCTGCCAGGGTCCCGGCCCCATGAAGGCTTCACGCGGCACCTGGCGGAAGGCCTGTTCCAGCCTTTCATCCGCCGAGTTGCCGGCGGCGGCCATCATTTTCGCATGGAAGGCACGTATATCGGCCAAGCTGGCACGGCTGTCTGCAGTCATGATCTGCCTCCGCTCTTCCATCCGGTGATGCCGATGTCCGTTGTCGATCCTGCTGCCGGTGGCGTCAAGCGAACGCGCGGTTTTTCTCCCTTCAATCGCATCGCATTCTGCTGCAGGTGATGTCGGACCGGCAAAGTTCCTGAGTTCAAACGACCCCGGTTGAATCAGATTCTGAACTTAAAACAGCCCCTCTATATAGCCATGATCATTGAGGAAAATTCTTTCGGCCGAAGGTGATTTCGGCAGGCCGGGCATGGTCATGATCTCGCCGGTGATGACGACGACGAAACCCGCGCCGGCCGAGAGGCGCACTTCACGAACGGGCACAATGTGCCCCTCTGGCGCGCCGCGAACGTTCGGATCGGTGGTAAAGGAATATTGCGTCTTCGCCATGCAGACCGGCAGGTGTCCATAGCCCTGGTCCTCCCAGGACCGAAGCTGATCGCGCACTGCCTTGTCGGCCGTCACCTCGCCGGCATGGTAGATTTTCGAGGCGACGATCTCTATCTTCTCAAAGAGCGGCAGATTGTCCGGATAGAGCGGCTGGAATTTTGCCTGGCCGGATTCGGCGAGTTCGACCACCTTATGCGCGAGATCGACGATCCCCGCCGAGCCCTCGGCCCAATGCCGGCAGAGGATCGCCTCGGCCCCGAGCCGCGCGACATAATTCTTCAGCGCCTCGATTTCGGCTTCCGTGTCCGAAACGAAATGATTGATGGCCACGACGACAGGCACGCCGAACTTGCGGACATTGGCGACATGCCGGCCGAGATTGGCACAGCCCTTGACGAGGGCATCGACATTCTCCTTGCCGAGATCGTCCTTCTTGATGCCGCCGTTCATCTTCAGCGCCCGCACGGTCGCAACGATAACGGCCGCATCCGGTGAAAGGCCGGCCTTGCGGCATTTGATGTCGAAGAATTTCTCGGCGCCGAGATCGGCACCAAAGCCGGCTTCCGTCACCACATAATCGGCAAGTTTCAACGCCGTGCGCGTGGCGATCACCGAATTGCAGCCATGGGCGATATTGGCAAAAGGGCCGCCATGCACGAGCGCCGGATTGTTCTCCAGAGTCTGGACGAGGTTCGGCTGCATCGCATCCTTCAGAAGCACCGCCATCGCACCGTCGGCCTTCAGATCGCGGGCATAGACGGGCGTGCGGTCGCGGCGATAGCCGATGATGATATTGCCGAGCCGCTTTTCCAGATCCCTGAGGTCGGATGCCAGACAGAGGATCGCCATGACCTCGGAGGCGACGGTGATATCGAAGCCGCCCTCGCGCGGAAAACCGTTGGCGACGCCGCCGAGCGACGACACGATATCGCGCAATGCGCGGTCGTTCATATCCATCGCGCGACGCCAGGTGATGCGCCGGATATCGATATTCTGCTCGTTACCCCAATAGATGTGGTTGTCGATCAGCGCCGCAAGCAGATTATGGGCCGAGGTGATCGCATGGAAATCGCCGGTGAAATGAAGGTTGATGTCTTCCATCGGAATGACCTGCGCGTAACCGCCGCCGGCCGCTCCGCCCTTCACGCCGAAGCAGGGGCCGAGCGATGCCTCGCGCACGCACACGACGGCCTTCTTGCCGATGCGGTTCAGGCCATCGCCGAGGCCGACCGTCGTCGTGGTCTTGCCCTCGCCCGCCGGCGTCGGGTTGATCGCCGTAACGAGGATCAGCTTGCCATCCTTCTTGTCGGCTAGCGATGCGATGAACCCGGCGCCGATTTTTGCCTTGTCGTAGCCGTAGGGCGCGAGATCTTCCGCGGGAATGCCGAGCTTGGCACCAATCTCGATAATCGGCAGTTTCTTCGCCGCACGAGCGATTTCGATATCCGATGCCACCGCCGCCATTATATTCGCCCCAAATATACGGTCATTTCCCTGTCGGGATAAACCAATACGTATCAAGTGTGAATAGCAACGGCATACTGTCCTCTGCGAAAGAGGCCGCCTTGTCGCGGGACAGGGACATGCCTATTTTCGGCTTCCAAATGCAACCGAGAAAGAAGGAAAAGATATGAAATCCCTGGAATTGCTGGTCGAGCGCATCATTCTCTCCAGTCGCTGGCTTCTGGTGATCTTCTATCTCGGTCTTGCCGCCTCGCTCGCCGTCTACGCCGTCTCGTTCGCCTATAAGTTCTACAAGGTCGCGATCAACGCACTCGTCTATGAAGAAGCCGACATGATCCTGGCGATCCTCGGCCTTATCGACGCCGCCCTGGTGGCGAGCCTGATCGTCATGGTGATGATTTCCGGTTATGAAAATTTCGTCAGTCGTTTCGACGAAGCCGAAGGTGAGGTTTCCTTCCTCGGCAAGCTTGATTCAGGCAGCCTCAAGATCAAGGTCGCCTCTTCGATCGTCGCCATTTCCTCGATCCACCTGCTGCAGATCTTCCTGAACGCTACTCAATACGACAACGCCAAGCTGATGTGGTTCACGATCATCCATCTCGCCTTCGTCGTTTCGGCGGTACTGCTGGGCCTTCTGGAAAGGATCATGGCGAAAAGCAAAGCCAAGGACGCTTGACGCCAAAATCGGCTATTTGCCGGCCATAGCCGAAGCGCTGCTCATCGGCGGTGGGGGTGCGGCGCAATCGGAGATCGATTGCCCGTCCTTGCAGTTGCGCGCGGAAACCAGCGCGTCCGCATCGGCAAGTTCCGTCGTCAATTTCAGCCTTAGCGCCTCCATCTGCGACATCAGATGGATCCCGCTCGGCTCGGTTCCAAGCATCACATCGACAAGTCCCTTGTCGACACCCATCGTGTCGAGGAAGCGGACCAACCGCGTCCGCTGGGCCTTGTCGAGCTTCGTCGTGTCGTATTTGCCGACGAATTTCCGCCCGATCTCCTTCTTGGAAAGCACCTTGCGCTTGCCATCCACCATTTCATATTCAGTGCGGTATTGGACGCGCACCTCGCTATAGGTCGTGGTGATCTGGTGGACGCCCAACAATGCGAAGGGGCTGGAAACACGCTGGACGCCGCCTGCGAAAAACAGCGGGCATGCCGAAAAGCAGATCGCGTCTGCGGAAAAGGCCTGTCCCTTGATCGAACCGTCCTCGGCAAAGGCTGCCGGGCAGATCGGCTCGGCATAGGGACATGCCCGCGAGCGGGTGCGGCCGACGGCGATCGAAAGCTTCTGTTTGCGGATGGTGCGCGCCATCTCCATCGCCGCCTTGACATCGCCCCCCGGCGAACTGACCACGATGGGCAATCGCCGACTGCCAAGCTGCTTCAGGAATTTCTGCAGCTTCCTCGGCGTGTCGGACATGATCTGTCCCTCGGCGGAGATCCAGTCCGGACACGTATTGTCGGCGCGGCATTGGCCCATCTCGCCGTGGACGAGCAGGAAGCGCATCGGCGTGCCGCCGGTGCCATCCGCCGCTTCGGCAAAGGCTGGCGCAACGAGCAGAAGCGAAACGGCCGTGACAATCCGCAACGCCGTTCGGCAGCACCGCATCGCAAGCTGCGGGAAAAAACGAAAATTCATGAGATATACGCCTGGAAGCGATTGCTTTGCCAAGACCGATAGCAACCGCTTTGGGCCTTCGCAAGGCATGCCGGCGCAATGGCGCATCATTTGCGAAAACGGCTGGCCCAGGGGCGTCGAAAACTGCCAGACGGAGAACGGCTGCAAGATGGAAGCAGACGGCCATGCATGCACACTGCGCAGGCACCACCTCGACCTTTTCTTCCATTCGTCGCAACACTTAGGCGGCAAATATCGCGATGCAGGACGCCCCCTCCTGTATCAAATTGCGACCTTCAGGCGGTCGCCGTCGTGGCATTTGAAGGGTCGTTTCAGATAGATTTTCGCTATTCCGAGACGCTCTTCGGTCGTCCGTCCTTGACACCGCAACACCGGCATCTGTACAGCGCCGTCGTTATAAGATCAGCGAAACAGCATTTTTTTGCGTTTAATGCCCTTTCTGGGCGAAGATTTATGTAAATACACACGTCCGAATATTAAAATATATGAAAATGAAATTATTTCTGGTCCTGTGATATTTTTGCGTCTAGCATTCACTCATAAATCCGGTATTTGATAACGATAACACGCTGTGGGCGCTTCAACCTATATGTCCTATATCATCACCGCCGAGAGACAATTGCTGCTTTCTGCCGAGCTCGCTGCTGCTCGGACACAAGCAGCGTTTGCGCTGGCGCTGGAGCAGGCGGGGTTAGCTTTTGGCTTCAGCTACATGGCATTCATGAATGCCCCGGTTCCTGACGATACCATGATGACGCCGCTGCTGATCGAAGGTACCGTGCCGGCGCAGTTCGTGCGTGATTTCGATCGTCAACAGCTGGTGCGGCGCTGCCCGATGTTGCTGCGCACGCGGGACTCGGTGCTGCCGCGCTCCTGGCATCTGTTGGAAAAAGACCTCGAACTCGACAGCGATCTTCCGCGCGAGCTCCATATGCTTTTGATCAACTACAATTGCCCAATGAGCGTGATCGTTCCGGTCAATTCACCGGATGGGCAGCGTCTTCTCTTCTGGTTCATGGGCAATCGCAACAGCCTCGGTCAAAGCGAAATCAATGAACTCACGCTGATCATGCTGCAGGCGCTGGATTCCTATAATTGTCTGAAGCGCAGCGATAGCGCCGTGCCGCATTCGCTCTCGGCCCGCGAACTCGAAGTGGTCCGCTGGACGGCCCAGGGCAAGACCTCGGTCGAAATCGGCCAGATCCTTTCCCTCTCCGACCATACGGTCAATGCCTATATGATGAACGCTATCAAGAAGCTCGATTGCGTTAATCGCACGCAGCTCGTCGCCAAGGCCATCCGCCTCAAGTTGATCAGCTAAGCAACTTTTTGCTTTCTTCAGATCGCGCCGACGTTTCATCTTTTTATTTTAGGCAGTCCGGACCGAAGACGGCTCCGCTCTCGAAATGCTCCGCTCAATATCCGCCTCGCCCTTAGCGGCCTCCAAGCACCGTTCGGATTTCGACGAGGTTTGAACGCACCCGGAGGATGTGGAAGCCCATCGTCGCGAGGTGGCTTGGCATGAACGAGCTGTCTTCGCGGCCGTTGGAAATGATCATCGGCTGAATGCGGAGCGCCGTCTGCAGCATCCCGAGCGTATCGTTCCAGAGCCTGCCGATGTTGCGTTCCGCGATCACCTGCTGAAAATCCGCGCCGGCCGCGCTCAGAATGCCGTAATTGGCATAAAGCTGGCCATAGGCAAACCAGAACCGATCGTCCGCGCGCGTGTCGAACCATCCATAGCTGTAGTTTTGCGATCGGTCCGCCAGGATATTTGCCGTGCTGCCAAGGTCGCCGGCGACATGATCGAGAAACTGCAGAAGATTATCCGCGCGTCCGTCGAAAACCACCTTGCAGTTGCTGAGATCGGTATTGAAGTTGCGCAGGTTAGTGATCGCGGCGCGATAATAGCTTGGGGTTGGCGTCTTCGGTCCGAACGGATGCAGGCCGAAATACCAGCTCGATTCGTCGAACTGCAGGTTGCCGCGCGCCTTTTGCAGATCGCCGTTGATCCCGGACGTCCCGCGCACACGGCCGAGCGTGTCGACCAATTCTGCCGAGGTGCGGCGGACCACCGAGTTTACGCCTCTCTGGAAGGATGCCTTGTTGTCGAGGAAAGGCGTGTCATCCCATGAAACGCCGAAGAACCCGAGCTTGTAGAGCAGCATCGAGGAGATCCAGGCATTCTGGTTGACGTTGAAATCGGTAAGATCGGCAGCGACATCCACGACTGCCGAGGTTTGGCACGACTTCGGCGCCGCAGCCGCAGCCTGCGCCGGCAACTCCTCTCCGGCGGAGAATTTGCGTTCGGAGAATTTGTAGACGTCGGGATAGGCCGGATTGAACCCGGACCAGATCTGCGTCTGCCAGATGAAATAGATGTAAAGCACAGCAAGCAGCGTCACGAAAGCGACGATGGGCAGCTTGATCAGCCAGTTGCTGTGGCGATACCAGCCGCGCGCGGCAAGAAACGGCCATGCGAGCCCGACGAAAACCAAGCCCAACCATCGTGCAATGGCGGCCCAGATCCGCTTCAAGAACGCTGTGATCGAGTCAAGCATGGACCAACGCCTCCAAAACCGCAACCGCGCGTCCTGCCTATACGCGAAGGACGCACCACACTGAACCTGCACACCGGCCCTTCCGAAAATCCCTTTCGATTTTCATAGGATAGGCCTTATCGCCATTCGCGTTTCAGCAAATATGTGTTCTTGAGAAAAACAACAACCGTCTGCGCCGAATTTTCGATGCCGGACAGAATCATCCCTCCGGTTGCGCATCGCCGGCGGTTTCACCCGCATCTTCGGACACGGGCGGCAGGTGAGGCTCCAGCCGCCTCTTGAACACGGCATCGACATGCGCCTTGCGCGCAGCCAGATCCTGCCCGGCCAGTATGTTTGCCTCGAAGGCCCGGATCAAGTCTTCGACCGCGGCCGTTCGCGCAGCCTCGGGGGTGTGGCTATTCGCGTTTGACGCCAACGCCTTGAGCAAGGCGATCCGTTGCTCGATATCAACAGCCGATTTGGCTGCCATGGCGCTGACGGCGGCAACCTGAACATTCAGGGATGCCGCCAGGCCCTCATAGATATCGATCAGGCGCTGCCCGGCCGTTCGGCGCGACTGAAGCCCGGCCTCCTGCCGCCGAATATCGTCCTGCTCGGCAAGCAGATCGCCATAATCCGCCTCCAAGCCGGATTGCAAATCGGCGTGGCGCGAGGAAGGACGATTGCGCCGCTGGTACATGAGTTTCTCCGTCAGGACATTGGCCCGACGCTGCACCTCCTCTATATCGAAATCGAGTTTCCGCCGATGCTCGATCACGCCTTCGAGATGGCGCTCGCAATCATGAAAGCAGCGCGACAAGGCGGGCCTTGCCTGTTTGAACAGGAGATCGAGTTCGGCCGAAACATCAAGAACCACTTCGAGCTCGGTGATGATCGTCTGAGGCTTCGAAGGCCCGCGCGCCAGCTTCCTGCCGAGCAGGCTCGCATCTTCAAGGCCGATCTTCTCGTCGAACAACCGCCGATGCTGCAGATCGGCCTCTTGCGTTGCGCGATCGAGCTCCTTCACCAGCGATGAAGCGAGCGATTTCCAGCGCTCGAGCAGCTCGACAGCCTCGCGCACCAGCACTTCCTCCATGGGAAAGTTGATGGCGCCGCTGCGTCCCTCGCCCCTGGCATGGCCGGCCAGCGTCGCGACGGCCGCGTTTGCGCTGTTGATGGCGTCATCAAGTGCCGCGCTTGCCTTGTCGAGCATGCCGTCGAAGGAATGAGGTCTGACCATGAAAGCATCTCTCCCTACCCGAGGAGTGAGACTAAAGCACGTCGCGCAAAAGTGTGTAGCGGTTTTGCGGTAACAACATGCGAAAAACCGAGAGCTTGAAGCGCACAGAGCGTACCGCCGGCGAGGAAAATGCTCGAAAGGACTATTGCGCCGCCGCCGGATTCTTCAGATAGGCGATCAGATTGTCGAGATCCCTCTCGCTCTTGAGGCCCAGAAACGTCATTCTGGTGCCCTTGACCAGGAATTGCGGCCCCGGCAGGTATTCGCGCAACAAGGCCTCGTCCCAAACCTTGCCATCGGCACCGAAGGCCTTCATCGCCCGCGAATAGGCATAGTCTGGCACGCTTGCGACGGGCCGGCCGACAACGCCCATTAATGAGGGTCCGACGCGGTTTTCCGGCACCGTCGCCGTATGGCAGGCGCCGCATTTCCTGAAAACGATGGCACCCGCAACCGCATCTCCATCAGCAAGCGCCGAAGACGCCGCGGCAAGCATGATGACGGCCGGCGCCAGGCAAAGCAGTTTCATCGTCCCCTCGATTAAATTCCTGCCGCGTCACGCCGGCCACATGCCGTCACTCGCAGACGATCGCCTCTTCCCAGTGACGGCGGCAGAGCGAGACATATTTGTCGCTGCCGCCGATCTCGATCTGCGCGCCTTCGCGCACGACCTCGCCGGCGGCATCCAGCCGCACGACCATCGTCGCCTTGCGGCCGCAATGGCAGATCGTCCGCACCTCACGCAATTCGTCCGCGATGGTCAGCAGCTCCTGCGATCCCGGAAACAAGTGTCCGTGGAAGTCCGTGCGCAAGCCGTAGGCCATCACCGGCAGGCCGAGACGATCGACGACATGGGCGAGCTGCCACACCTGCTCGCGCGTCAGGAACTGAGCCTCATCGACAAAGACGCAGTTCAGGGGCTCGCTCGCATGCATGTCTTCGACCATGACATAGAGATCATCGCCGATCTCGAACGGTATGGCATCCATCGTAAGGCCGATGCGGGAGGCGATCGTGCCGCGGCCGGCGCGATCGTCGAGAGCTGCGATGAAGGCGGCGGTGCGCATGCCGCGCTCCTGATAGTTATAGGCCGCCTGCAGCAGCATGGTCGATTTGCCGGCATTCATCGTCGAATAATGGAAATAGAGCTTGGCCATGACATTCTCCTTGAATGCTTCATGGGTGCTGCGAGATGATAAGGAAAGATATCCACGGCAAAAACCACAGGATTCAGGATCTATAGGTTTGCTAAGAATGCGCTGAAAACGATCGCGCTGAAAAATGCAGGCGTCGCAATCAGCCCCCTTAAACCGCCGCAAATACACTGTGGTCGCTTGAAAATGTCGGTTATTGATGGTTGCTTGGGAACGTTAGACTGGGAGTCACGCAATGATAAAAAAGACCCTTACTGTATTCGCTTTCGCATCAGCTCTTTCCGCACTGACACTCGGCGCCACGGCCGCCTCCGCCGCCGAGCCGGCAAGCTGTAGCACCGTACATTTCGCCGATGTGGGCTGGACCGACATCACCTCCACCACGGCGACCGCCTCCATCCTCCTGAAGGCTCTCGGCTACGACACCGACGTCAAGGTGCTCGCCGTGCCGGTGACCTACCAGTCGCTAAAGAACAAGGACATCGATGTCTTCCTCGGCAACTGGATGCCCTCCATGGCCGAGAACATCAAGCCGTTCGCCGAGGACAAGTCGGTCGAAACCGTCCGCGCCAATCTGGAAGGCGCCAAATACACGCTGGCGACCAACGAAAAGGGCGCTGCACTCGGCATTAAGGACTTCAAGGACATCGCCGCCCATAAGGACGATCTCGACGGCAAGATCTACGGCATCGAGCCGGGCAATGACGGCAACCGCCTGGTCATCGATATGGTCGACAAGAACTCCTTCGGCCTCAAGGGCTTCGAAGTGGTCGAATCCTCCGAGCAGGGCATGCTTGCCCAGGTGTCCCGCGCCGACAAGGAAGGCAAGCCGATCATCTTCCTCGGCTGGGCCCCGCATCCGATGAACACCACTTACAAGATGACCTATCTCACCGGCGGTGACGACGTCTTCGGACCGAACTTCGGCGGCGCAACGGTCTACACGAACGTCCGGGCCGGCTACCTGCAGGAATGCCCGAACGTCGGCGCCTTCGTGAAGAATCTCGTCTTCTCGCTGCCGATGGAAAACGAAATCATGGGCAAGATCCTGAACGACGGCAAGGAGCCGGAAGCGGCTGCCACGGAATGGCTGAAGGCCAATCCGTCGGCGGTCACACCCTGGCTTGCCGGCGTCACCACCAAGGACGGTGGCGACGGCCTGGCGGCGGTCAAGGCCAAGCTTGGCTTGTAACATAGGTGGATGAAGGGGCGGCTGAACCGCCCCTTTCTCTTCCGCGCATGGACTGCTTGCTTTCGCGTCCCGCCACCGCCCGGACAACGGCCGTGTGGCGTGACAGACCGTTATTCGGCGGCACCTCCGGCATCATAAGAAACAATCGGAAACGCCGCCCCCAATCGTGGGCAAAGACGTGAACTGGTTAACCGATTACCGCATTCCCATCGGGCCGTGGGCCAAAGCCGTCGTCGATTGGCTGACGACCAACGTCACATGGTTCTTCGACGGTCTTTCGTTCGTCGTCGCGCATGTGATTAACGCACTGCTTTTCCTCCTGCAGAAACCGCACCCGCTGATCGTCGTCGTCGTCTTCGCCGCCATTGCCTATTGGATGCGCCGCAGCGTTGCGGTCACGGCCCTGACATTCATCGGCCTGCTCATTACCATCAACCAGGGTTACTGGAAGGAAACGACCGAAACGCTCGCGCTGGTGCTGGCCTCCACCTTTGTCAGCATGCTCGTCGGTGTGCCTCTCGGCATCGCGGCAGCGCGGCGCCCCTGGCTTTATGCCTTCATGCGGCCGATCCTTGACCTGATGCAGACCATTCCGACCTTCGTCTATCTGGTGCCGGCCATGATCCTGCTCGGCCTCGGCATGGTGCCGGGTCTGGTCGCCACCGTCGTCTTTGCCATTCCCGCTCCGATCCGCATGACACGCCTCGGCATCATTTCCACACCGCCTTCGCTGGTGGAAGCGGCTGAATCCTTCGGTGCGACGCCGCGGCAGGTGCTTCGCAAGGTCGAGCTGCCCTTCGCCACGCCGCAGATCATGGCAGGCCTGACCCAGACGATCATGCTGTCGCTCTCGATGGTGTCTATCGCCGCCCTCGTCGGCGCGCCGGGCCTTGGCGTGCCGGTTCTGCGCGCGCTGAACAGCGTCAACGTCGCCAAGAGCTTCGATTCCGGCGCCTGCATCGTCATTCTGGCGATTATTCTCGACCGCATGTTCCGTGCCCCCGGCGAAGGAGATCGCTCATGACCGTCGCTGTCGGCTTCAAGAATGTCAGCATCATCTTCGGCGATCGCCCAGATGCCGCGTTGAAACTCGTCGACGCGGGCAAATCGCGCGATGAAATCGGCAAGACCACAGGCATGGTGCTCGGCGTCGCCAATGCCTCGCTGGAGATCGAGGAAGGTGAAATCCTCGTGCTCATGGGTCTCTCGGGCTCGGGGAAATCGACACTGCTGCGTGCCGTCAACGGCCTTGCGCCGGTCGTGCGCGGCGATGTCGTCGTCAACACCAAGAACGGCCCGATCAACCCTTACACCTGCAGCCCCAAGGCGTTGCGTGATCTGCGCATGCATACCGTCTCCATGGTGTTCCAGCAGTTCGCGCTGCTGCCCTGGCGCACGGTCGCCGACAATGTCGGCTTCGGGCTCGAGCTTGCCGGTGTGCCGGACGCTGAGCGCAAGAAGCGCGTCGACGAGCAGCTTCAGCTCGTCAATCTCACCCAATGGGCCAATCGCAAGGTCAATGAGCTCTCGGGCGGTATGCAGCAGCGCGTCGGCCTCGCCCGCGCCTTTGCGACCGGCGCGCCGATCCTGTTGATGGACGAGCCGTTCTCCGCGCTCGATCCCTTGATCCGCACCCGCCTGCAGGACGAGCTTCTGGAATTCCAGCGCCGCCTGAAGCGCACCATCCTCTTCGTCAGCCACGATCTGGACGAGGCATTCCGCATCGGCAACCGCATCGCCATCATGGAAAGCGGCCACATCATCCAGTGCGGAACGCCGCAGGAGATCGTCAAGAATCCGGCGGATCAGTATGTTGCCGATTTCGTGCAGCACATGAATCCGATCAGCATGCTGACGGCACGCGACGTCATGCAGCAGGGCGTCGGCCATTCCGCCAACGCCGGCTCCGTCACCGCCACGGCAACCGCTGCTACGCCGCTCGTCGATATTCTCGATGCTCTGACGCGCCAGCCGGGCAATATCGGCGTCGTTGACAACGGCACGATTATCGGAACGATCTCGGCGCAAGATGTGGTGGCCGGCCTCACCAGCCATCGGCGCAAGGAGTAGCCCGTTCACGGCTGCTCCTCGATCCACGGAGCAGTTCATGAGCAACAAGCCATCGGTGATCAGGGAAACGGACGAGGAAGCGCGCAATCAGGCGCGCGACCTCATGCATACGGCCGCGCATGCGGCGCTTGCCGTCATCGACCCTGAGAACGGCTTTCCTTCGGTGAGCCGCGTTCTCATTGCG
The DNA here is from genome assembly GCF_030182495.1 of Rhizobium aureum. Lineage (NCBI taxonomy): Bacteria > Pseudomonadati > Pseudomonadota > Alphaproteobacteria > Hyphomicrobiales > Rhizobiaceae > Rhizobium > Rhizobium aureum. Next base: position 277,324 of record NZ_JAQJCI010000005.1, on the reverse strand, counting down.
ATGGATACCGACGGCGTTCCCGTCATTCTGGTCTCCGGTCTCTCCTCGCATACCAAGGCTCTGGCAAAGGACCCGCGGGCTTCGGTGCTTTTCGGTGAACCCGGCAGGGGAGATCCCCTCGCCCATCCTCGCTTGACCGTGCGATGCGACGCTAAGCGCATCGACCGCCAAAGCGAAGCGCATGAACGCATTCGCGACCGCTTCCTCGATCGTCACCCGAAATCCAAGCTCTATATCGACTTTCCGGATTTCTGCTTCTTCCGTCTCGTTCCGCTTGACGCCAGCCTCAACGGAGGCTTCGGAAAGGCGTATATTTTGTCCTCAAAGGACCTGTTGATGCCTTGAGCCGAAAGCAAAATCGGTCGGCAAAAAATCATACAATAGTGCGAGAATTAGTAGGCAGGCAGCTCCGGGCGGCATCGACCATTATTGGTAGAATGCAACCCCTTCGTGACCAAAATCGGCATATTTGCGGTCGGGAGCGCTCATAATCGACCTATTTTGGGCGCATTCAGTCCGTGAAGGGCACATCAGGCGCCGTTTACGCTATTGCCGCGACGTCATACATACATACCTAAAATAGCATACTCGATACCTTAAATTTAGGTATATACAATCTTCGACCCGTCTTGGTATTGTTAGATATCGGTTAGGTGCCGGTTTAGAAACAGCACAATTTCTGATGTACGCTCCGCATTGGGAAGATTAACACATGAAGACAAGAAATTTGGCCGAACACTCCAATGTTGCGGCAGCATTACTATCAGCAATGGCGAACCCAAAGCGTCTTTTGATCCTTTGCAGTCTTGTTAAAGGCGAAGTTCCCGTTGGCGTTTTGGCCAATCAGGTCGGACTAAGCCAGTCAGCGCTCTCCCAGCATCTTTCGAAGCTGCGCGCCCAAAAGCTGGTGAAGACACGCCGTGATGCTCAAACGATTTACTACTCCAGCACATCGGAATCCGTCATCCGGGTTCTTGAAACGCTGGAAGACATTTATTGTGAGCCGGAAAAAAGTAGATCGGCTGCTTAAGAGCTTTCAAGGGCTCTGCGTCTGCCGACGAACGATCCGTGGGGACATTTAAAGACCCCGAAAGATCGACTTGCTTTCATTACCAGGTGTTTTACCATTTTTAGCTGGCAAGTCCTCGGACTTGCCAGCTTTTTTCATGTTTGCACCAAGGTAGCCGCGCAAGCGCGCTTCAGCCTGTCGAACAGGCTCCGCCTTGGTACCATCGATCCAGAGCCTCCCTCTTTGGGGCCCCATCTTTGCCTTGACGCAAAAAGGCCGGCTGATAATTTGACCAGGCAGTAAATATAATCACGTGGCGCAGCGCCGCGATCGGGAAAATGGCCCCCGAATGGCCGTTGGAGAACAGCATGTCGGACCGTTTGAATGCCACCCCTAATGATTTGCGCGCCTTCTGGATGCCGTTTACCGCCAACCGGCAGTTCAAGAAGGAACCGCGCCTGTTCGTCAGCGCCAAGGATATGTATTACACCACCCATGACGGCCGCCAGGTTCTGGATGGAACCGCCGGCCTGTGGTGCGTAAATGCCGGACACTGCCGCCCAAAGATCACCGAGGCGATCCGCCAGCAGGCCGGCGAGCTCGATTATGCCCCCGCCTTTCAGCTCGGCCATCCCAAGGCTTTCGAGCTGGCGAACCGCTTGGTCGATATCGCGCCTGACGGCCTGGATCATGTCCTCTATACCAATTCCGGCTCTGAATCGGTCGAGACGGCCCTGAAGGTCGCCCTTGCCTATCACCGCGTGAAGGGCAACGGCTCGCGCTTCCGCCTTATCGGCCGCGAGCGCGGCTACCACGGCGTCAATTTCGGCGGTATTTCCGTCGGCGGCATCGTCACCAACCGCAAGATGTTCGGCACGCTGCTGACTGGCGTCGATCACATGCCGCACACGCATCTCCCCGGCAAGAACAGCTTCACCCGCGGCGAGCCGGAGCATGGCGGCGATATCGCCAGCGAACTGGAACGCATCGTTACGCTGCATGATGCATCGACCATCGCAGCCGTCATCGTCGAGCCGGTGGCCGGCTCCACCGGCGTCCTCATTCCGCCAAAGGGCTACCTGCAGAAGCTGCGCGACATCTGCACAAAGCACGGCATCCTCTTGATCTTCGACGAGGTTATCACCGGTTTCGGCCGCCTCGGCACTCCTTTTGCCGCCCAATATTACGATGTGAAGCCGGATATCATCACGACAGCCAAGGGCCTGACCAATGGCGTCATCCCGATGGGCGCGGTCTTCGTGACCTCGGAGATCCATGACGCCTTCATGCAGGGACCCGAGCATATGATCGAGTTCTTCCACGGCTACACCTACTCCGGCAATCCGATCGCCTCGGCCGCAGCGCTTGCGACGCTCGACACCTACAAGGAAGAAGGGCTGCTCACGCGCGCGGCCGAACTTTCCGATTACTGGGCCGATGCCCTGCATTCCCTGAAGGACTGCCCAAACGTCATCGACATCAGAAACACCGGCCTGATCGGCGCCATCGAGCTCGACCCCATCGCCGGCGAGCCGACCAAGCGCGCCTTCACCGCTTTCCTGAAGGCCTACGAAAAGGGCCTGCTGATCCGTACCACCGGCGACATCATCGCGCTCTCCCCGCCGCTGATCATCGAAAAACATCATATCGACGAGCTGTTCGGCAAGCTCCGCGAGATCTTACAGAATAATATCTAGGTCGCTTTTCATAGATCACGATACGATCGGCGAACTCGAAGAGTTCCCTCTCCCCGTGCAACGGGGAGAGGGCTACGGTGAGGGGCTATCCGGAATCACGGCAAATGCAGGAAAAACACCATGACCACCAAACTCGAACGCTATATCGACCAGGGCGTTGGCCGGGAGCCTGCGGACATTGTTCTCAAGAACGGACGTTTCTTCGATCTGGTGACGGGAGAGCTGGTGGCCTCGGACATCGCCATCTGCGGTGACCGTATCGTCGGGACCTGCGGCGATTATCCCGGTCGTGAGGAAATCGATATCGCCGGCCGCATCGTCGTACCAGGCTTCATCGACACCCATCTTCACATCGAATCCTCGCTGGTGACCCCGCTCGAATTCGACCGCTGCGTCCTCCCCTATGGCGTGACCACCGCCATCTGCGATCCGCATGAGATCGCCAATGTGCTCGGCACCGAAGGCATACGCTACTTCCTCGACTGTTCGCTGGAAACCATCATGGATATCCGCGTCCAGCTTTCCTCATGCGTGCCGGCAACGCATCTGGAGACCTCGGGCGCCGATCTGCCGATCGAGACGCTCCTGCCCTTCCGCAACCACCCGAAGGTGATCGGCCTTGCCGAATTCATGAACTTCCCCGGCGTGATCCACAAGGATCCCGTCTGCATGGCGAAGCTCGAAGCCTTCCAGGATGGCCATATCGACGGCCATGCTCCCCTGCTGCGCGGCAACGATCTCAACGGCTATCTCGCGGCCGGCATCCGCACCGAGCATGAATCGACCACGGCAGAAGAGGCGCTGGAAAAGATCCGCAAGGGCATGCATATCCTCGTGCGTGAGGGCTCCGTCTCCAAGGATCTGCACGCGCTGATGCCTATTATAACCGAGCGCCTGTCGCCTCATCTGGCGCTCTGCACCGACGACCGCAACCCGCTCGACATCGCCGAACAGGGTCACCTCGATTACATGATCCGCACGGCGATTGCCCACGGCGTCGAGCCCCTGGCGATCTACCGCGCCGCCTCGATCTCAGCCGCGCGCGCCTTTGGTCTGCGCGATCGCGGCTTGGTGGCGCCCGGCTGGCGCGCGGATCTTGTCGTCATCGACAGCCTGGAAAGCTGCAAGGCCGAGATCGTCTTCTCCGCAGGCCGCCGCGTTGCCCCCGAACTCTTCGCGACCCGTAATTCCGTCGCCCCCGTCGGCCTCGACAGCGTCAAGGCCCGCCCGATCAACGCCGCCGATTTCGGCGTGCCGGTAACGGAAGGCGAAACCTCGGTCATCGGCGTGACGCCTGGCAAGATTATCACCCAACATCGCCGCTATCGCCTGCCGGCCAAGGGCAACCAGACCGATATCGACCTCGGCAACGATATCATCAAGGTCGCCGTCATCGAGCGGCACGGCAAGAACGGCAACCACGCAAACGGTTTCGTCCAGGGTTTCGGCTTGAAGAAAGGCGCGATCGCCTCCACCGTAGGCCATGACAGCCACAATATCTGCGTCGTCGGCGTCAATGAAGATGACATGGCGTTCGCCGCCAACCGCCTCAGCGATATCAATGGCGGCTTCGTCGTCGTCGAGGATGGCGTCGTGACCGGTGAAATCGCCCTGCCCGTCGCCGGCCTGATGAGCCTCGAGCCTTATGAAAGCGTGCGCGATACGCTGCACCATCTGCGCCAGGCAGCCTATGCCCTTGGCGCGACGCTGGAAGAGCCCTTCCTGCAGCTCGCCTTCCTACCCCTGCCCGTCATCCCGCATCTGAAGATATCGGATAAAGGCCTGGTCGATGTCGACAAGTTCATATTGATCGGCTGATCAGGTGAGCTTGCAGCAATAGACGTCCAATGCGGCAAGCGCCACCGCCGATCCTGCATCCGCCGTACCGAACCCCGGCACGACGATAGTTTTACCGAGCTTGACATCCTCGGGCAAAGCGACCTTCACCGGCGTGCGCGAGAGATTGAAAACGAACAGCAGCGTCTCGCCGCCCTTGGAACGTGTGAAGGCAAGGACATGTTCCTCGGTATCGAGAAAGGTCATATCGCCGTCACGCAGGGCGGCGTACTCTGCGCGGAAGGCCAGCGTCTGCCGGTAATGATGCAGCACGGAATCTTCGTCCGCCTCCTGCTTGTCGACCGCAAGCGCTGCGTGCTGGTAGGGAACCGGCAGCCAGGATTTGTCGGCGGTGGTGAAGCCGGCATGGGCGCGGCTGGCTTCCCAGGGCATCGGCGTGCGGCAGCCGTCGCGCCCCTTGAAGGCCGGCCAGAAGCGAATGCCGTAGGGATCGCGCAGATCCTCGAAGGCAAGCTCCGCTTCGGGCAAGCCGAGCTCTTCTCCCTGATAGAGGCAGATCGAGCCGCGCAGGGTTGATAGCAGTGAAATCGCGAGCTTCGCGACGCGCGGCTGCTCTTCCTCCGTCTCCGCAAAGCGGCTGACATGGCGTTTGACGTCATGGTTGGAGAAAGCCCAGCAGACCCAGCCATCGGCGACATTATCCTGAAAATCGCCGACGCAACGGCGGAAATGCGCCGGAGTGAAATCCGGCCCCAGCAGATCGAAGGTATAGCACATATGCAGCTTGTCGCCGCCGCTGGTATAGGCGGCTACGGTCTGCAGCGAGCGCGCGCCATCCCCCACTTCGCCGACGGTCGCGCGATCCTCATATTGGTCGAGCAAGGCCCGGAACCGCTTCAGGAAGCCGATATTCTCCGGCTGCGTCTTGTCGTAGAGATGGTTCTGCATCCCGTAAGGGTTGCTCTCGGGGGCATCGAGCCCGCCCGTTGCGACAAGCGCCGGCGGATTGTCCCGCAACTTCCTATCGCAGAAATAGTAGTTGACCGTATCCAGGCGGAAGCCGTCGACGCCGCGGTCGAGCCAGAATTTCACCGCCGCCAGCACCGCATCCTGAACCTCCGGATTGTGGAAATTCAGGTCAGGCTGCGAGGTGAGGAAATTGTGCTGGTAATATTGCCGGCGCACGCCGTCCCATTCCCAGCCGGGGCCGCCGAAGATCGACAGCCAGTTGTTGGGTGCCGTGCCGTCCGGCTTCGGATCGGCCCAGACATACCAGTCCGCCTTGGGATTGTCGCGGCTTGCCCGGCTCTCCACGAACCAGGGATGCCGGTCCGATGTATGCGAAATGACCTGGTCGATGATGACCTTGAGGCCGAGTTCATGCGCCGCAGCCATCATCTCGTCGAAGTCGGCAAGCGTGCCGAAGATCGGATCGACGTCGCAATAATCGGCGACGTCATAGCCCATATCGGCCATCGGCGAGGTGAAGAACGGTGCCAGCCAGATCGCATCGACACCCAATGCGGCAATATGAGGCAGGCGGCGGGTAATTCCCTTGATGTCGCCGAGCCCATTGGCATCCGTATCCTGAAACGACCGCGGGTAGACCTGATAGATCACGGCCCCGCGCCACCAATCGGCTCCCGCCGCTTTATTCGTCGATTTCATCAAATGGCCTCGATATCGCATCGGCCCCTCAGTTTGCACACTCCGCCGCAAGCGGCAAGCTGCAATCCGCCGCGTGCCAAACTCGGCTACCTGGGCGGGTAAATTCGCAGTATCAATTTTAAAGAATTACCAATATGAAAATTCACACACTAAGCAAGCCTTACTCTTTTGGGCTTGAAAGCGACGTCGCTTTCGATAACTTCGCGCATTGACCTGCACGTACAGGTCACCTGCGGATCAAAAACACCCTTGTAAAACAAGGACAAGAACTCCAGAAAGGTGGGAAAACATATGGCGCATATCACCAGAAAATTTATCGCTGCGGCTTTCGTCAGCACGATATTGAGCGTTTCGGCGCATGCCGCGACCCTCAATATCCACAACGGCGGCGACCCGACTTCGCTCGATCCGCAAAAAATTTCCGGCGATTGGGAGAACCGCATCGACGGCGATATCTTCGAAGGGCTGGTGACCGAAGATCCTAAGGACAACCCAATTCCCGGCCAGGCTGCAAGCTGGACTATTTCTCCCGATCAGAAGGTGTATACCTTCAAGCTTCGCGACGGCATCAAATGGTCGGATGGCCAACCGGTGACGGCTCAGGACTTCGTCTTTGCCTTCCAGCGCCTGATGGATCCGAAGACCGCGGCCCAATACGCCTATCTGCAATACACCATCCTGAATGCGGAAAAGATCAACAAGGGTGAAATCAAGGATCCGACCCAGCTCGGCGTGAAGGCGATCGACGACAAGACGCTGGAAATCACGCTTGAAAACCCGACACCCTACTTCCTCAACGCCTTGATGCACTACACAGCCTATCCGCTGCCGAAGCACGTTGTGGAAGCCAAGGGCGACCAATGGGTCAAGATCGGCAATATCGTCACCAACGGCCCATACAAGCCCACCGAATGGGTGCCTGGTTCGCATGTCAGCATGGTCAAGAGCGACCAGTATTACGGCGCCAAGGACATCAAGATCGACAACGTCAACTACTATACGCTGGAAGACCAGGCCGCCGCCCTGAAGCGCTATCGCGCCGGCGAATTCGATATTCTGACCTCCTTCCCGGCCGACCAGTATGACTGGATCCAGAAGAACCTTCCCGGCCAGGCGCATGTGGTGCCGTTCCTTGGCACCTACTATTACGTCGTGAACGCCACCAAGCCGCCCTTCAACGACAAGCGCGTCCGTCAGGCTCTCTCCATGGCCGTCAACCGCGAAGTCATCGGCCCGAAGATCCTCGGCACAGGCGAACTGCCGATGTATTCCTGGGTACCGCCGGGCACCGCCAATTACGGCACGCCGGCTTATGTCAGCTGGAAGGACGAGCCCTACAAGCAGAAGGTCGAAGAGGCCAAGAAGCTCTTGAAGGAAGCAGGCTTCGGCCCCGATCATCCGCTGAAGGCTCAGCTGCGCTACAACACCAACGACAACCACAAGCGCATCGCAGTTGCGATCGCCGCCATGTGGAAGCCGCTCGGCGTCGATATCGAGCTCTACAACACCGAAACCAAGGTGCATTACGATGAAATGCAGCGCGGTGAGGTGCAGATCGGCCGTGCCGGCTGGCTCGCCGACTACAACGACCCGATCAACTTCCTGAACCTGCTCTCCACCGGCGTCGAAATGAACTACGGCCGCTGGAGCAACAAGGACTACGATGCTCTGATCAAGCAGGGCAATGAAGAAACCGATCTCAAGAAGCGCGCCGAAATCTACAAGAAGGCCGAGCAACTGGCCCTCGACGACAGCGCCGCGATCCCGATCTACTACTACGTTTCCCAGAACATCGTCGCCCCGAAGGTCCAGGGCTTCGTCGACAATATCCAGGACATCCACCGCACGCGCTGGCTGTCGATCAAAGAATAATTGGGAACAGGCCCCTCCCGGACACAATCGGGAGGGGCCGTTTAAGATCATGTTTGGCTATGCTCTCCGTCGTTTGCTGTCGACAATCCCCGTCTTGTGGATTGCCGTGACAGTGTGTTTTTTCATTCTGCGCCTCGCTCCCGGCGGCCCCTTCGATGGCGAAAGGCCATTGCCGCCGGAAGTCAAAGCCAACCTCGCGGCTCACTACAACCTCGACAAGCCCCTGGTTGAGCAATACCTGATCTATGTCGGCGACGTCATGAAGGGCGATCTTGGCCCCTCCTTCGCCAATCAGGACTTCACCGTCACCCAGCAGATCATGTCCGGCTTCCCCTATACGCTGACCATCGGCGGCGCCGCTTTCGTGCTCGCGACCATCGTCGGCATCTTCATAGGCTGTCTTGGGGCGCTCTATCAAAACCGCGCGGCCGATTACTGGCTGGGCGGCGGTCTCCTCATTGGCCTGGTCATGCCGAGCTTCCTCATCGCTCCCATCCTGCAGCTCATCTTCGGCAACACGCTCGGCTGGCTGCCGGTCGGCGGCTGGGGCGACGGCTCGATCAAGTTCCTGATCCTGCCCATTATCGTCCTGACGCTGCCGCACGCGGCCCGCATCTCCCGCCTGATGCGCGGCTCGATGATCGAGGTGATGGGCCAGAACTTCATCCGCACCGCCAAGGCCAAAGGCATCGGCCCGCGACTGACGATCATGCGCCACGCGCTGAAGCCGGCCATGATGCCCGTCGTCTCCTATCTCGGACCCGCGGCAAGCTATCTCCTCACCGGCTCGCTGGTGGTCGAAAGCATCTTCGGCCTCCCCGGCGTCGGCCGCTACTTCGTCGGCGCGGCGCTGAACCGCGACTACGGCATGGTCCTCGGCACGGTCATTTTCTACATGGTCCTGATCGTGGTCCTCAATCTGCTGGTCGACATCGCCTATGCCTGGCTCGACCCGAAAGTGAGAATGCGATGATCCTCAATTCCGCCAAGAGAGAATTGCTGGAAGCGGAATTGCTTTCGGCAGAGGGGCTAGCACCCAAGGGGCGTTCCCTCACCGGCGATGCGATGCGTCGTCTCCTGCGCAACAAGGCGGCAGCACTTTCGCTGGTCATACTGGCCGTGCTGGTTCTGGTCGCTATATTCGGCCCGTATTTCCTGCCCTTCAATTATGAGGATCCGGACTGGACGTCGTTCCGCGGCGCTCCGGACTTCGCCGCTGGCCACTATTTCGGCACGGACGGCAATGGCCGCGATCTGCTGGCGCGCACACTCTACGGCACGCGCGTCTCGCTAACGGTCGCACTTGTTGCGACCCTCGTCTCGGTCGTCATCGGCGTGCTTTACGGCGCCGTCGCCGGCTATTTCGGTGGTCGCGTCGACGCGATCATGATGCGCTTCGTCGATATCATGTACGCCCTGCCCTACGTCCTCTTCGTCATCCTGCTGATGGTGATCTTCGGCCGTAACGTCTATCTCCTGTTTGCGGCGATCGGTGCACTGGAGTGGCTCACCATGGCCCGTATCGTGCGCGGCCAGACGCTGTCGATCAAGCAGCGGGAATTCATCGAGGCCGCACGCGCTTCAGGCCAGCGGTCGTTCAAGATCATCCTAAAACACATCGTGCCGAACCTCGTCGGTCCGGTCGTCATCTACGCGACGCTCACCATTCCCGAAATCATCGCGACCGAGAGCTTCCTCTCCTATCTCGGCTTCGGCGTTCAGGAGCCGCTGACGTCTCTCGGCACATTGATTGCTGAAGGCTCTGCGGGCATGGAGACGACGCCCTGGCTGCTGTTCTTCCCGGCCGGTTTCCTGGTCGCGCTGCTGATGAGCCTGCTCTTCATCGGCGACGGTCTGCGCGACGCATTCGATCCGAAGGATCGCTGACATGACAGACACCCTTCTCGAACTCAAAGACTATTCCATCACCTTCCGCACGCCTGAAGGCGAAGTGGCGGCGGTCTCGAAGATGAACCTCAAGATCGGCCGCGGCGAGCGCATCGCCATCGTCGGTGAATCCGGCTCCGGCAAGAGCCAGACCTTCCTCGGCCTGATGGGCCTGCTCGCCAAGAACGGCCGCACCAGCGGCCAGGCGCTGCTCGACGGCAAGGATCTGCTGACGCTGAAGCCGCGCGAACTCGACCATGTGCGCGGCAAGGATATGGCCATGGTCTTCCAGGACCCGATGACCGCGCTTAACCCGTCGCTGCGCATATCGCGGCAATTGACGGAGCAGCTCGAGGTCCATGGCGGCCTGACGGCGCGCGCAGCCTCGGCAGCAGCACTCGACATGCTGAAGCGTGTCGGCATCCCCGACCCGACCCGTCGCTTCAACCTCTATCCGCACGAGCTTTCGGGCGGCATGCGCCAGCGCATCGTCATCGCCATGGCGCTGCTCACCAAGCCGAAGCTGCTCATCGCCGACGAGCCGACGACCGCGCTCGACGTGACGATCCAGGCGCAGATCCTCGATCTCTTCAATGAGCTGACGGCGGAAATGCACACGGCGCTCGTCATGATCACCCATGACCTCGGTGTCGTCGCCGGCCTCGCCGATCGCGTTGCCGTCATGTATGCCGGCCGTATCGTCGAGGAAGCGCCGGTGGAGGAGCTGTTCGAAAGTCCGGCTCATCCCTATACGGCGGCGCTTCACTCGGCGATCCCGAGGCCCGACCAGGATGTCGACGATCTCACCGTCATCCCTGGACGGCCGCCGAACCTGATGCACCTGCCGCGCGGCTGTGCCTTCTCGCCACGCTGCGCGCATGTGCAGGACGACTGTCTGGATGCGGCGCCGCCGCTCGATCCGCTGGCGCCACGCCGTTGCGCGGCCTGCTTCCATCCCCTTTCGGCTAATCAGGAACGGAGCCTCGTCCATGGCTGAGCAAACGCTTCTGAAGGTCGAGCATCTGACGACCGAATTCGAGTTGCCATCGAAATCCCTCTTCAAACCGCCGATGATCCTGACTGCGGTCAACGATGTCAGCTTCGAGCTGAAGACCGGCCGGACGCTCGGCATCGTCGGTGAATCCGGCTGCGGCAAGTCCACGCTCGGCCGCTCCATCCTGCGGCTGATCAAGGCGCAGAAGGGCCGCATCCTCTGGCAGGGCAGCAACCTTCTCGATCTCACCGACGAAGAGATGCGCGCCGCACGCCGTGACATGCAGATCATCTTCCAGGACCCGATCGCCTCGCTCGATCCGCGCATGACCGTCGGCGACATCATCGCCGAGCCGCTGACCGTCTTCGAACCGAAATTGACCCGGGCGCAGCGGCAGGATCGCGTCCGCGAAATCATGGCGGCGGTCGGCCTCGTTCCCGAGATGATCAACCGCTACCCGCATGAGTTCTCGGGCGGACAGGCGCAGCGCATCGGCATCGCCCGTGCCGTCATCACCCGGCCGAAGCTCATCATCTGCGACGAACCGGTTTCAGCCCTCGATGTCTCGATCCAGGGACAGGTCATCACGCTTCTGCGCCGCCTGCGCAAGGAGTTCGGCCTCACCCTGATCTTCATCAGCCATGACCTCTCGGTCGTGCGCCTGATCTCGGACGACGTGCTGGTGCTCTATCTCGGCAAGGTGGTGGAAGCGGGCGAAGCCGCGACGGTCTTCGATCATCCGGCCCACCCGTATACGCAGGCGCTGTTCTCCGCCGCACCTATTCCGGATCCAAAGCTGGCGCGCGGCCGCGAGCGCATCCGCCTGCAGGGCGACCCGCCCTCGCCGCTCAATCCGCCGCCGGGCTGCGTCTTCTCGCCCCGCTGCTGGAAGGCGACGGATATCTGCCGCACGAAGATGCCACCGACCGAGCACGTGCGCCCAGGCCAGACGGCGGCCTGCTATCACATGGACCGGCCGTAAAGCAGATCCAGCAAAAGTGGGCGGCGGCAGCCGCCGTCCACCTTGCCCCCGCCGCCGCTTGCGCGTATGCAGCACCAAGGCAAAAATGCGGGAGGCAGTCTTGGGCGGGCGTTTTCTATCGATTGGCGAATGCATGGTGGAACTGTCGCAAGCCGATGACGGACACCTGCGCAAGGGCTTTGCCGGCGACACGTTCAACACCGCCTGGTATGCCCGCGCCTGCCTGCCGGCAGACTGGTCGATCGACTATTTCACCGCACTCGGCGACGACGCCATGTCCGACGAAATGATCGCCTTCATGGCCGGCGCCGGCATCGGCACAGCAAGTATCCGCCGCCTTCGCGGCAAGACGCCCGGCCTCTACATGATCAATCTGAAGGACGGGGAACGCTCTTTCAGCTATTGGCGCGACAGCTCCGCCGCCCGCCAGCTCGCCGCCGACGGCGACGCCTTGCGCACTGCAATCGAGGCATCCGACGTCCTCTATTTCTCCGGTATCACGCTGGCGATCCTGTCGCGCGAAGACGCTTTCACCCTGCTGGCGGAACTGCGCCGCGCCAAGGCGGCCGGCAAGCTCGTCGCCTTCGATCCGAACCTGCGTCCGCGCCTATGGTCGAGCCTGGATGCCATGCACACCATGATCGCGGAAGGCGCACGCGCGGCAACACTCGTCATGCCGAGCTTTGACGACGAGGCTGTGCATTTCGGCGACGATTCCATTGCCACCACCATTCGCCGTTACCGGCAGTACGGCGCCAACATGGTCGTCGTCAAGAATGGCGCTGAAGGTGCGACCATCGGCGATGGCATCGACGAGACACTCGTTCCCGCGGTCAAGGTCGCCAAGGTCATCGATACCACCAGCGCCGGCGACAGTTTCAACGGCGCATTTCTGGCGCATTATCTGCAGCATCAGGATGCGGTTGCCGCCGCCGGCTTCGCCGCCGAAATCGCGGCGAAGGTCATTCGGGAATACGGCGCGCTCGTTTCTCCGCAGAAGCTGAAAGTCGCCAAATAGACACTGTAATATTTCCATCATGGACACGCCTCACAATAGAGTGGGCGCGGGAATCATGTTTGAAACACCGCAATCGCTGGCACCGTCATCACGAGGATGCGGTGCGGATGGACTGTTTTGGGCATGTTGCAACGCTTGTCGGACATCGATCAAACCACCTGGACCCAGGCGGCGACACCTGTCGCAGTACCCGAACGCCTGCTTATTGTCAGCGATGCCTGGCATCCGCAGGTCAACGGCGTCGTCCGTTCGATCGAGAACACCAATCGCGAACTGACCCGCATGGGGATCGAAGTCTCCATGATTACGCCGGACGGCTTTCGCAATATCCCTTGCCCCACCTATCCAGAAATCCGGCTTTCGATCGCCAGCTATCGCAAGGTCGCTTCGAGAATAGAGGCGATGCGGCCGACCTATGTGCACATTGCCACGGAAGGCCCGCTTGGGCTGACAGCGCGGCGCTGGTGTCTGCGAAACGGCATGCCCTTTTCCACGAGCTATCATACCCGCTTTCCCGAGTATGTGGCCGCCCGCCTGCCGATACCGCAAAGCTGGCTCTATGCTTTCGTCAAATGGTTTCACAACGCCGGCTACGGCTGCATGGTGGCGACACCAAGTCTTGCAAACGAGCTCAGGCAGCGCGGCATTCATAATCTGCTGCCATGGAGCCGTGGCATCGACTCCTCGCTGTTTCGACCGCAGCCCCAGGAAGACAATCCCTTCGGTCTGCCCCGCCCGATCTTCATGACCGTCGGCCGCGTGGCGCTTGAAAAAAACCTGCCGGCCTTTCTCGATCTCGACCTGCCCGGATCGAAAGTAGTGGTCGGCGACGGTCCCGCGCGGGCGGACCTGCAGAAGCTCTATCCCGATGTGCATTTTCTGGGAGCCAAATTCGGCGAGGAACTGGCGCATGCCTATTCCCAAGCCGACGTCTTTGTCTTTCCGTCGAAGACCGACACGTTCGGCAATGCCATTCTGGAAGCGCTGGCAAGCGGCGTCCCGGTTGCAGCCTATCCCGTCACCGGGCCTGCGGATATTCTCGCCGGCGACAGGGCAGCCGGCGTCGTGGATGCCGATCTGGCAACGGCCTGCCTTGCCGCCCTCTCCTGCTCGCGCGAGGCGGCCCGTTCCCTGGCGCTCAGCTATTCCTGGGAAGCCGCCACCACACAGTTCATCGGCAACGTCCGGATCGCCAACCACCGGGGTCGGGCTCATAAGCATTGAGCCCCCACTTCATTTGGGTTCGATATTGAATCCTTTGTCATCCTGCGCCAGATAACCGAGAGCGCCCACCCGTGATCGCAAGCCCGAGCGTCTGGCCAGCGGATCTCGTTGCACCTGCCATAGGGGTGGATGTGGCTGCCGGGCTGGAAGTGCGCCGCCATCCGAAGCCGGCTTTTCAAATCCCGAAGAAATCCGTAGCTCCAGCGCCTTTTTAGGTGTACAATTATTTATCGCACGATCTACATAAGACTTCTCAGGGAGGACTTGAGATGACCGACGACCTGTTAAAGCTGGATAACTTCATCTGCTTCGCCCTCTATTCGGCCAACCACGCCATGAATCGGCTATACAAGCCGATGCTTGATGCGCTCAATCTCACCTATCCGCAATATCTCGTCATGGTGACATTATGGGAAGAGGATGGCCAGACCGTCGGTGGCATCGGCGAAAAGCTGTTCCTGGAATCGAGCACGCTGACGCCGCTTTTGAAGCGCCTGGAAGCCGCCGGCTTCATTCAGCGCATCCGCAGCAAGGAAGATGAGCGACAAGTGCTGATCCACCTTACCGACGAAGGCAAAGCGCTGAAAAAGAAGGCGGCAACAGTTCCCCCGTGCATTCTGGATGCTACGGAGCAAACGCCTGACGAACTGACACGTCTGAAGGCGGAAATCACGATGCTGCGCGAGGCGCTCAGCAAGAACGCAGCCTGAGCGAAGGCCATCCATCCGGCGCCGCTTGAGAAAATTACCGCTTCTTCTTGTTTTCGTAGGGGTTTTCCGACGAACGGAAATGAATGCGGATCGGCACGCCGGGCATGGCGAAATCCTCTCGCAGACCGTTGATCAGATAACGGACATAGGATTCCGGCAGGGCATCCGAGCGGGTGCAGGAAATCATGAAGGCCGGAGGCCGCGCCTTCACTTGCGTCATGTACTTCAGCTTGATGCGGCGGCCCGAGACCGCCGGTGGCGGATGCTGCACCTGCTGTGTCTCGAGCCAGCGGTTGAGACGCGCAGTCGAGACGCGCTTGTTCCAGACCTTATCTGTATCGACGATCGCCTGCATCAGGCGGTCCAACCCTTCGCCCGTCTGGCCGGCAATCGGTATGGCGCGAATGCCGCGTGCCTGCGGCAACAGCCGGTCGGTCTTTTCGCGCAGCTCGGCAAGGACGGCCTGGCGATCCTCGATCATGTCCCACTTGTTGAAGGCGAGCACGGCGGCACGTCCCTCGCGGATCACGAGATCGACGATCTGGAGGTCCTGCTTCTCGAAGGGAATGGTCGCATCGAAGACGATGACGACGGTTTCGGCAAAACGAATGGCGCGCAACGCATCGGCAACCGAGAGCTTCTCCAGCTTCTCGGTCACCTTCGCCTTGCGGCGCATACCGGCCGTATCGAACATCTTTATGGTGCGACCGCGCCAGCTCCAGTCGACGGAGATGGAATCGCGGGTGATGCCGGCTTCGGGACCGGTCAGCAGCCTGTCTTCGCCAAGGAAGCGGTTGATGAGCGTCGACTTGCCGGCATTCGGACGGCCGACGATCGCAACGCGCAGCGGCCGCGTCTCGTCATAGACGGGCTCTTCGTCGATCTCTTCGCCATCTTCGCCGACGGCAGGACGCGGAATGCTGACATTCGTCTCCGCTTCGTCTTCCTCTTCCGGGAAGGCGCGCTCAGGCCCGATCGCCTCGACGATCGCGTCACGCAGATCCATCATGCCTTGGCCGTGCTCGGCCGAGATAGGACAAGGCTCGCCAAGGCCGAGCGTATAGGCGTCATAGAAGCCGCTATCGGAGCCTCGCGCCTCGGATTTGTTGGCAACGAGCACGACAGGCCGGCCGCGCTTGCGCAGCATTTCGGCGAGCGTCTTGTCGATATGGGTCAGGCCCATCTTGGCGTCGACGACGAAGAGCGTCAGATCCGCCTCGTCGATCGCAGCCTCGGTCTGTGCGCGCATGCGACCCTGAAGTGATTCATCCTGTGCCTCTTCAAGACCGGCGGTATCGACGATACGGAAGCGCAGATCGATCAGTTTGGCGTCACCGGGGCGGCGGTCACGCGTGACGCCCGGCGTATCGTCGACAAGCGCCAGCTTCTTGCCAACCAGACGGTTAAACAGTGTGGACTTGCCGACATTCGGGCGACCGACGATCGCGACCGTGAAGCTCATTTAACGATCCTTCAGCCTTTTGCGACCGGAGCCTTGCCGGATGCCGTGATGAGATCGAGCAGCATCTGGGCGCGGTTAGCGACGTTGCGCGGGCTCTGCGGATCGTCGACGATCGCCTGGAACCACTGCCGGGCCTTGGCGAAATCGCCGGCCTTATAGGCGGCAAGGCCAAGAACGTCGCGCGCCGAATGGCGGAAGGCGTCGGCTGGCACCGCCAGTTCCTGCACCTCGGCGGCAACCTGATCGTAAGTGCCGGTGTCGACAAGAAGATAGGCGGCACGCAGACGCGCCGCATCGCGGACGACGACCGGGATATCCGTTTGCTTGCCGATCGCGGAGAAAGCGGCGATGGCGGCTGCCTTGTCGCCCTTCTGCGCCTGCAGCGTCGCGGCGCGCAACCGCGCCAGCACCGGATAGGAGCCGGGGCCGTTCTTTTCGATTGCCGTCAGCGCGGCGAGCGCTTCGTCAGTCTTGTTCTGGTCGGCCAGCGTCAGAGCTGCGATGAACTGGTCACCGCCGCTGCCGGCCTGATTGCCCGCCCAATAGCGATAGCCGCTATAGGCCGCGGTGCCGAGAACGGTGAGCACGGCGCCGCCGATGATCAGCCTGCCAAAACGGCGCCATACGAACCGTAGCTGGTCCGAACGCAGTTCCTCGTTCACCTCGCGGATGAAGCTATCGTCATTGAATGCCATTCTCGTCTCCGGCCCAGGCCAAATAGTTCAAAGCTTAGGTTTAGTGGGGCCTTCTACTCCATTTTGCGGCTGATGTAAGGGGGAACGGCAGAAATCGTCACATAACGAGCGGCGAAACCCCGATAATCCACGCGTGAAGCTTCCAAATGATCAAAGCCCAGGCAATGACGCCGATGACAACGGCATAGAGATCGTATTTCGCCGAGACGAACGGACGCAGGGTGGTTTCGCCGGCGCGCTCGCGCCGCTTCAGCGAAATGCGAAGGATCACGCCCCAGGCGAGGAAAGCGGCAAAGAGCAGCATCGCGGCACCATCGCCATTGGAGAGCAGGTGCGCCAAGGCCCAGATCTTCACGGACAGCACCATCGGATGCTTCGTCCTGACGGCGATGTGCCCCGCCGGCAGCAGCGAAGCGGCAAGACAGATCATCGCGAATAGCATCAGCAGGATGGTGATATGGCTCATCCAGAAAGGCGGCGACCAGATCGGCGTCATGTCCCGCGCCTGGCCGAAGCCGTAAATGAGGATGATCAGGGTCACGATGCTTGCGATCGAATAGGCGATCTTCCAGCCGGATTCGCCAATGCTTGCGATCATCGAGCTCCGCAAGCCTGGAGCAACGACGCGGATCAGATGGATGCCGAGAAAAAGAACAATGCCAAGAATAAGCAATGCCATGAATGAAGCCCCCTACGATCTTGTAATGACATCCTTATCGGCTGTGGCA
Organism: Rhizobium aureum; assembly: GCF_030182495.1. Lineage (NCBI taxonomy): Bacteria > Pseudomonadati > Pseudomonadota > Alphaproteobacteria > Hyphomicrobiales > Rhizobiaceae > Rhizobium > Rhizobium aureum. The sequence continues at coordinate 259,581 of NZ_JAQJCI010000005.1, read as the reverse complement.
AAAAAATGCCAGCATCACCGCAGCTTCGCCGCATTTGCGCGAAAGGAAGGAGGCCATCCGGAGCACGCCATCGATATCGTAGATCGACCTTCGCAAAACCGTGCTCATCAAATCAATATTCGGTGCCCATGTTTCGCTTAGTTACCTGTTTCTCCGTTGCGTTTTCTCTTGTTCTTCCTGCCGCAGCCCATGCGGACGGCAAGCCCAGGCAACTCGTCATGATTTCCTTCGACGGCGCTCACGACAATGCGCTGTGGACCAGAAGCCGGGAAATCGCTTCGCGCAACGGCGCGCACTTCACCTACTTTCTTTCCTGCACTTTCCTGATGAACAAGGCGCAGGCCAAGGCCTATCAGGGGCCGAAACAGCGTCCAGGCAAATCGAATGTCGGCTTCGCCAAGAGCGAGGACGATGTGCGCACCCGCATCGCCAACATCTGGGGCGCCCATCTGGAGGGCCACGATATCTCCAGCCATGCCTGCGGCCATTTCGACGGCAAAGGCTGGAGTGCTGCCGACTGGAGCCAAGAATTCATGGATGCGCGCATCGCTCTTCGCGACGCCTGGAAGAATGTCGGCCTTGCCGACAAGGAACCACAGGGCTGGGAAGATTTCGCCACGAACGACGTTAGGGGATTCCGCGCGCCCTACCTTTCCACCAGCGACGGCCTTGTGCCGGCGGAGAAGGAGGCGGGCTTCCAGTATGATGCAAGCCTCGTCACCAAAGGGCCTGCCCTGCCGCAGGTGGTCGACGGCATCTACCGCTTCGGCCTGCCCTTGATCCCAGAGGGTCCGGAACACCGTCCGGTCATCGGCATGGACTACAATCTCTATGTGCGCCACTCGAAGGGCGCCGAGGACAAAGCGAACGCCAAGACCTATGAGGACCGCACCTTCGACGCCTTCGAAGCCGCCTTCAACAAGCAATATGAGGGCGAGCGCATCCCGCTGCAGCTCGGCTTCCATTTCGTCGAGATGAACGACGGCGCCTATTGGCGCGCGCTCGACCGCTTCGTCAGCGACGTCTGCCACAAGCAGGACGTCGCCTGCGTCAGCTATTCCGAAGCCATCCCGCTGATCGCCGCCAGAGGCAAGTCCCAGCAAGGATGAGGAGCCGTCGGGCTAAGCCCTCGTGGTTCGAGACGGCCTTCCAGGCCTTCCCACCATGAGGGCGCCCCTGCACAAGGCTGGATATTGAACTGGCTTCGCGCAACAACGCGCTCCATCCTCACCTGAGCTTGTCGAAGGGCGAGGATGGCCCGGATGTTCTAACCAACGAAAAGTCTACGGAGCCTTTTCATCAGCCGTCGGCGTGGATGACGCCCGCTTCACGCTCCAGATAGGTCTGATCGATCTTCGGCAGGGGCTCGTCGTCGATCGCAGCTTCGAAGGCTTTCAGACGCTTGTGGATCGACAGCAGCTCGATGATCGTGGTCCAGGAACTGACGAGATACTGGAAGGAATCGCTGACCTGCCCGAAGGCCGTCAGTATCTGCTGATAGATGCCGTAGGTGATCTTTCCCGCCACGATCGTGGGCACGAGCATGATGGTCAGGAAGATGCCATCGGCCTGAACATAGAAATAGCGGGCGATGTTGAAATACAGATAGTGAAAGTACAATCGGAAATAGTTGCGCCGCACATTGGCAAAAAGTTCCGTGACGGTTGCGGGTTGAGCGCGATCCGCATGATCCTCACCGTAGACAAGCTCTTTGCGATAGGCGGCCTCGACGCGCTGATTGCGGAAATTGAGCCCTGGCAGTTTGACACCGACAATTGCGAGCAAAAGCGTGCCGAAGACAGACCAAAACAGCGACAGCCAAAAAAGCGTATGCGGAATCTGGCCGATGACTGGCAAATCCGTGACATAGCTCGAAAGCGCGAAAAGGATCGGCAGGAAGACAATCAGCGTCATCACTGAATTGATCAGGCTGCTGCCCAAGCCCTCGAGAATTGTCGAAAATCGCATCGTGTCTTCTTGAACACGCTGGGCAGCGCCCTCGATATGCCGGAGCTTTTCCCATTTCGACATGTAGAAATTGTTCATCGCCGTACGCCAGCGGAAAATATAGTGGCTGGTGAAGAAATCCGTCATCACCAGAAGAAACATCCTCAGAAACGCCAACTGCGCAAACAGGATGAACAGATTATAGAAATCCCATGCGGTCGTCGCGCCCTGCTTGGCGAGTGCGTTCTGCAAGGTGTTGCCGAACGGCAGGCGCCAGTTGTTCAAAACGACTGCGGCCTGAACCAGAAAATAAGTTACCAGAACGATCAGCGCCGAGCCCCAGATCGACCAGTTCTTCCAGGGATGATTCCTGGCTAAAATGTGCCACGCTCCGCAGAACAGGATCACGCAAAGCAGGAAGTAGCTGTAGAACCACACATTGCTGGCGACCAAGAAAAACGTCAGGTCATACGGCTCACTGCCCTCTGGCGGCGTTACGATGCCGACGCTTGCCGCGAGATTCGCTCCAAACAAATACCAGATAGCAAGGCAAACGACGGTCCAAACCAGCAGGGACGAGAAAAACAGCTTCGGCTGTGGGAAGAACGAGTGAAACACGGGAGGCGCAGCTTTCCTATGAGGGCGGTTAAAAACCACACATGACGTCAATTTGAGGCGAGCCTAGGACAGTTCGCCGGGAGCGGCAACCGCCGGAGGCCTATTCTTACGTAGATGTAATCGCTTATCCCACGATCGTGATGCAGTTGTTCAGCTGCGAAATTTCACCTATTGGATGAATTCCTTCCCCATATGGAACGCATTCCCTTTCGGACCCTCTATTCTGACTGAGCTCCCCTTGCAGAAAACTATCTTACGATATATATCTTACGACATGACTAACGATATAAACTCTCACCCTTCAAGGAGAAACGATATGAGAGGCTTCAGAGATCGCATGTTCGGAGATGGCTTTGACATGGTCGAGGCATATATCCTACGACATGGCCGAGGCCGTGAATCGCGCGGCGAGCACAGGAGAGACTTCATGAGAGGCTTCAAGGGCGGCATGTTCGGCGGCGGGTTTCGCACCGGCCGCAAGTTCGATGCGGCCGACCTGCAGCTCATCATCCTCGCTTTGCTTTCCGAACAGCCGCGCCATGGCTATGAACTGATCAAGACCTTCGAGGACCGCTCCGGCGGCTTCTACGTGCCGAGCCCGGGCGTCATATACCCCGCCCTCACCTATCTCGAAGAGACGGGGCAGGCTGAAGTCGAGGTGAGCGGCACGAAGAAGCTCTACCGCATCACCGAAATCGGCCAGAAGCGCGTCGACGACAATCGCGATCTGGTCGAGGCAACGCTCGCCAAGCTCACCTCCATCGGCGAGAAGATGGCCCGCGTCCGCGAGGTTTTCGGCGGTGACGACGAGGACGGCCGCGACAATCCGTTCGATCGCCACGGCGCCGGTGACGTCCATCGCGCCCGCCATCTGCTGCGCTCCGCGCTTCGTTCGAAATTCCCGTGGAGCAAGGCTGAAGGCGCGCGCATCGCGGCAATCCTCGAGCGCGCCGCCGCCGATATCATCCGCGGCGAAACGAAGGGCCAGGACGAGCCGAAGGCTGACGATTGAGCGACGCATGTCGCGCAAAAGTGCGCAGCGGTTTTGCGACAACGGCATGCGCAAAATCAAAGACCTGAAGCGCGGGAAGTGAATCTGAAGGATTCGCGATGCGCTTTAGGACGTCACTTATCCGGCAATGTCAGGATGATCGGCCCGTTGCGGGTGGCGATGATGGTGTGTTCGTACTGGACCGTTGGCGCCTGCGGTTCGGCATAGAGCGTCCACGCATCGTCGCCTCCCTCCGCCCAGCTCGCGCCGAGCGAGAGAAACGGCTCGACGGTGAAGACCAGGCCATCCTCCATGATCCGCGTCTCGGAAGGGTCCGCCCAGGTGGAAACCTCGGCGGGCTCTTCATGCAGGGAGCGGCCGATGCCATGGCTGGCGAGATTGGCAATCAACGTATAGCGGTTCTTCTGCGCGAAAGCGCCGACGGCCTGCCCGATCTTCGCAAGCGGCGCACCGCTCTTCACCTGATTGAGGCCGACCCATAGCGCCCTCTTGCCGTCGCGGCAGAGGCGCTCGATCTTCGGCTTGACCGGCGGCACGGCAAAAGATGCGCCGGTATCGGAAAAGAAGCCGTCCTTCTCGGCGGAAACATCGAGATTGACCAGATCTCCCGCCTGGATCACGCGCGTTCCTGGGATGCCGTGGGCCACTTCCTCGTTGACGCTGATGCAGGTCGCGCCGGGAAACTTGTAGACCAATTCCGGTGCCGATTGCGCACCGGCATCCTCCAGCACCTTTCGGCCGATCGCGTCCAGCTCCAGCGTGGTGATGCCCGGCTCCAGTGCCGCGGCCATGGCCTGCAACGCATTGGCACAGATGCGGCCGATATCTTTCAGCTTGGTCAGTTCTTCTTCGGTCGAAACGATCATTTACGGCTTCCGGCACTCTCGCTCTCTCAGCAGCGGTTTGGCGAGAGGCTCAAGGTCGCTTTCGCCCCTTCCCTTCGCGCAGTCAATGTCTTTTTGGGCTTTCTGCCAGATAGCGCGACTTTCGAATTCCGAAAGAGCTCAGGAGCGCGGATCGTCTGCCAACAATGCCCAGCGCTCGTGGTCGCACCAGACGCCGCCGATCTTCAGATATTTCGGCGAGAACCCCTCTTTCCGGAAGCCCAGCCGCTTGACCAGCGCAATGGACGGATGGTTGCCCGGCTGGATATTGGCCTCCACGCGATGCAGGCCCACCGCATCGAATGCGTGCGCCACGGCCAGCCGAACCGCCTCCGTCATGAACCCCTGGCCGGCGAAACCTACCATGCCGTGATAGCCGAGAAAGGCGCTGCGAAAACCTCCCCAAACCATCTGGCTGATATTGACGACGCCAACGATGGCGCCGGAGCCGGGATCGCGCGCCACCAGACCCAGGTTCGGCCCCGTCACCGTCTGGCCGAACCAGGCGTCGAAACCATCGCGATCGAGGAAGGGATAGGCCCAGGGCACATGATGGGCGCGGCTGGCGATATTGGCGGCGATCAGCTCGTCCGCATCGGATTGTTTGACCGGCGCGATGATCACCTGTGGCATGGCGCGCTCCATACTTATTGAGAGACGAGCCTTAGCAAATCGAATCCGAAATCAAAAGCTTCGATCAAAGAACGGAATCATTTTGCGAACCGCTTCATAACGAAGATAAAGTCCGCCCCAGGCCATTACGCCGAGATAGACGCCGAACAGCAGATGCGAAAAGATCGGGCTGCCGACCCTCAAATGCGTCGCGATTGCGCCACCGAGCAGGCCCGTCAGCAGGATGGCGCCAAGGACCGACGTTCTCGGGATTGCATAGAGAATGGCGCAGCCGAGCGTGATGATACCAAGCAGCTGGGCCAGCGCCGGATCGGCAGAGTAGCCGAGCCCCGCCATCGTCTCGGTGACGACCGGAAGCGGAACGAGCTTGATCACGCCATCGAACAGCAGGAAGGCAACGACCAGTCCGCTCAGGATCATACCGGCCACGCGCTGCGCGCGCGTAACCGAAGGCAAAGATGAATCAGCTACATAAGACATTGCCATATCCTCCGGAATTGAATCGGAAATTCAGATCTTGGCCGCCAGTGCCGCGAGCTGATCGGCGCACTGGCTCCATCCCTGATGGAAGCCCATCTTCTCATGCGCCTCGCGATCCTCCGCGGACCAATGCAGGACGGTCGCGGTATAACGGGTCTTGCCGCCACCGAGATCGTCGAGCTGGATCGTCACCACCATGAAGGGCTTTGCCGACGGCACCCAGGCGCTGGTGAAAGCGTCGGTGAAGACGATCCGCTCATTGGGAACGACTTCCAGATAGACGCCGTTACCCGGATAATCCTCGCCTTCGGGGCTGCGCATGGTGATCGAGCTTGAGCCGCCGGATCGAGCGTCGATACTGGCTGCCGATACCGTCCACGGCAGTGGCGCGAACCATTGCTTCAGAAGCTCCACTTCGGTCCAGCAACGGAAGATCTTGTCTCGTGGTGCGTCGATGACGCGGGTCAGGGAAAGCTCGTGGCGTTGGCTCTGTTCAGTCATATCTTGCTCCTCTTTATTGTTTGACGCGGCCTGCTCGGCCCATACACGAATGACGTTCGAGCCTGCCGTTTCCCGACAGCACAGACGCAAATTTTTCGATTATTTTGTAGCTGCAAGAGCATCCGCGCTCAGCCGGTCGAGCTGATATCGGATATGGGCGGCCTCGGCAGGCGAACGGGCGAGCGCAATCGCCCTGTCAAAAGCGACACGCGCCTCTTGCGCGCGGCCGAGCTGCACAAGCAGGCCACCCCTGACGCCATGAAAGTAGAAATAGCTGTCGAGCTGTGCTTCCAGCGTCGCGATCAGCGCCAGAGCCGCCTCCGGCCCCTTCAGTTTGGAGAGCGCGACCGAACGATTGAGCGTGACGACGGGTGACGGCGTCAACCGCTCCAGCATCTGGTAGAGAAGGTCGATCTGCTCCCAATCCGTATCCTCGGCACGCTTCGCCCGCGAATGCAGCGCTGCGATCGCCGCCTGCACCTGATAGGGGCCGGGCTTGCGGTGGCGGATCGCTTTGTCGAGCAGCGCCAGCGCCTCGTCGATCAGCGTCCGATCCCAAAGCGAACGATCCTGATCTTCCAGAAGGATGATCTGCCCATTGGCATCGAACCGGGCATCCTTGCGCGATTGCTGCAGGAGCATCAGCGCCAGCAGCGCCATGGTCTCCGGCTCCGAGGGAAAGATCCGCAACAGAAGCCGGCCAAGCCGGATCGCCTCATCGGCGAAGGCGGCAGCCTCGCGATGCGTTCCACCGGCCGAATAGCCCTCGTTATAGATGAGATAGATCATGGCACTGACGAGTGCCAAACGTTCGCTGCGCTCGACCGCACCTGGCGTCTCGAAAGCAACTCCAGCGGCGGCGACCCGCGCCTTCGCGCGGGTTATGCGCTGCTCCATTGCGCTCTCGCTGACGAGGAAGGCCCGGGCGATCTGCTGCACCGAAAGGCCGGAAACGATACGCAGCGCCAGCGCGATCTGTTGCGTCGCCGGCAAATCCGGATGGCAGCAGATGAACAGCAACCGGAGGATATCATCGCGATATCCGGAGCCATCGAGCCGTTCGGCCAGATCGCTCTCCACATCACTCGTATCGGAGATCGCCTCTTCATCCGGCAGGCTTTGCAATCTGGCCTGTTTGCGCACCGTATCGATGCCGCTATTGCGGCCGACGAAGATCAGCCAGGCAATGGGATCGCGCGGCGGCCCCTTATCAGGCCAGGTCTTCAAGGCCCTGAGGCAGGCCTCCTGAAAGGCCTCCTCGGCGGTGTCGAGATTGCGGAAGTAGCGCAAAAGCGCGCCCATTACCTGTGGCCGGGCGTTGGTAAGCGCGATGTCGATCCAGGCAATGTCGGTCATGTTGCAACAGCTCCCGGCCGGAAGACGTAAAGCGGACGGATTTCATAGGAGCCGACGCCGGGATTGGCCGCGGCAAGCTCCTTCGAAAAGCCAATGGCTTCGTCAAGGGTTTCGAAGTCGACGACGTAGAAACCGAGCAACTGCTCCTTCGTTTCCGCAAAGGGGCCGTCGATCACGATCGGTTCGTTCTTGCCCTTGCGCAGGGTCGTAGCCGCCGTCGTCGGCATCAAGCGTGCCACCGGGCCAAGCTTGCCGGCCTCCCTGAGCGGTTCCTGCACGGCAATCAACCGCGCCATCGTCGCGTCTTCCTGTTCCTTGGACCAGGCAAACACGGTATCTTCGTCGTTGTAGCATAGGATCGCGTAAAGCATTGAGATTCCCTTCTCCCTTTAAAGACGAAGGAATATCACCTGCTCCGACAGGCTACGTCAAAAAATATCGAAGATGACCTCAGATGTTCCCATGCCGGATCGCCAGGATACCGGCCTTCGCATCAAGCTCCGCCACAGCGCCGATAAAAACGCTTGCCGGGCTATCGCCGTGCCCGAGCGGCAAGCCGCCGAGGATCGGCACCTTTAGTTCGGCCAGATGTTCGCGCAGGATATCGATCACCGAATAAGGGCGGTCGAATTCAAAGTTAGTAAACTGGCCGATAGCGACCCCTGCCAAACCATTTAGATGCCCCGCCTTGCGCAGCATGGTCATCTGGCGGTCCACCTGACCGCGATACATATGAACGGCTTCTAGCAAAAGAACCGCGCCATTCAAATCCGGCAGCGCCCAACCGGCCGAAGTCGCAACCGTATCCAGATTGCCGCCGATCAGTCGCCCTCTGGCCGTCCCGCCTGTCGTCAGACCGAACGTCGGTTCATGCGGACGAGCTTCGATGACGATATCTTCGGTTGTCATCATCGTCCGGCATAATGCCTCACGCGTGTAGGGGCTGACACCATCGTCATTCGGTCCGCAAAAGAAGGCTCCATGAATGCCGATCTGATGGCCACTCTTCAAGAGGCTGAGATGCAATACGGTGATATCGCTGAAGCCGATGACGAATTTCGGGTCGCGCCGCACAGCGGCGAAATCCAGTTTATCGGCAATCCGATACGACCCCTTGCCGCCGCGTGTCGTGAAAACCGCCCGAACCTCTGGGTCACGGAAAGCGCCATTGATATCCGACAGCCGCTCCTCGTCCGTGCCGGCAAGATAGTCTCGTTTATGAAAGGCATGTTCACCGAAATCGACCGTAAGCCCCCAGCCTTTCAGGATTTCAGCATGCCTCAGAACCATATCCCTGTCGGGCGAACTTGCGGGCGACACAAAGCGCACTTTGTCGCCCGGCCGTAGTGGCGGCGGCATCAGCATTGGACTGACCTCTGCGCAATCGAGTGATTCTAAGCCGCGATCTTGGCACGGAATCACGACCAGCGTCAGCTACAGATTGACCGTTGGCGAGCCCTTAGCTCAAGGGTTGATGACGGCCGCAGCCGTTATCGGTGCCGGCCGCTTGGCCTTGGCATCGGCATCCACCGTCCGACCGGCCCTCCCCCTGCCCGTCCATAGCGGCAGACCGACGGATTGCGAGACGCCGGGATCTGTGGTGAACACCGGATAGCCGCGCTCGAGAAGCCGCTCGAGAACCTCGCGGTCCTTGCGCACATGCAGCCGCGCCAGGTTCTCCGTATTGTAGACATGCCCGCCGGAATCGGGATTGATGCCGGTGATGATGACCTCGGTCGCGCCATTATAGAGCGCGAAGAGCACGGCGTTGATGCCGTTGGAGCATTTGTCGTCCGCGCCGAGCTCGCTGCACTTTACCCCGCCGACCCGGTCCAGCAGCGCCATACGCTTGTAGCGATTGACGATCTCCAGCTTGTCGTAGCTGTAATTGAAGCTCCGCAACCCCTCTTCCAGCCGCTGAAGCTCTTTCCGCCAGAGCAGGACGTAGAGCATCTTGGTCCGTTCGCCGTTCAGAACGCGGCGCACCTCGACGGCATTGGTGTTCGTACCTTCGATCTGATTAAACTGGACGAGCGTCACATCGGGCGCCTCGATCCCCCAGCCCTTCGTCACCGTCTGTGAACCATTAATAGTGATGACCTTGAAGCTTTCATCGAAATCCACCGGCTTGTTCGAAACCGGCGCCGAGCCGACGACCAGAACAGGCCCATCGAACCGCTCGGCCAGCATTGGCGGCTTCGGCCGAGTCAAATGATATTTGATCTGCCGGTAGTAATGTTTCTTCAGTTCAGAAAATTGAGCAGCCATTATTCGCTTTATCGTCTCTTAAGAAGGCGTCCGCCCTCGAGGAGTGCGGTCCGGCGAAATGTGGCCTGGAATCCTCCCTGAGCCACGAACAAGACAAGTATCGCTGCGTGCCCTTATATAAGCAAAATAAAGAAATCTTACACGATATAACCTGGGGTGAGCAGCCGATGAAGGCCGATCACCCCTGCCGTGTACTCAAGGTGCGCGACACCGCATTCTTCCAGCCTTTGAGCTTCGCGTTTCGGGTCTTGTCATCCATGCTGGGCTCGAACCGCCGGTCGCGCGCCCAGGCCTTGGCGAAGCCTGCGCGATCCGGCCAGACCCCGGCGCGGCTGCCAGCAAGCCAGGCGGCACCCAGTGCGGTCGTTTCGAGGATCGTAGGGCGGTCGACCGGTGCATCGAGCAGATCGGCAAGCCGCTGCATCGTCCAGTCGGAAGCGACCATGCCGCCGTCGACGCGCAGTACCGTCTCCTGTCCGTTGCCGTTGCGCCAATCCCTGTGCATGGCATCCAGCAGATCGCGAGACTGATAGCAGACGGCCTCCAGCGCCGCCCGGACGATTTCCTCAGGTCCGGTATTGCGTGTCAGCCCGAAGATCGCGCCGCGTGCATCCGGATCCCAATGCGGTGCGCCGAGGCCGGTAAAGGCCGGCACCAGATAAACCTCCTGCAGCGGATCGGCCTTGGCCGCCAGTTCGCCGGAATCCGAGGCGCGCTGAATGGCCTTCAGCCCGTCGCGCAGCCATTGCACGGCAGCCCCTGCGATGAAGATCGAACCTTCGAGCGCATAGGTCGTCTCGCCGTTCAGCCGGTAGGCGATGGTGGTTAGCAAGCGGTTTTTCGACCGCACCATGTCCGCGCCCGTATTGAGAAGCGCGAAGCAGCCGGTGCCATAGGTGGACTTCATCATGCCGCGTTCGAAGCAGGCCTGGCCAATCGTCGCCGCCTGTTGATCGCCGGCAACGCCGAGGATCGGGATTTCCGCGCCGAAATGCGTGGCATCGGTCACGCCGAAATCGTCGGCACAATCCTTCACCTCGGGCAGGATGGCAGCGGGAACGCGTAGGATTTCCAGTAGCTCCTCATCCCATTCGTTTCCGCCGATATTGTACATCAGCGTCCGCGAGGCATTGGTCGCATCGGTAACGAAGCTCTTGCCGCCAGTCAGCCGCCAGATCAGAAAGGTATCGATGGTGCCGAAGCACAGCTTGCCTTTGGCGGCAAGGGCACGCGCGCCCTTCACATTGGAGAGCAGCCAGGATAGCTTGGTGCCGGAAAAATAGGGATCGAGCAGCAGGCCGGTGCGGCGTGTGAAGAGCTTTTCGAGGTCCTGCCGCTTCAGTTTCTCGCAATAGCCCGCCGTGCGGCGGTCCTGCCAGACGATGGCATTATGGATCGGCTTGCCCGTCTCGCGATCCCAGACGACGACCGTCTCGCGCTGATTGGTGATGCCGAGGGCGGCAATGTCCTTGGCGGTGATGCCGGCAGCCTCAATGGCCTTGCGGACGGTGACGAGAACGGAGGACCAGATTTCTTCCGGATCGTGCTCCACCCAGCCGGGCTTCGGATAATGCTGAGTGAATTCCTTCTGTCCGACACCGGCAACCTTCATCTTGCCGTCGAAAACGATAGCCCGCGTCGACGTCGTTCCCTGATCGATCGCCAAGACATAACCGCTCATGCGTTCCTCCCGCCTATTGCATCCCGAAACAACAGATACGCGAGCAAAACGAATGTGAAAAGAAAGCAAAACGAAATTTTTCGCTGAAATATGCGCTTTCCTGTTCACGGCATCGTGGCCAAAGGGCCGGCAGCATTACGATTGCCATCTCCGCGGGTTTGGGACTAGGCTGAAACGGTTTTGCACTGCAGCAGGAAGCTGCGCTGTCCAAGGAGAAGATCATGGCAAGAACAGTTGTCGTCACCGGTTCCACAAGCGGTATCGGCCTCGCCATCGCGGCCGCCTTCGCCGCCAAGGGCGATAACGTCGTCATCAACGGCTTCGGAAAGCCCGAGGAAATCAACGCGATCAAGACCAAGCTCGAAGCTTCCGGCGGCGGCAAGGTGATCTATCATCCGGCCGACATGACGAAACCTGCCGAGATCGCCGATCTGATCGCGACCGCCAACGCCACCTTTAGCAGCGTCGATGTCCTCGTCAACAATGCCGGCATCCAGCATGTCGAGAAGATCGAGGATTTCCCGATCGAGAAATGGGATCAGATCATCGCGATCAATCTCTCCAGTTCCTTCCACACCATTCGCGCCGCCATTCCGCTGATGAAGGCGAAGAAATACGGGCGCATCATCAACATCGCTTCGGCGCATGGCCTGGTCGCCTCGCCCTTCAAATCCGCCTATGTCGCGGCAAAACATGGTATATTAGGTCTGACCAAGACGGCAGCGCTCGAGCTCGCCGAATTCGGCGTGACGGTGAACGCCATTTGCCCCGGCTACGTGCTGACCCCGCTTGTCGAAAAGCAGATCCCGGATACCGCCAAGGCCCGCGGCATGACCGAGGAGCAGGTCAAGAACGAAGTCATCCTCAAGGCCCAGCCGACGCACGAGTTCGTCAAGGCCGAAGAGATCGGCGCCCTCTCGCTCTACCTTGCAAGCGACGAGGCACGTCAGGTGACCGGCACGCACGTCTCGATTGACGGTGGCTGGACCGCGGAATAACCATAGACGGTTAGGGCCGGATTCGTCTGCGCATCCGGCCCCGACAAACGAATGATAAACGGGAACGACATGAGCGACAGCATCCGCTTTATCCTCAACGGCGAGGATATCACGCTATCCAGCCTGCGCCCCACCGAGACGCTGCTCGACTTCCTGCGCCTCAAGCGGCGGCTGACAGGAACGAAGGAAGGATGTGCGGAAGGCGACTGCGGCGCCTGCACGGTGCTTGTGGGACGCCTGATCGATGGTGGGCTGCACTATGAATCCGTCAATGCCTGCATCCGCTTCGTCGGCTCGCTTCATGCGACCCATGTCGTTACTGTTGAGCATCTCGCCGCCCGGAACGGCACGCTTCATCCGGTGCAGCAGGCGCTGGTCGATTGCCACGGCTCGCAATGCGGTTTCTGCACGCCGGGTTTCGTCATGTCGCTCTATGGCCTCTGGCTAACGACGGAAAAGCCGAGCCGGGCTCAGATCGAAAAATCGCTGCAGGGCAATCTCTGTCGATGCACGGGCTACGAGCCGATCGTCAAGGCGGCCGAGCAGGTCAGCCAGAAGCGGCCGAGCGCGCTCTTCGATCCTCTCGAAAAGACCAGAGCCGATATCATCGCCCGTCTATGGGCCATGCAGGGCGGCGATACCATCGAGATTTCCGAGGGCGAGGATCGCCTCATCGTGCCCGGCTCCGTCTCGGCACTGGCGCAGGTGCTTGCCGACGAGCCGACGGCAACTGTCGTTGCCGGCTCGACCGATGTCGGCCTATGGGTCACCAAGCAGATGCGCCGGCTGAACCCGGTCGTCTTCATCAATCATCTGACCGATCTGCAGAAGATCGTCGTCGAAGACGCAGGGCTGACCATCGGTGCCGGCGTCACCTACAGTCGCGCCTTTGTTGTGATCGGCGAAAAGATCCCGGCATTCGCCAACCTCATCGACCGCATCGGCGGCGAGCAGGTGCGCAACATGGGCACTATCGGCGGCAATATCGCCAACGGCTCGCCGATCGGCGACACGCCGCCGCCGCTGATCGCGCTCGGTGCAACGGTGACGCTGCGCTCGACTGCCGGCACGCGCAGCTTGCCCTTGGAAGATTTCTTCATCGACTACGGCAAGCAGGATCGCAATCCCGGCGAGTTCGTCGAGAATATCTTCGTACCCTATCCTGCCGAAGATGCGCATTTCGCCGTCTACAAGATCTCCAAGCGCCGCGACGAGGATATTTCGGCCGCCTGCGGCGCCTTCCATCTGTCATTGGATGCTGACGGCAATGTCGAAGATATCCGTATCGCCTTCGGCGGCATGGCCGGCACACCGAAACGCGCCCGCACGGTCGAGGCAGAATTGATCGGCAAGCCCTGGACGGAGGCGACGGTTACCGCCGCACGCGATGCCTTCGACAGCGATTACACGCCGCTGACCGATTGGCGCGCCTCGGCTGAATACCGCCAGCTGACCGCCAAGAACCTTCTCATCCGCTTCTATCTTGAGACATCAGGCGCGCCGCAGGAATTGAAGCGTTTCGAGGTGCTGGCATGATGACGAATTGCGAATTTATTCGACCATATTTCCTGGACACGGCATGGCACCTTTCGCCGGACGACGGCAGCCGCTTCCTTCCCCCTTCTCCCCTCGGAGAGAAGGGGCCCGAAGGGCGGATGAGGGGGTTACGCGGCAAAGAGCAAGCATCCTTTCATCTGGTTTCGGCACATGCATCGCTTTGCGATGCATCCCCCTCATCCGGCCTGCCGGCCACCTTCTCCCCGCTGGGGAGAAGGGAAACCGCGGAGGCCTGAGCCATGGACAAATCCACCTTCGAAGAGCGTAAGGTCATCAACGGTTCGATGCATGGCTCGTTGCGCCATGATTCCGCCCACAAGCATGTCACCGGAGCCGCCGATTATATCGATGACCTTCCCGAACCGGCCGGCCTGCTGCATGGCGCGCTCGGCCTTTCCGACCGTGCTCATGCCGAGATCGCCGGCATCGATCTCTCGGCTGTCAAAGCATATCCGGGCGTCGTCTGGGTCTTCACGGGCGCCGATATTCCCGGCGTCAATGACACCAGCTCCAACGGCATGCATGACGAACCGCTGCTTGCCGAGACCAAGGTCGAATTCCACGGGCAGCCGATCTTCGCCGTCATCGCCGAAACCAGAGATGCCGCCCGGCGTGCCGCCCGCCTCGCCAAGATCGATTATCGTGATCTGCCGCATTGGAGCGATATCGACGGCGCGCTCGTCAATGGCGCACCGCTTGTCTACGAACCGATGACGCTGAAGCGCGGCGAACCCGAAACCGAGATGGCCAACGCCAAGCACCGCATCAAGGCGCAGATGCGCATCGGCGGCCAAGAGCACTTCTATCTCGAAAGCCACATCGCCATGGCGATCCCCGGCGAGGACGACGAAGTCGCCGTCTGGTCGTCGACGCAGCATCCGAGCGAAATCCAGCACATCGTCGGCCATGTCTTGGGGATCCCGTCCAATGCCGTCACCGTCAATGTACGCCGCATGGGCGGCGGCTTCGGCGGCAAGGAAACACAGGGCAACCAGTTCGCAGCGCTCGCCGCCGTCGCCGCCAAGAAGCTTGGCCGCGCCGTCAAATTCCGCCCCGACCGCGACGAGGACATGAGCGCGACCGGCAAGCGACACGACTTCCTCGTGGATTACGAGGTCGGCTTTGACGACGACGGCCGCATCAACGCCGTCGACGCCACCTACGCCGCGCGCTGCGGCTTCTCCTCCGATCTTTCCGGCCCAGTCACCGATCGCGCGTTGTTCCATGCGGATTCCAGCTATTTCTACCCGCATGTGCATTTGGTCTCAAAACCGCTCAAGACGCATACCGTCTCCAACACCGCCTTCCGTGGCTTTGGCGGCCCGCAGGGCATGGTCGGCGGCGAGCGCATGATCGAGGAGATCGCCTATGCGCTGGGCAAGGACCCGCTCGAAATCCGCCGCGCCAATTTCTATGGCCAGCCGGGCTCCGGCCGAACGCTGACCCCCTATCACCAGGAGGTCACCGATAACATCATCAACCGCGTCGTCGACGAGCTCGAACAGACATCCGACTATCAGGCGCGCCGCAGCGCCATCATCGCGTTCAACCGCTCCAGCCGCTTCATCCGCAAGGGCATCGCGCTGACGCCGGTGAAATTCGGCATCTCCTTCACCATGACCGCTTTCAACCAGGCCGGCGCTCTGGTGCACATCTATCAGGATGGCTCCATCCATCTGAACCATGGCGGCACCGAAATGGGCCAGGGCCTCTATACGAAGGTGGCGCAGGTTCTGGCCGACAGCTTCCAGGTCGATATCGACCGGGTGAAGATCACAGCGACAACAACAGGCAAGGTGCCGAATACATCGGCGACGGCCGCCTCATCCGGCTCGGATCTGAACGGCATGGCCGCCTTCGATGCCGCTCGCCAAATCAAGGAAAGGCTCGTCGCCTTCGCTATCGAGAAATGGGATGTGGGCGCGGAAGACGTGCAGTTCCTTCCCAACCGCGTGCGCGTCGGCGAGGTGGAAATTCCCTTCGCGGAGTTCGTCAAGCAGGCCTATTTCGCCCGCGTTCAGCTTTCCGCTGCCGGCTTCTACAAGACGCCGAAGATCCATTGGGATCGCAAGGCCGGCCGCGGCACGCCCTTCTACTATTTCTCCTATGGCGCCGCCTGCTCGGAAGTGTCGATCGATACGCTGACAGGCGAATATCTGATCGACCGCACCGACATCCTTCATGATGTCGGCCGCTCCCTCAACCCGGCGATCGACATCGGCCAGGTCGAAGGCGCTTTCGTACAAGGCATGGGCTGGCTGACGACCGAGGAGCTCTGGTGGGATGCCAAGGGCCGGCTGCGTACGCACGCGCCGTCCACCTACAAAATCCCCCTCGCCTCCGACCGGCCGAAGATCTTCAACGTCCGGCTGGCGGAATGGTCCGAAAATGCGGAGGCGACCATCGGCCGCTCCAAGGCCGTAGGTGAGCCGCCCTTCATGCTCAGCATATCCGTGCTGGAGGCCCTATCGATGGCGGTCGCCAGCGTCGCGGATTACCGCATCTGCCCGCGCCTCGATGCCCCTGCAACGCCGGAGCGCGTGCTGATGGCGGTCGAGGGGCTGAAGGGGATGTAATTGTCCTCCCGCCAAAGGAGGGAGCTACATTTGACGCAGCCCCCTCTGACATCTCCCCCTTGTGGGCAGGGCTATCGCATATGGAGGCGGACGAGCACCATAAGCTCCTCTCCCCTTGGGGAGAAGGGGGCCCGAAGGGTCGGATGAGGGGGTTATCTATTTGAATTCATGAATTTTGGTGGTCTTGGCGGCCACCCCTCATCCGCCTGGCGGCGCCTTCTCCCCGCTGGGGAGAAGGGGGGTGCGCACTCTCCACATATCAACGGTCTCCACTCATGACTTACAGCAGCGACCTATCGTCATAATGCGGCTCGCGCCCATCGAGAAATCCAAGGTCGCGCTTTAGGCGGTCCGGCATGTCGTCGAGATCCAGATGCAGCGAGGGCTCTGCATGCTTGACGAGGGCCTGCGCCAACGATTCCAGAAGACGAGCCAGAATACCGGGCCTTGCGGTTTCTGCTTGTTCCACGACATAGCAATCCATGACAACACCTCAGTCAGATCAGCGATATGAATTGCAGTTTGGCGCGAAAAATGCTGAAATTCCAATCGAACTATCGTCTGGATACATAAAGAGAACTTATCCATGAAGCTCTCAAAGCGCTTCCCGCTGAATGCCTTGCGCGTCTTCGAAGCCGCAGCCCGGCTCGGCAGTTTCACCCGCGCCGGCGAAGAGCTTGGCATGACGCAGACGGCGGTCAGCTATCAGATTAAGTTGCTTGAAGAGACGACGGGCGAGCCTCTATTTCTGCGCCGCCCGCGGCAGATCCTGTTGACCGAGGCCGGGGAACAACTCGCACCGAAAGTCGCGGAAGCCTTTGCTATGCTGCAGGAGGCGATGGCCTCCATCAGCGGCGACGCCGAAACGACGCTGCGCATTCATTCGACACCCACCTTCGCCTCGCAATGGCTGGCTCGTCATGTCGGATCGTTTCAGCTCAAGCATCCGAATATCGCCGTCCGGCTGGACACTTCAGCCTCGCTCATCGACTTCGCCCGGGAGGCCTCCGACATCGCCATCCGTGCCGGGCGTGGCCAGTGGCCGGGACTGCGCGCGCATCTGCTGATGAAGGTCTATTTTACGCCGATGCTGAGTCCAGCGCTCGCTGAGACGGTTGGCGGCATTCACGAGCCGGCAGATCTCCTGAAGCTTCGCATCATCGACGCAGGCGATCCATGGTGGGCCCAATGGTTTAGGGAGGCCGGCGTTCCCGACCCCGGCCTTCAGGGCCGGCCGCGCAGCAGGCTCGGCGCCCAGTCCTTCGAGGCGAGCGCCGCATTGGCCGGCCAGGGTGTCGCTATCCTCACTCCGGAATTCTATGCGGATGATCTGGCTTCTGGCCGACTGATCCAGCCCTTCGATATTCTTTCATCCGACAATACCGACTACTGGATCGCCTACCCCGAAAACAGGCGCCATACGCCGCGCATCCGCGCCTTCCGGGATTGGATCCTCGGCGAATTCGGCATGCCGCTGGAGTAATTCCAGGAAATCCGCGCAGCAGCTATCACTCCAAAACCAGCGGAAATAACGAGATAGCTGCGCCACTTTCCAGTGCTTAGTAAGCCATGTCGGGGGCATAAAAGCAGCGCGGCGTGTTTTCATCCGGGAACAGACAGAGATGATAGGCTCCGTCCGGCGAGCGCATCGTTTTCTGCTGTGGCAGATTAAAGATGTGCGCGTGCGTTACGTAGCGATGGTCGCCGGGATTGAGCGTCACTCGATAGCCGCCAGGCACGATGGTAACGGTGCGCGCCGGGATCATCTCGCAATCACCTGTCTTGCTGTCGCCATTGCAGCAATAAGGGTCGTAAGTCCAGCCGGAGGGCGCCTCATGCGCCAGGGCGAAGGCTGTAGAGAGAAGAAAAAATACGAACGCCAGAATACCTCGCATGGGCAATTCTCCGTCGAAAAAAATAGGTGGCCGCCGCGGACACGGCCCGCTCCAAGCAGCCGAAGGCATTTTATTAAAAAACTGCCACAATCTGATCTAATGCATCCTGGGCGCTAGACAAGGCCGCGGCTTTTTACCGACATATCAAACACCCCTCTTCCATACGCTCTCAACATTTTGCAAGGTGTCGAGTCGGAGGAAGAAAAGGGGAACTGAATGTATGAATACGCCATAGCGTGGGAGTGGCTCGCCTTTGCTGCCCGCTGGTTCCACGTCATAACCGCCATTGCCTGGATCGGTTCGTCCTTCTACTTCATCGCGCTCGATCTCGGGCTGGTGAAGCGCCCGCATCTTCCGCCCGGCGCCTATGGCGAGGAATGGCAGGTCCACGGCGGCGGCTTCTATCATATCCAGAAATATCTCGTCGCCCCCGCGCAGATGCCGGAGCATCTGACCTGGTTCAAATATGAAAGCTATTTCACCTGGCTTTCCGGCTTTCTGATGCTGTGCATCGTCTATTACGGCGGCGCCAATCTCTTCCTCATCGACCGGCATGTGCTCGACGTCAGCGTCCCCGTCGCCATCCTGATCTCGCTTGCCTCGCTTGCCGGCGGCTGGATCGTCTACGATCTGCTCTGTAAATCGCCGCTCGGCAACAATACCTGGGGGCTGATGATCGTGCTCTACGCCGTCCTGGTCTTCATGGCCTGGGGCTATACGCAACTCTTCACCGGCCGCGCCGCCTTCCTGCATCTCGGCGCCTTCACCGCGACGATCATGTCAGCCAACGTCTTCATGATCATCATTCCCAACCAGAAGATCGTCGTCGCCGACCTCATTGCCGGCCGCACACCGGATCCAAAATACGGCCGCATCGCCAAGCAGCGCTCGCTGCACAACAACTATCTGACGCTGCCCGTCATTTTCTTCATGCTATCGAACCACTATCCGCTGGCCTTCGGCACGGCCTATAATTGGGTGATAGCGGCGCTGGTGTTCCTGACGGGCGTCACCATCCGCCACTGGTTCAACACAACGCATGCTCGCAAGGGCCGCCCGACCTGGACCTGGATTGTCACAATCGTCCTCTTCATCATCATCATGTGGCTTTCGACCGTTCCGAAGGTGCTGACCGGCGAGAAGGAAGCCAACGCGATCGCCCCCGCCTTCCAGCAGTTCGCCTCGGACGCCCATTTCCCGGCGGTCAAGCAAATGGTCTCCGCGCGCTGTTCCATGTGCCATGCGGCCGAGCCTGTCTATGAGGGGATTGTGCGTGCGCCGAAAGGCGTAACGCTGGAAAATGACGCGGAAATCGCTATGCATGCCCGGGAGATCTATATCCAGGCCGGCCGCAGCCATGCCATGCCGCCCGGCAACGTCACCGACGTCACACCGGAGGAGCGCAAGCTGCTGGTCGCCTGGTTCGAAAGCTCCATCGGAGAAAAGAGCCAATGACCACCCTTCTGCGCGGCCGCCTGCTTTCCTTCAAGCGCCTGCCGCAAAGCCTCGATGATACCGACAGCTACGTTTATGAAAGCGATGGCGGCCTGCTGATCGAAAACGGCTTGATCGTCGCGACCGGGGCCTATGCCGATATCAAGGCGCACGCCCCGAAAGGCATAACCGAGATCGACCACCGTCCGCATCTCATCCTGCCCGGCTTCATCGACATGCACCTGCATTTCCCGCAGATGCAGGTGATCGCCTCCTACGCCGCCAACCTTCTGGAATGGCTGAACACCTATACATTCCCCGAGGAATGCCGTTTCGTCGAAAGCGCACATGCGGAGCGTATCGCCAAGCATTTCTATGACGAGATGATCCGCCACGGCACGACGACGGCCGTTGCCTATTGTTCGGTCCATAAAACCTCCGCCGACGCCTATTTTGCCGAAGCCATCCGTCGCAACATGCGCATGGTCGGCGGCAAGGTGATGATGGATCGCAACGCCCCGCAGGGCCTCCTTGATACGCCCGAGATGGGCTATGACGAAACCCGTCAGGTGATATCGGACTGGCACGGCAAGGGCCGCAATCACGTTGCCATCACGCCGCGCTTCGCGATCACCTCCACACCGGCGCAGATGGAGGCAACGGCCGCGCTTGCCGGCGAATTTCCGGACCTGCATATCCAGACGCATCTTTCCGAGAATCACGACGAGATCGCCTTTACCTGCGAGCTCTATCCGGACGCGATCGACTACACCGATATCTATGCCCGCTACGGACTGCTCGGCCCCAAGAGCCTGTTCGGCCATGCGATCCACCTTTCCGACCGCGAAGCCGATGCCATGAGCGAGGCCGGTGCGGTTGCGGTGCATTGCCCGACCTCGAACCTCTTCCTCGGCTCCGGCCTCTTCCCGCTGAAGGCGCTCGCTCGTCGCGAGAAGCCCGTTCGCATCGGCGTCGCCACCGATATCGGCGGCGGCTCCAGCTATTCCATGCTGCGCACGATGGACGAGGCCTACAAGATCCAGCAGCTGCTCGGCGAGCGACTGAACCCGCTGGAAAGCTATTATTACATGACGCGCGGCAATGCCGAGTCCCTCTCCCTCGTCGACAAGATCGGCACGCTCGATGCCGGCACTGAAGCCGACCTGATCGTCCTCAACGCGGCCGCGACGCCGGCCATGGCGCTGAAGATGGAGGTGACGAAGAGCCTTACCGAAGAGCTGTTCCTGCTTCAGACCATGGGCGACGACCGGGCGGTCATCGAAACCTATGTTGCTGGAAAGCCGATGAAATCCATCCTGCAATGAGGCAATCCCAACCCACCTCCATATAACCTTCCGGAAGGCAAAGAGCCATGACCGTGCCGCTGACCATCGCCGAATTGAAAACGCTTGCGCAGCGGCGCGTGCCGAAAATGTTCTTCCAATATGCCGATTCCGGCTCCTGGACCGAATCGACCTATCAGGCGAACGAGGCGGATTTCGCCAAGATCAAGCTGCGTCAGCGCGTGCTCGTCGACATGTCCGGTCGGTCGGTCGCAACCACGATGGTCGGTCAGAAGGCCTCCATGCCGGTGGCGCTGGCGCCGACGGGGATGACCGGCATGCAGCACGCCGATGGCGAAATGCTGGCGGCGCGGGCGGCGGAAGAGTTCGGCATCCCCTTCACGCTCTCGACCATGAGCATCTGCTCGATCGAGGACATCGCTTCGGTCACGAAGCAGCCTTTCTGGTTCCAGCTCTATGTGATGAAGGATCGCGATTTCGTCCTGAACCTGATCCATCGCGCCAAGGCGGCAAAATGCGCGGCGCTGGTGCTGACGGCAGACCTGCAGATCCTCGGCCAGCGCCATAACGATATCCGCAACGGATTGTCCGCGCCGCCGAAAATGACGGCAAAAAACCTCTGGCAGATGGCGATGCGACCGGGCTGGTGCATGGGCATGCTGAAGACCAAGCGCCATTCCTTCGGCAATATCATCGGTCATGCCAAGGATATTTCCGACATGACGACGCTGTCGCACTGGACTCATTCGCAGTTCGACCCCAAGCTCTCCTGGAGCGATGTCGCCTGGATCAAGGAGCAATGGGGCGGCCCGCTGATCATCAAGGGCATTCTTGACGTCGAGGATGCGAAGGCGGCCGTCGATACCGGCGCAGACGCCATCATCGTCTCCAATCATGGCGGTCGCCAACTCGACGGCGCCCACTCCTCCATCAGCATGTTGCCGCGGATCGTCGACGCGGTCGGCGACAAGATTGAAGTGCATATGGATGGCGGCATCCGCTCGGGCCAGGACGTGCTCAAAGCCGTCGCACTCGGCGCCAAAGGCACCTACATCGGCCGCCCTTTCCTCTATGGTCTGGGCGCCATGGGCAAGGAAGGCGTAACGCTCGCGCTAGAGATCATCCGCAAGGAGCTGGATATTTCCATGGCACTCTGCGGCAAGCAGGATATCAAGGCGGTGGATCGGTCGATCTTGGCTGACCTTTAAAAGCGCATGCCGTTACCGCAAAACCGCTGCACACTTCTGCGCGACATGCTCTAGCGCAGCCAGCCCGTCGCCAGACCGCTCGCCCACTCCTCGCGACCATTCTGCGCCGCCAGCGTCGCCATCGCCATGTGATCATAAGCCACCTGCCGGAAGACCGGCAGCCAGCTGTTGCCGGTCTTTTCCAAAATAGCGTAAGAGGCGAAGGGGTTTCCCGCTTCCACCTTGTGATGATAAGGCAGGTCATCGTCATAGGCAGGGCAGCCGACGCTGCCGGGATTGACGATCAGGCGGCCATCGCGGAGCCGGACGGCGCGCGGAATATGAGTATGCCCGCACAGGATCAGCGGAAAATCGATGCCGGCGGCAAGTGCCTCGATCTCCTCGATCGGCTTCAGATAGACCTGACCGTCCGAAGAGACGGATTCGAGCCAATAGACATTATCATCGGCTGGTGTCGCGTGGCAAAGATAGGTCTCATCCCGATAAACTGTACTGATGGGCAAGGCGCGCAGCCATTCGAGGTGGCGTTCCGTCAGTTCAGAATGCGCTGCTCGATCTGAAACATGCATCGCCTCGGGCGCCAGTTCGATCAGATATCGATCGTGATTGCCGCGCACCGTCGGCGCATTCAGTTCCAGCAGCATATCGGCCGTCTTGCCCGCCGTAAGCGGCCCGCTGAAGCAATCGCCGAGATTGACGATCTCGGTAATGCCTTGCCTGCGGATATCGGCAAGCACCGCCTCGAGCGCAAGGTGATTGCCGTGGATGTCTGCTATGGCGGCAAATCGCATGCCTCAGCTCCCGCGATAGGTGGAATAACCGTAAGGCGAGATCAGCAGCGGCACGTGGTAATGCGCCGTCGTATCGGCGATACCGAAGCGGATCGGCACGAGATCGAGAAAAGCCGGCTCAGGCAGCTTGGCGCCGCTGGCCCTCAGATAATCTCCGGCCCGAAACAGCAATTCGTAGGTGCCGGCAACGAAGCCGTCGCCGATCAGGATGGGGCCGCCATCCACACGCCCGTCGGCATTGGTCGTTACCGTCTTCAGATGCGTGCGGATATCGCCCTCGATCCTGAAGAGATCGATCACCAGGCCTTCGGCCGGCTTGCCGAGAGCGGTATCGAGTACATGTGTGGTCAGTCCGGTCATAACGTCGGCGCTCCGATGATGTAGGGCGTTTCGAAGAAATATTCCTCCAGATTGTTTCCAGGCCCGTCGCGATCGACAACAAGGAAATCGCTCTGCTCTTCGAGCGCCATTAGCGGGTAATGCCAGGT
Source organism: Rhizobium aureum (assembly GCF_030182495.1). NCBI lineage: Bacteria > Pseudomonadati > Pseudomonadota > Alphaproteobacteria > Hyphomicrobiales > Rhizobiaceae > Rhizobium > Rhizobium aureum. Next base: position 235,950 of record NZ_JAQJCI010000005.1, on the reverse strand, counting down.
ATTGACCCGATAGTTCACGCCCTGGTCGCCACGTGCCAGGAAGACCTGCGGCTTGCTGGGCCTGCCGCCCTCATCCTGCGCAACGACGACGAGGAACGGCCGGCCTTTCAGCGGCACGAAACACTGACTACCGAAAGGATGGCGCTCCATCATCTCGATGGTGAAAGGAAAGGCACGCGGCTGGCCGCGAAAGAGGTTCAGGATGACCCGCGCACCGTCGCCGATGGCCTCGGCACTGGAGAGCGCATGAAAACGCTCCGTCGTACCGCCATTGATGAACCGCATCGTTGCGGGATCGGCCTCGATCATATCGCCGAAAGGCGCGAACGCGGCCTTCGTCAGTGGAAGAATTTCAAGATGCCGTGTCATTCGATGATCATTCGCCTTCCGCGCGCCAATGGCGAATGGAATCCAGTTGAGAGAACAATTTCGGAAGAGATTTTTGCGCGATGTCCCACAGGTTCGTCACCTCGATGTCGAAATAGCCCTGCGCAATTCTGCTTCTGACGTCGTGCATCTCATGCCAAGGCAACTCCGGATGGTCAACGACAAATTCCGGATATTCCTCTCCAATGCGCGCGGCCGCCTCGCCGATCATCAGGAGTGTCATCCCGACGGCGCGCTGCTTCTCGACATTCTTGAAAAACGCGTCTTGATCAATTCCGCGAAGGAACTGATCTGCCTCGGACACGGCCCGCTGCATGTTATCAAGGTGGGCGATTAGCCGATCCAGGCTCATATGACACAGCCTCAGTTTGTGAAATACTCAATCATGAGCGGCTTGGGAAACAGCGCGCTATCAGCCCTCGGGAAGCATGGCCTGCAGGCGCAGCAATGCGATCTTTTCCACCTGGGCCGTTGCCGTCGCAAATTCCGTATCCCGGTCATTATCGATCCGCGTTTCGAAGGCAGTCAGGATATCCTCCTTGCCGAGTCCCTTGACCGCGATGATGAAGGGAAAGCCGAACTTGCTCACGTAGCCGGCATTGAGTTCGGTGAACCGCGCATGCTCCGCAGGGCTCAGCCGATCGAGCCCCGCGCCGGCCTGCTCCTTGCGGCTGTCTTCCGTCAACTCGCCGGCAATCGCCAGCCGGCCCGCTAGGTCCGGATGAGCCCGCAGCACACCAAGCCGCTCCGTCTCGCTTGCGGCACGGAAGAACCGCGCTAAAGCGGCGTGCACGCCGCCCGAGGTCAGAGGCTCGGAGATAGCACCGGCATCGTAGGCGCGTTCGGCAATGAAGGGAGAATGCTCGAAGACGCCGCCGAAGCGGCCGACAAAATCGGCCCGCGACATCATGTTAGCGCTCTCCCCCGGGCATATGATTCTCATACCAGTGGTGGGCGATCTCGATACGCTTCGGAATCCAGACCTTGTCGTGCTTCTGCACATATTCGATGAACCGCCGCAAAGCCGCAGCGCGGCCGGGGCGGCCGACCAGGCGGCAATGCAGGCCAACCGACATCATCTTCGGGCTGCCATGCTTGCCTTCTTCATAGAGCGTGTCGAAGGCATCCTTGAGATAGATGAAGAACTGGTCGCCGGAATTGAAGCCCTGCGGTGTCGCAAAGCGCATGTCATTGGTCTCAAGCGTATAGGGGATGATCAGAAATGGTTTGCCATTCAAGCCGTCGACCCAGTAGGGCAGATCATCGGCATAGGAATCCGACGAATAGAGAAAGCCGCCCTCCTCCATGACGAGCCGCAGCGTATTGTCCGACGGCTTGCCCTGGTACATGCCGTAGGGCCGCTCGCCGGTCAGTTCGGTGTGCAACCGCACGGCTTCGAGAATGTGCTTACGCTCCAGATCCTCGGAAAAATCCTTGTATTCCAGCCAGCGATAGCCGTGGCTGGCGATCTCCCAGCCTGCTTCCTTCATCGCGGCGACCGCCTCCGGATTGCGTGCCATGGCGAGCGTCACGCCATAGACGGTCGCCTGCACCTTGAGCTCTGTGAACATGCGCCACAGCCGCCAGAAACCGGCACGAGCGCCGTATTCGTAGATCGATTCCATGTTGAGATTGCGCTGGTTCGGCCAGGGTGCCGCACCAACAATCTCGGAGAGCAGGTTTTCGGAAGCCGGATCGCCGTCGAGAATGCAGCTTTCTCCGCCCTCTTCGTAGTTGATCACGAACTGCACCGCGATGCGGGCGTCACCGGGCCATTTTGGATCCGGCGTGTTACGGCCGTAGCCGATGAGATTGCGGGAATAGTTTTCCGACATTGAAGCACCTTCTCTGATCAGCGGACGGTAGCATCCGCACAGCGAAAGTCGAGACGGAAAGTGGGAAAATCACTTTCTCTTCAATGGTGGGCCGCCGCGCTATCCTACGCGATTTTCCGGGCACTGATCTTTCCCATCGGATGCAGCGAATGCACGCGGAAGGGACCGCCGGAACCATCTTCCATCATCAACGCAATATTGGATACGGGAACCGGTGCGGCAAGCACCGGCTCGAAGAAGTCGCGCAATGCCTGCTCCATGCGCTGCAGATCAGCCGGGCCGACGGTACCCGTCAACATCATCTGGAAGCGGAATTCGTCCATCACGTGCGGATGGCCCCAGCGGTGCAGATTGGCGAATTGCGTCGCCGAAAGGCCGTCCGGATCGATCCGCTCGATCTCCGCCTCGGTCAATGGCGCGCGATACTGGTCGAAGGCTTGAACCAGGGATGCCGCCAGGAAATGCATCTGCTGGCTGGGTGTGGACGGAACCAGGCCCAGCGCTCCGCCGAGCCGCGCGACCTCCAGCTGGGGAATTTCAAAAGGCGCGACCGAGCCGGAAAACCGCATGAGGTCACGCAACAGCGCAGCCTCGGACATATCGTCCGCCAGCCGGAAGGGCGCCTTCAGCAAGCCCATGAAACCATAGCGGCGGGGAACGGCGGTATAGAAGGCAATCTCATGAATACCGAGCCCTCGGACCGCAGGCGGCTCGACCATCTCGCCGGAATAGACATTGCGCCCGAGCCAATTCGCCGCCACAAGCGTCAGCGGATCGCTCGCAGACGGTGTGAAGCAGATGGCATAGCGCATAAAATCTCCCTCCAGGGCGCAACATCCAACAGGCCGAACCGGCACCGATGGCCAAGGAGATAGGTGATTTGCGTGACAGATTAACGACCCGAAAGGGGCGTGACTTCACGTTTTATGTGATATGACTGAAATATGACTTGCTAAAGTGAAACTCTGCGGCAATTTGAAACTACAAGCCATATCCGCCGCCTGCCGCACCGCCGCCTCGGCCAGCCGATGCGCCAATCCGAAACTCACCTTGAAGCCGCCCGTCAACGCAATCAACGACCGATGGTCGGGATGCGCACCCACCATGGGATCGCGATCGACCGCCTTCGGCCGCAGGCCGGCCCAGCGTTCCACCACCTCCGCACCGGCCAGCACCGGCGCCATGATGCGCGCTGCCGCCAGAAGATCGTCAAGCTGCCCATCGGTCGACAACGGGTCGTCGAAGTGATTCTCGCTCGTGCTGCCGACCGCGACCAATCCGTCCTCATGCGGAACGATATAGAGGCCATCGCGGAAGATAACCGGAAGGCTGCCGTCGACATCGGCCTTCAGCATGGCCGCCTGCCCCTTCACCGGTTGGCCAAGCGAGGATTTGCGGCCTTCCGTCAACCTGTCGAGAATCGGAAACGACCAATGGCCGGCAGCAAGGATGCAGCGATCGAAGCGGATATCGCCTTCGCTCAAGGTCGCCAGTCCTCTGGCTGGATCGATGCTTTCGACGGTCACACCCTCGGCAAGTTGCACGTGCGTGGCTCCGGCAAGATACCTCCGAAGCACATTCAGCAAGGCCCGCGGAGCAACCCGCGCCGCAAGCGTATCGAAGACGAAACCGCTTTCGCCGGCGGCGGGGTCGATCCAGCCTGAAACGGGCGCCGCATCGAGCACATGCCAGTGAAATTCATGTTCATCCTGGCGCCAATGCGTTTCCGCATCTCGGGAATGCCCAAGCGCAATCTGCCTGAGATGCGGCTTCGGCAGCGGGATCAGCCGGCCGGCGCGACGGTAGCCGGCCGAAAGCCCGGTTTCTGCCTCCAATACTGCGATTTCCTCTTCCAGGGAGACGAGCGCATCGAACTGAAACAGCTTCTTGTCAGACCATTTGTTCGGCATGTGCGGCATCAGCGCACCGAGCAGACCGCCGCTCGCCCCTTGCCCGAAATGGCCGGCTTCCACGAGCAGGGCGCGAATGCCGAGACGCTCGGCATGAACGGCCGCCCAAAGGCCCATGATCCCGCCGCCGACGATCAACAGATCGACAGATGATTGACCGACGGGTCGTGTGGGATTATCGGCTCTTTCCATGACAGATCCAGTTTCCGATCGGACTGAGACGTCCGAAACCATTGTGGCAAGCCCGGAGCTCGAATGGCGCGACGGCGATATGCCCTATTCGACGGCTTTTGGCGATCATTTTTATTGCCAGACCGACGGCCGCCTGGAATGCGGGCACGTCTTCCTGGCTGGCAACGGCCTGCCCGCCCGCTGGCAGGGGCGGCAGGATTTCCTCATCGGCGAGCTCGGCTTCGGCACCGGACTGAACTTCTGCGAGACATGGCGCCAGTGGCGGCAGCAGGCAGCCCCGGGCTCACAACTGCACGTCATGTCGTTCGAACTCTATCCCATGAAAGCAGAGGAGATCGACCGCGCGCTGTCGCACTGGCCTGAAATCGATAGGGAGCGCCAGGCTCTTGCCGCAGCATGGCCGAACAACCCGCAGGGTGTCGTGTCGCTGAGGCTAGATGCAAATACGCGCCTCAGCGTCGTCTGCGGCCCGGCTCTCGAAGGCGTCAGTCGCGCCGAACCGGGCTTTGATGCCTGGTATCTCGATGGCTTCGCACCCTCCCGCAACGCCGACATGTGGTCGCCGGAATTGATGCAGGCACTCCATGACAAGACGGCTCCGAACGGCACCTTCGCCACCTATGCAGCAGCCGGTTTCGTAAGGCGAAACCTGCAGGCTGCAGGATTTATCGTGGAGCGGCGCAAGGGCTTCGCCGGCAAGCGCGAAATGCTCTGCGGCGTCAAGCCGGCCTGAGGTCGGAAGACGATTGTCGCGAGCATTCAGGCCAGTTCGCCCAGATGCTGGCGAACCCAATTGGCCTCCTCCGAGGCCGTCCGCCGAAAGTGTCGCTTGAAGTCACGGCTGAACTGCGCGGGGCTGGCATAGCCGACCGATGTAGCGACCTCGGCGATCGTCTTGTCCTGGCGCGCAAGCATCAACCGCGCCTCGTGGAGCCGCATGGCCTTTAGATACTGTATCGGGCTGCTGCCCGTCAGGGCCTTGAAATGGACGTGGTAGGAGGGAATGCTCATGCCCGCCTCATGCGCCAGCGCAGCGACCGAAATCTCCGAACCGTAGGTTTCGCGCAACCGCACCAGGCTTCGCACGATCCTCCCGGATGTGCCCCGCTGCTGCAGGGCCGAGATCATCGCGCCGCCCTGCGGGCCGACGAGCACCCGGTAATGCAGCTCGCGCAAGATGCCTGCCCCAAGAACCGCGAGTTCGACGGGATCACACAGCGCCCGCAGCATACGCAGCACGGCATCCTCGATAACCGGCTCCATTCTGCTCGATACCAGACTTCGCACCTTGCCGGCTTTCGGCTCGGAGCGTCTCATCCCCACTTCCGAGGCGATCTCTACAGCCAGAAGCATATCGAACTCGACGTAAACCGCGAGCAAGGGACGGTCTGGGCTGGCCGAGGATTCCATGCGGAACGGAACGGGTACCGATATCGCCAGATAGTGCTCCTCATCGTAGAGATAGACTTCGCCCTCAAGCATGCCCTGCTTTCGGCCCTGCAGCACGAATACCGCGCCCGGCTTGTAGAGCACGGGAACGTCATGAAGGACCGCTTCGGTTCTAAGAAGGCGCACGCCGGCAAGCCCGGTCGGGTTGTATCCCTGGCGAGGAGCAAGAAGGCCCGCCAGCTCCACCAACTCCCGACGCCTCGACCATTGGTCCTTCTTATTCATAGGATTTGGCAAGATAGTCATAGTTTTCGCGATCGCTAACAACAATTTGGAAGATTATCAGTCATAAGCATCAACCAATCAAGAAGAGAACATCTATCATGTCACAGAAGACTTTCTTCATCACCGGAGCGAATTCCGGCTTCGGCTTCGCAATCGCAGCCGCCGCGATCCGGAACGGCCATAAGGTTATCGGCACCGTCCGCTCGGAACAGTCGCGGGCAGATCTGGCAGAACGTTTGCCGGCAGCCCGGTCCGTTTTGTGCGATGTGACGGAATTCGACCGGATAGCCGACGTCGTGCGACAGGTGGAAGAAGACCATGGACCAGTCGACGTTCTGATCAACAATGCCGGCTATGGCCACGAGGGAATTCTTGAAGAGTCGCCCATCGAGGAGATGCGGCGCCAGTTCGACGTGAACGTCTTCGGCGCGGTTGCGGTCGCAAAGGCCTTCCTACCGCGCTTCCGCGAAAGGCGTAGCGGCTTCATCGTCAACGTGACTTCGATGGGCGGCATGATCACCATGCCCGGCATCGCCTATTACTGTGGAAGCAAATTCGCCCTTCAAGGCATTTCCGAAGTCATGCGTGCGGAAATGGCCCCGTTCGGCGTTCGGGTCACCGCCCTATGCCCCGGCTCTTTCAGGACAGACTGGGCCGGCCGCTCGATGGTCCGGACCGAGCGCTCGATCGCCGACTACGACGCGCTGTTCGACCCGATCCGCCAGGCGCGGCAGGCCAAAAGCGGCAAGCAGCTCGGCGATCCCGACAAGCTCGCGGCCGCCGTATTGGACTTGATCGAATCCGACGCGCCTCCGCCGCAGCTCCTGCTCGGCAGCGACGCCCTTGGACTTGTGACGGACAGGATCGAGCGTCTCAAACAGGAGATCGAAGCATGGAGATCCATTACCGTTTCGACCGATGGCTGAGAACGCCGACCAACGTAATGGCCGAAAGCTCGCCGACCTTCCCGGGTCCATCGATCTCAACCCTAGCTGTTGGAACGATCGGCCTGGAAAACGGCATCGCCGAGATAGCGCTGGATCTTCGCTTCGAGAAGTTCCGGGCTGATCGGTTTGGACAGGCAGTCGTCCATGCCCGCCTGCATGCATGCGATGCGATCGACGTCCAATGCCTGTGCCGTTACCCCGATGATCGGCACGTGCCATCCCTGCCCGGCTTGTGCCTCGAATTGCCGGATCATGCGCGTCGCCTGATGGCCGTTCATGACCGGCATGGAAACATCCATCAGGATCAACGACGGCCGCAATTGACGCCATGCGTCCACCGCCGCCTGGCCGTTCTCCACGACGAGAAAGCGAAGTCCCGTCGCCTGCAGGATCTGCGTGAAGACAATCTGATTCACCTCGTTGTCCTCGGCCACGAGAACGTCGATGGTGTTGCCAGGTATAGCCGGCGTCATCCGGTCGGCGGCTTCGATTGCGGCTGCGGCCTCCGCCTCAATCGGCAACGGCCGGGCGGTGGAGCCCGGCTGTTCGCCCGCGTTTTTCCGTCGCGACGCGCGCACGACATCAATGATCGTGTTGCGCAGGACATTGGCACGCACGGGTTTCATGAGATGCGCCTGACCATTGACGGCGGTAAAATCCTTATCGCGACTGGCGACACCCATCGATGTCAGAAATACGATCGGCAACGATTCGAAACGTGCGTCGGCGTGTACCGCACTCGCAATCTGATAACCGTTCATGCCGGGCATGCTGTAGTCGACGATGATCGCGTCGACCGATACGCCCATGTTGAACGCGGCATCCAGAATGGCAAGCGCGGTCTTGCCGTCCTCGGCCGCATGACTGTCGAAGCCCCATTGCACCAATTGCTCCGTCAAGATGCGCCGATGGATCTCATCATCTTCCACGATCAGGATCCCGGCGCGCTTCACGTTGGCCGGCAGCTCCGGAGCCTTGCCGCGCAAGGCGACCAGCGGCATGGGCAAATGGACGGTGAAAACCGATCCCTTGCCCCATTCGCTCTCGACCGACAGCGAACCACCGAAAAGATCGACGAGGCCTGCCGTAATGGCAAGGCCCAAACCTGATCCTTCAAGGCGCCGCGCAAAGGAAGAATCCGCCAGCGAAAATTTGTCGAAGATCGTATCGAGCTTCTCGGCGGGAATGCCGATCCCGGTATCTTCGATGCGGAGCACGAGCAATATGTTGTCGTCCGGCGCAGGCTGGCTGTTCAGCTCCACCAGCACATGGCCGCGTTCAGTGAACTTGATCGCATTGCCGACGAGATTGGTCACGATCTGGCGGAAGCGGCCGGCATCGCCGAGCATCGCCGCCGGCACGCCGGGAGCGATGTGCACCATCAGCTCGACATTCTTTTCCGATGCGGCGGCGGCCAGCAGCGTCGCTATGTCTTCGACAGCTTCGGCGGGATCGAATGCCATCTTGCGCAGATGCATGTCGCCGGTGTCGATGCGCGAAAAATCGAGAATGTCGTTGATGATGGTCAGCAATGCATTGCCCGACTTGACGATGATATCGACAAAGGTCTTTTGCCGCGGATCGAGATCCGTCTTGCCGAGCAGCTCCGCCATGCCCAGCACTCCATTCATCGGCGTACGGATTTCATGGCTCATATGGGTAAGGAATTCGGATTTCGCGCGGTCCGCCGCATTGCTGCGCGCCAGCAGCAGCTGCAGGTCCGCCTCGCGTTCCTTCATCTCGGTGACATCGGTGAACACCACCGTCCAGCGGCGATGCTCGCCGATCGCGGCGCCGAGCTGTATCCAGCGGTCGCCGACGACCTGGAAGACGCAGGAGATCGGCTTGCCCGCCGCAACGCTCTGCGCCCATGATTCCCGCAGACCATCGGAACCATCGCCAAAGTCACCACGTTCCGCGCAATAGTCGAACGCAGCAGACCAGTCCTTGCCGATCTCCAGGAGCTCGGCCGGGAGTTTCAGCATGTCTTTCAGCCGGTCGTTGGCCAGCAGGATCGTGCCATCCTGGACGATCAGCAGACCTTGCGACATGGCCTGCATGGCATCAGCCATCAACTCGCCGAGATGTTCCAGCGCCAGTCGGGTCTCGGTGATCTCCTTGGATTGCTGCTTCACGGACGAAATATCCGTGTAGGACATCAATGTCCGGCCATTGGAAATCTGGCGCGCATCGATGATGACGGATTTGCCGTCGGCAAAATTCACTTCCGTCTGCAGATGCGCGCCGCCCTTGCGCAGCGTGGTCAGCCACGCCTGATAAATGTCGTCGATGCTGCGGCCATCGGCGCCGAAACGTGCCAGCGAATAGTGCTTGGCGATGATATCGCGATAGGGGCGGCCTCCGAAACGCTCGTCCTTCGAATATTCCCAAATGTCGTAGAAGGCATCGTTGACGTATTCGACAATATGGTCGCTATTATGGATGAGCACGCCGATCGGCATCGAGCGGAGGATGTTATCGAGATCCTGATGCAGCGCTTCGGCACGGGCCTGCGCCTCGATGAGTTGCATCTCACGCTGCTTCAGCGCCGAAGTATCGGTGACCGAACCCACCGCATAATGCTTTCCCTCCGCCGTCGTCGTTCGGTTGAGGTGAATTTTCACCGGATGCGTCACCTGTTTTCGGTCGACGATTTCGCTTTCGAATTCGTGGCCCTGCCCGCCCTGCAGCACGGCTTCGTTTTTCACGAAGAAGTCGTCGGCGCCGACGTCGAACATTTCATGCTCGGTCTTACCGAGCATTTCCTTGCGATCGAGCCCGGTGATATCGGCATGGGCCGCATTGGCATAGACCAGTCGATGGTTGGAATCGCGCACGAATGTGGCAACCGGCAGACCTTCCAGAATGCTGCGGAAAAAGTCGGGCTCATCAGCCTCGCTTTGCACTGCCCCGGCAGAGGAGGCATCGCGCGCGACAGCCGGTACGGCGAAGAACACCCCGAATATGTAGACACGGTCTTCCGACGGGGAAAAGCTCTCGATCTCCACGCGCGAACGCTGGCGGCCCGACGCATCGAAGCAAAGCGCAACCTCCTCCGAACCGAAGACGAGGGCGCGGCGCTCCTTGTCCTCCCTATCGGCACTCTCACCGGCATCGAGAAGATCCTGGCTGCGGTTGCCGATGAAATCGGAAATATCGCGACCGAAAAAACGCGCATAGGCATCGTTGACGGCGACGTACCGAAGCTCGCTGTTCTTGATGTAGGCGGGCCTGTCCAGATTGGCGATCCGGCGGCACGCTATGTCGAGCAGTTCACCGTCCAGGGTCAAACGGAGCCTCTCTTTTCACCGCGCATGATAGTTCATGAAACGACGCTCTAGCACAAGTGGCTTTAACAAAGCCTTAACCATGTTTGGCGGCCGCGCCAACGTCGCGTTCAGACTATGCACTGTCCTATAACGGTCATCCCTTGGTCGCAAACGACGGCGGCACACGGAGGGAAACTCTGCCAAGAATCGGTCAACAGATCATTGGGAGCGAGCGCCATGAGCGACGAAGAAAGCCTGACCTTGAACGAAGCGCAGATCGCGACTGCGACGGGCGAACGGCGGCGGCGGGCCGGAGGGCGCGGCGCCGAGCGCATCCGCAAGCCGAGTGGCACGAAATATCTCAATCTGGTCAACAATCTCGCTCGCACGGAACTCCTGTCGCCTGAGGCTCTGGACGATATTCACGAGGCGTCGCTGACCATTCTCGAAGAAATCGGCATGGATATCATCCTGCCGGAAGCGCGCGAGCGCATGAAGGCGGCCGGCGCCGATGTCACGCCGGGCAAGGAACGCGTCCGCTTCGATCGCAACATGATCATGGAGCTGATCGCTTCGATCCCCTCGGCCTTCACCTTGCATGCCCGCAATCCGTTGAGAAACGTCGAAATCGGCGGCCGCAATCTCGTCTTCGCCCAGGTTGCCTCCGCCCCCTTCGTCGCCGACCGCGAGGGTGGCCGGAGGGCGGGAAATCAGGAGGATTTCCGCAAGCTCATCAAGCTCGCCCAATCTTACGACGTCATTCACATGACCGGCGGCTATCCGGTCGAGCCCATCGATATCCACGCGTCGGTCCGCCATCTCGATTGCCTCTCCGACATCGTCAAGCTCACAGACAAGGCATTCCATTGCTATTCGCTCGGCAAGCAGCGCAATCTCGATGCCATCGAGATCGCCCGCATCGGCCGCGGCATCAGCATGGAGCAGATGGAGCGCGAGCCCTCGCTCTTCACCATCATCAACTCCTCCTCGCCGCTGCGTCTCGACGGACCGATGCTGCAGGGCATCATCGAAATGTCCTCGCGCGGCCAGGTAGTCGTGGTGACGCCGTTCACGCTGGCTGGTGCCATGGCGCCGGTGACGATCGCCGGCGCGCTGGTGCAGCAGAATGCCGAAGCGCTCTGCGGCCTCGCCTTCACACAGATGGTGCGCAAGGGCGCGCCGGTCATGTATGGCGGCTTCACCTCGAATGTCGACATGAAGACGGGCGCGCCCGCCTTCGGCACGCCGGAATATATGAAGGCCGTCATCGCGGGCGGTCAGCTCGCCCGCCGCTACGGCATCCCCTACCGCACCTCCAATACGAACGCTTCCAATACGCTCGACGCCCAGGCGGCATACGAATCGGCGCTATCACTGTGGGCACTGACCCAGGGCGGCGGCAATTTCGTGCTGCATGCTGCCGGCTGGAGCGAGGGCGGGCTTACCGCCTCTTTCGAGAAGTTCATCCTCGATGTCGACATGCTGCAGATGGTCGCCGAATTCCTGACGCCGCTCGACGTCAGCAGCGATGCGCTGGCGCTCGACGCCGTGCGCGACGTTGGTCCCGGCGGCCACTATTTCGGCACGGCGCATACGCTCGCCCGCTACGAAACCGCCTTCTATTCGCCGATCCTGTCGGACTGGCGAAACAACGAAACCTGGACGGAAGCCGGGCGGCCCACGACTTACGATCATGCCAACCGTGTCTATAAGGAAACGCTCGAGCGTTATGAACGGCCCCCGCTCGATCCGGCAATCGAGGAGGAACTCGACGCCTTTGTCGCTAAGCGCAAGGCAGAGGGCGGTGTCCCTACAGATTTCTAATTGAAAATCAAAGGCTTTATACTCCAGATCATGAACGAAATTTAATTTCGCGCCGCCCTTTTTGGCCGCGACTTCGCCCCCTTTCCTGCGCAACGTCAAGCTCGGGTTTGGCTAGGAGCCAGCCTGTGTTTTGGGAAAGGGATGTCAATGTCTGTGCTTCGCACATTAACGACGGCCGGTTTGATCGCGCTGACGCTTGGCAGCGCCGCCACCGCAACCGCCACTACCGCCAACGCGTCCGGCCGCGGTGCCTTCTTCGGCGGTCTTGCCGCCGGTGTTGTGGGCGGCGCCTTGATCGCCGGGGCTGCGCGGCCCGCCTACCCGGCTTATTATCCGGCATATCCGGCCTACTATGACGGCCCAGTCTACGAGCGCGTCTATGTACGCCCCTACCCCAGCTGCTATTGGGCATGGCGTCACGATGGCTGGGGCCGCCCTTATCGCGTCGAGGTTTGCCGCTAGGATCAGGAACTGCTTTATCGAAGGCATGCGCCCTTATCAGATCTTGGATGCCGCCGGATTTCGGCGGCATTTTTGTACGCCTGATGAAAAGCTTTCGCTTACACCTCTTGACATTCCTGACGTTTAAGACCAAATGCGCCTCAGCTTTCACCTTCCGGCCGCCGCGTGAGCGTGCCCTGCGGGACAATCTGTACGCAAGAGAAGGACAAAAGCGCTTTTATGAATGAGGCCGCGCCAGGCGCTGCGGCCGATGCGCTGGGAAAGCTATTTCCAACTTACAAGTTCCCACTTCACGCGGGGTTCTTGACGCCAGAGACAGACCGGACCGCATGGTGCGATCCGGCCTATTTGCTTTGGCGCCCCGAAAGGTATTGAATTGACCGATTTTCACTCGCTTGGTCTCTCCAAGCAGATCGTCGATACACTGTCGCAGAACAACTTTGCGACGCCAACGCCCATCCAGGCTCAGGCCATCCCGCTCGTTCTCCAGGGCCGTGATCTCATCGGCCTCGCCCAGACCGGCACAGGCAAAACGGCCGCTTTCGGCCTGCCGATCATCGAGATGCTGCTGAAGGAAGCCAAGCGTCCCGATAACCGCACCGTCCGCACGCTGATCCTCGCTCCGACCCGCGAACTGGTAAATCAGATCGCTGATAACCTCCGTCTCTTCATGCGCAAGACGCAGCTGCGGATCAACCTCGTGGTCGGCGGCGCGTCGATCAACAAACAGCAGCTCCAGCTCGAGCGCGGCACCGATATTCTGGTCGCAACGCCCGGCCGCCTCCTCGACCTCATCAACCGCCGCGCCCTGTCGCTCGGCCATGTCACCCACCTCGTCCTCGACGAAGCCGACCAGATGCTCGATCTCGGCTTCATCCACGACCTGCGCAAGATCGCCAAGATGGTTCCGGCCAAGCGCCAGACCCTGCTCTTCTCGGCCACAATGCCGAAGGCGATCGCCGATCTCGCTTCCGACTACCTGACCAACCCGGTCAAGGTCGAAGTCTCGCCTCCGGGCAAGGCAGCCGACAAGGTGGAACAGTATGTCCACTTCGTTGCCGGCCAGAACCACAAGACCGAGATCCTCAAAGAAACCATCTCTGCCAATCCGGATGGCCGCGCCATCGTCTTCCTGCGCACCAAGCATGGCGCCGAGAAGCTGATGAAGCACCTCGATCACGTCGGCTTCGCCGCCGCCTCCATTCACGGCAACAAGAGCCAGGGCCAGCGCGAGCGCGCGCTCAAGGGTTTCCGTGATGGTGATGTCCGCGTTCTCGTCGCGACCGACGTCGCTGCCCGCGGCATCGACATCCCCGGCGTTTCGCATGTCTATAACTTCGACCTGCCGGAAGTGCCGGATGCCTATGTCCACCGCATCGGCCGCACCGCGCGCGCCGGTCGCGACGGCATCGCCATCGCCTTCTGCGCTCCTGACGAAATCCGCCTGCTGCGCGACATCGAGCGCCTGATGGGCATCGAGATCGCCGTTGCCAGCGGCGAGGCTCCGGCCGATCGCGGCCGTCCCGTTCGCGGCAAGAGTCGCGGCGGCCAAGGTAACGGTAATCGCGGCAATGGCGGCCAGGGCAGAGGCCAGAACGGCCAGGGACGCGAGCGCGGCGAAGGCCGCCCGCAGCGCCCGGCCCGCCGTCCGTTCTTCGACAACGAAAACGGCGAAACCCGTGGTGAGAACGGCGAGCGCCAGGAACGCCGCCAACGCGACGATCGTCCGCAGCGCGACAACAATCGCAATGCCGATTTCCGCGGCCAGCGCCGTAACGAGCCGACGCCGCGTCCGGAAGCCGACAACGATCTCGTCTCCACCTCGGACTTCCGTCCCGCTCGCAAGCAGCACAACGGGCAGTCCAGCGGCAACGGCGCCGCGCATGAGGGCGGCGCCCATCGCGGCCAGCGCCATTCCCATGGCCGTCCAACCGGCCGCCACAATGAAGAGCGCGGCGCCCAGGGCGAACAACGCAATGGCGGCAACGGCCGCATGCGCCGCCGCGGCAATGGCGGCCAGCGCCGCGAACGCGCCTGATGCAGTGAATTGAGGGGGCCGATTGGCCCCCTTTTTATCGCCGGTTCCATGGCCAATAGGGCCTGTACGCATGACTTCCGACGCGGTCGTGCGTGTAAATTCGAAACTTCATGGCCGCCTGACATTTCGATTTCGCTTAGCGAGCAATGTTTGGATGACTGTTTCCTCCAACCAGGCCCTCCCCGGCATAGCTTAGAGCGTGCATGGAGTTGGAGGGACGCACGTTGCAGAGGACGGCGACACAGCCGATGACCACAAGCCACTGGGGCCAGCTCTTGCTTCTCGGTGCGCTGTGGGGCGGATCATTCTTCTTTGCGCGCATAGCGGTGGCGGAAATTCCGCCTCTGGCGCTGGTCCTTTACCGGGTCTCGATTGCCGCGCTTGTCCTGCATGTCTGGTTGCGCATAAACAGCATTTCCTTCATGCCGGCTCTGGCCAGATCGGGTTCGTTCCTGATCCTGGCATTGCTGAACAATGTCATTCCGTTTTCTCTCATATTCATTGGGCAAACGGCGATCGGCGCGGGACTTGCCTCGGTCCTCTACGCAACGACGCCCCTCTGGACGGTCCTGACAGCGAATCTACTGACGGCGGACGAAAAGCTTTCCGCGAGCAAGCTCGCGGGCGTGGCACTCGGGATTGTCGGCGCCGCCACCATGATCGGTCCCGGTTTCCTCTCCAATTTCGGCGGACCGACATGGGCGAAGTTCGCTGTCATCGGTGCAGCGATTTCCTATGCGTTTGCAGCTGTCTTTGCTAAACAGTTTCGGGATATGAAGCCGGTGGTCGTTGCCACCGGACAGCTGACCGCATCCACCGTCTTAATGACGCCGATCGTCCTTCTTCTTTACGAGCCCAGGGATATCGTAAGCTCGAATATATCGATCTGGATGGCTGTCGGCACTCTCGCAATTCTGACGACTGCCTTCGCCTTCATTCTCTATTTCAATCTCATCGCTTCCGCCGGCGCGACAAATGCATCTCTGGTAACGCTCCTCGTTCCGGCAAGTGCAATCATCCTGAGCACTACGTTCCTCGGCGAACGTCTGGAGCCTTATGAGTTTTTTGGATTGGCCTTGATCATCTCAAGCCTGGTTGTTGTCGATGGCAGATTCTTGCGATGGCGGTGAGATATCGACATCGGCAAGACGTCCCAGCTTATTCCGGCACTACATCCGCCGCGCGCCGGTTGGTGAGATAAACGCCGATTACGACAATGACGGTGCCGATGATAATCGGCATCGTCAGCGGTTCGCCGAAGGCGATCGCAGCCTCGATGGCGACGGCGGGCGGCATCAGGTAGATCAGCGACGCGGCGCGCGACACCTGCCCGCGGCGGATGAGATAGAGCAGCAGGCCGACGGCGCCCATGGACAGGCCGAAGACCGACCAGAGCAGCGACAGGATCGCCGTCTGCGTGCCGTCAAAATGCAAACCTTCGAAGATGAAAGCCAAGGGAACGGTAACGATCAGTGCACCGACATATTGCAATGTCGCGATGGTTCGCAGATCGCCGGTCTGCAGGTGGCGCTTCTGGTAGAGCGTGCCATAGGTCACGGAGACCATCGCCAGCAGATTGACGATGAGAGGAACGGCAGACTGCCAGAGATCGGCCGTATCCGTCGTCAGGAGCTTGGGCGAGATCGCGATGGCGATACCAAGGAAACCGAGCAGGAGGCCGACCTTCTGGATCGACTGCAACCGTTCGCCGACGAGGAGCGGCGCGGCCATGGCGGTCATCAGCGGCTGCAGCGCCGCGATAACGCCGGCAATGCCGGCCGGCACGCCCTCGGCGATCGCCCACCAGAGACCCGCCAGATAGATGCCGTGCAGGAAAATGCCGGAATAGATGGCCCGGAACACGCTCGACCAATCGCGCGGCCACCGGGCGCCGACGATCGAACAAAGCAGCACGAAAGCGAGCGCCGACAGGCTGTAACGGATCATCAGAAAGGTGAAAGGACCCGCATGCTGCGACGCATATTTTGCAACGATCCAGCCGGTGGACCAGAGAAGGACGAAGATCGCCGGCGCGAGTTTATCGAGGGACATGGAAATCGGACCGATATGTTTGGCGCGTCGGAGCCGGAATCCTGGTCGAACTCGGGTTTCGCGCGGAGAGGTTGAAGGCTGATAGCCGATGGCGGTGGAGCGGTCAAAATCGATCTGCTGAAAACAGCAATCAATTTTTCTTCACGTTTGACGAGCCATTGCTGGTTTCAGGAATTTCACCCACTACCCAGACGTTCGGCCCGCAAGATAAGCAGATGCTCAAATTTTGATCCGAGCATTGCGGCAAAACCCGGCGGATGACGATCCGGCTATTCTTAAATGCCTGTAAATCCGGCATTTTTAGAGGCTGCGAAATTCGCAACGGCAACTGCGCATAGTTCTTGCATTGTAAAAACCGTTGTATTCAAATGGGTAAAAACACGGGGACCACACCTTTGGCATTTGATGAAATGATTACTGCGGATGAAAGTCCGCGCGCGCCTTACGAGAAATACTTCGAGTGGTACTCGGGCCAGGACAGGGGCCACCTCATTGCCAAATCCCGCGATGCGGAAACTATCTTCCGGAAAACGGGCATCACCTTCGCGGTCTACGGACACGCAGACTCCTCCGAAAAGCTCATCCCCTTCGACATCATTCCCCGCATCATATCAGGCCGTGAGTGGCGCAAGCTCGCCCAGGGCATCGAACAGCGGGTCATCGCCCTCAACGCCTTCCTCGACGACATCTACCACAAGCAGGAAATCATCCGCGCCGGCCGCATCCCGCGCGAGCTGATCGAGAAGAACGACGCCTTCCTGCCTGAAATGATCGGCTTTCGTCCGCCGGGCGGGGTCTATACCCATATCGTCGGCACCGATATCGTACGCACCGGCGAAGACCAGTTCTATGTGCTCGAGGACAATGCCCGCACCCCTTCCGGCGTCAGCTACATGCTGGAAAACCGCGAAACGATGATGCAGATGTTCCCTGAGCTGTTTCACCAGAACAAGGTGCAGCGGGTCGAGGATTATCCGCTGCTGCTGCGCCAGAGCCTGGCGTCACTCGCCCCTCCCGGCTGTACAGGCAAGCCACGCGTCGCCGTGCTAACGCCCGGCATCTACAATTCCGCCTATTACGAGCATTCCTTCCTGGCCGACATGATGGGCGTGGAACTGGTCGAAGGTTCGGATCTGCGCGTCATCGACGGCAAGGTGAAGATGCGCACGACGCGCGGCTATGAGGCCATCGACGTGCTCTACCGTCGCGTCGACGACGATTTCCTCGATCCCCTCACCTTCCGCCCGGATTCCGCGCTCGGCATTCCCGGCATCATGGACGTCTACCGCGCGGGCAACATCACCATCGCCAATGCGCCCGGCACCGGCATATCCGACGACAAGGCGATCTATTCCTACATGCCCGAGATCGTCGAATTCTATACCGGCCGCAAGCCGATCCTCGAAAACGTGCCGACCTGGCGCTGTTCCGAGCCCGACAGCCTGCAATATGTGCTCGATAATCTTGCCGATCTCGTCGTCAAGGAAGTCCACGGCTCCGGCGGCTACGGCATGCTTGTCGGACCGACGGCCACCAAGAAGGAACGGGCGGCCTTTGCCGAGAAGCTCAAGAGCAAGCCGAACAATTACATCGCGCAGCCAACCCTTTCGCTGTCGACCGTGCCGATCCTCGTCAACAAGGGCATTGCGCCGCGGCACGTCGATCTGCGGCCCTATGTCCTCGTCTCCGACAAGGTGCGGATCATCCCCGGCGGGTTGACCCGCGTGGCGCTGAAGGAAGGCTCGCTGGTGGTCAATTCCAGCCAGGGCGGCGGCACCAAAGACACCTGGGTTCTGGAGGACTGATCGGACATGCTGGGAAGAACCGCGAATGGCCTCTACTGGATGTTCCGTTACATCGAGCGCGCCGAAAACATTGCCCGCCTGGTCGACGCCGGCCAGCGCATGTCGCTGACGCGCAGCGACGCCGTTGACGACGACTGGGACGGCGTCCTGCAAAGCGCCGGCGTGCGCGAAGCCTATGACGAAGTGCATGGCAGGCTGACCGGCACCGACGCAATCGACTACCTGATGCGCGACCGCTCCAATCCGTCGAGCGTCATGTCCTGCATCGAATATGGCCGCAACAATGCCCGCATGGTACGCACGGCGCTGACGCGCGACACCTGGGAAGCGACCAACGAATGCTGGATCGAGCTGAAGTCGCTGCTCGGCCGGCGGCTCAAGACCGCGGAACTGCCCGAGATGATCGACGTCATCAAGCAGCGCGCCGGCCTGATCCGCGGCGCCTTTCACGGCTCCATGCTGCGCAACGAGCTCTATAATTTCGCCCGCATCGGCACCTTCATCGAGCGTGCGGACAACACGGCTCGTATTCTCGACGTGAAATATTACGTCCTGCTGCCATCTGTCTCCCATGTCGGCTCCTCGCTCGACAATGCGCAATGGGAATCGATCCTGCGCTCGGTTTCCGCGCACCGAGCCTATAAATGGGCTTACGATCCGGAATACAAGCCGGCCAACATCGCCGACTTCCTGATCCTGAACGGACAGATGCCGCGTTCGCTTGCCTATTGCTACGAGAAGATCGTCAGCAATCTGGGCTATCTCGGCACCGAATACGAGAAGCGGCTGCCGGCGCACGAAACGGCCGAAGTCATTCGCCAATCACTGCAGCGGCTTTCGATCAAGAACATCATGGATCAGGGTCTGCATGAATTCCTGGAGGATTTCGTTGCAAGCAATAACAAGCTGGGTGCCGAGATCTCCGACGGCTATCGGTTCTACGAGTAGGCGGGCGATATCATGAGACTGACGATCAGCCACATCACCGAATATCGCTATGACGAGCCGGCGCAGTTCTCCCTGCAGCGCCTGCGCCTGACGCCGCTGACCGGCGTCGGGCAAACGGTCATCGACTGGAAGCTCACGGTCGAGGGCGCCCGGCCCGAGGTGGAATACGACGACCAGTTCGGCAATCGCATCACGCTCGTCTCGCTCGACGGCCAGCAGGACGCGACGAGGATCGTCGCATCAGGCGAAATCGAAACGCGGGATCTGAATGGCGTCGTAGGGCAGCATCTCGGTTTTGCTCCGCTTTGGCTTTACTTGCGGGAATCTCCGCGCACCAAGGCCGGCAAGCTGACGAAGGAGCTGTTGCGCGGCGTTTCCGGGGACAATGAACTCAGCAAGATGCACGCGCTGATGAGGGCAATCCACGAGACCGTGGAATACAAGCCGGGCACCAGCGACACGGAGACGACGGCGGAACAGGCATTGGAGGCCAAGAGCGGCGTCTGCCAGGACCACGCCCATATCTTCCTCGCCGGCGCCCGCGCATTGCGAATCCCCGCTCGCTATGTCTCCGGCTATCTGATGATGGATGGCAAGAACGAGCAGGCGGCCACGCATGCCTGGGCCGAGGCCCATATTCCCGGCCTGGGCTGGGTCGGCTTCGATCCCGCCAACGATGTCTGCCCCGATGCCCGTTATGTCCACATCGCGACAGGCCTCTGCTATCGTGACGCCGCTCCCGTCTCCGGCATGCGGATCGGCACACCCGGCGAAACCCTTACCGTCAAGGTGACGGTGGCAAGCCAGGGGCAAAGTCAGAGCCAGAGCTAGCAGCTCCTGGAAGAAAAAGGGACGGAACTCTCGTCCCGCCCCTTTTCCAATTTCAGAAGATGAGTTTTTAGTGGCTGTCGCGATTGTTCGGGATTTCCGAGCCGCGCGGGCCGACGAGGAAGTCCAGGTCGGCGCCGGTGTCGGCCTGCATGACCGACTTCACATAAAGACCGCCATAGCCGCCGGTGAGCGGCTTGACCGGGGAAACCCAGGCGGCGCGGCGCTTTGCCAGTTCCTCATCCGATACTTCGAGCTGGATGGTGCGGGCGGGAACGTCGACGGCGATGATGTCACCGTTCTGCACCAGCGCCAGCGGGCCGCCATCGGCAGCTTCCGGAGCCGTATGCAGGATGACGGTGCCGTAGGCCGTACCGGACATGCGCGCATCGGAAATGCGGATCATGTCGGTGATGCCCTTCTTCAACACCTTCGGCGGCAGGCCCATATTGCCGACTTCCGCCATGCCCGGATAACCCTTCGGGCCGCAATACTTCAGCACCATGATGCAGTTCTCGTCGATGTCGAGATCGTCGCGGTTGATGCGGGCGTGATAGTCCTCGATGCTTTCGAAGACCACGGCACGGCCCTTGTGCTGCATCAGATGCGGCGAAGCGGCCGATGGCTTCAGGACGGCACCCTTCGGTGCGAGATTGCCGCGCAGAACGGCGATACCGCCCGACTGCGTCAGAGCCTTTTCCTTCGGAACGATAACGTCGTCGTTGTAGTTAACCACATCTTTGACGCCGGCCCAGATCGTATCGCCGGTAACGGTGATGGCGTCCTTGTGCAGCAGGCCCATCTCGCCAACCGCCTTGATGACGACGGGCAGGCCGCCGGCATAGTAGAACTCTTCCATCAGGTGCTTGCCCGACGGCTGCAGGTTGACGATCGTCGGCACTTCGCGGCCGAGACGATCCCAATCATCCAGCGACAGATCGACGCCGACGCGGCCGGCAAGCGCCAAAAGGTGCAGAACGGCATTGGTCGAACCGCCGACGGCGCCGTTGACGCGAATGGCGTTTTCGAAAGCTTCCTTGGTCAGAATGTCTGATGGTTTCAGGTCTTCCTTGACCATGTCGACGATGCGGCGGCCCGACAGTTGCGAGATGACGCGGCGGCGTGCATCGACAGCCGGGATGGCGGCATTGCCGGGCAGCGTCATGCCGAGCGCTTCGGCCATCGACGCCATGGTCGAAGCCGTACCCATGGTCATGCAGCTGCCGGCCGAGCGAGCCATGCCCTGCTCCGCATCCATGAATTCATCCAGCGACATCTCGCCGGATTTCACCATTTCTGAAAATTGCCAGATCGCCGTGCCGGAGCCGACATCCTTGCCGCGCCACTTACCGTTCAGCATCGGGCCGCCGGAAACGAGAATGACGGGGATGTCGACGGAAGCCGCGCCCATCAGCAGGCTTGGCGTGGTCTTGTCGCAGCCGCCGAGCAGCACGACGCCATCGACGGGATTGCCGCGGATCGCCTCTTCGACATCCATGGCCGCCAGGTTGCGGAACATCATCGCCGTCGGGCGCAGCGTGCTTTCGCCGACGGAGAAGACCGGAAACTCGACCGGGAAGCCGCCCGCTTCGTAGACCCCGCGCTTGACGCGCTCTGCGAGATCGCGCAGATGTGCGTTGCAGGGCGTCAGCTCCGACCAGGTGTTACAGATGCCGATGATCGGACGGCCGTCGAACGTATCGGCCGGCAGGCCCTGATTCTTCATCCAGGAGCGATGCATGATCGCGTTCTTGCCGGTGCCGCCGAACCAATCGTATGAGCGCAGCTTGCGCGGCCATTCAGCTTTCTTTTTCATGTCTCAGTACCCTTTGCGTCGCCCAGGCCGCCTCGTTCGCGCCTGGGCTTTGAAATCGATGATCAGGCTAGCGTGTAAGCCGTCTTGACGGTGGTGAAGAATTCGGCGGCATATTTACCCTGCTCGCGCGGACCGAAGGACGAGCCCTTGCGGCCGCCGAACGGCACATGGAAGTCGACGCCTGCCGTCGGCAGGTTGACCATCACCATGCCGGCTTCCGCATTGCGCTTGAAATGCGTCGCATGCTTCAGGCTGGTCGTGGCAATGCCGGAGGACAGGCCGAACGGCGTATCGTTGGCCGTGGCCAAGGCTTCTTCGTAATCCTTGACGCGGATGACAGAAGCAACCGGCCCGAAGATCTCTTCGCGGCTGATGCGCATCTGGTTCGTCGCTTCGGTGAAGAGCGTCGGCTGCAGGTAGAAGCCGGGGGTGTCGCGGCTGACGAGTTCACCACCGAAGGCGAGCTTGGCGCCTTCTTGGCGGCCAATCTCGATATAGTCCGTATCCGTCTTCAGCTGCTTGGCGTCGACGACCGGACCGATATGCGTCCCAGCCTTCATGGCGTTGTCGACGTTCAGCGTCTTCAGCTTCTCCGTCAGCGCCGCCACGAACCTGTCGTGAATGCCTTCGGTGACGATGAGGCGCGATGAAGCCGTGCAACGCTGGCCGGTCGAGAAGAAGGCGGAATTGGCAGCCGCTTCGACGGCAACCGTCGGATCGGCATCGTCAAGCACCACCATCGGGTTCTTGCCGCCCATCTCAAGCTGGTACTTGCGGCCGTGCTCGACCGAGGACAGTGCCACACGCTTGCCGGTGCCGACCGAACCGGTGAAGGTGATACCGGAAAGAACCGGGCTGTCGAGCATCGCCTGGCCGACGACCGAACCCTTGCCCATCACGAGGTTCAGCACGCCCTTCGGCAGGCCGGCGCGATGGAGAATATCGACGATTGCCCATGAGCAGCCGGGAACGAGATCGGCCGGCTTGAAGACGACGGTGTTGCCGTAGCAGAGCGCCGGCGCGATCTTCCAGGCGGGAATGGCGATCGGGAAGTTCCAGGGCGTGATGATGCCGATGACACCAAGCGGCTCACGGGTGATCTCGACGCCGATGTTCGGGCGCACGGAAGGCACCACCTCGCCTGCCAGGCGCAACGCCTCGCCGGCGAAGAATTCGAAGATCTGCGCGGCGCGGATCGTCTCGCCGATCGCCTCGGGAAGCGTCTTGCCCTCTTCGCGGGCGAGCAGCGCGCCGAGTTCGTCCTTGCGCGCCAGGATCTCGTCACCGGCCTTCTTCAGGATCGTGTGGCGCTCCAGAATGCCGGAGCGCGACCATGCCGGAAAGGCAGCCTTCGCCGCCGCGATCGCGTCCGTGACATCCTGCGCGCTTGCGCTCGCATAGAGGCCGACGACCTCGTTCGTATCCGACGGGTTGATGTTCTCGGTGCCGTTCGTCCCCGTCCATTCCCCGGCGATCAAGTTCTGATGAATGGTCATGGCGTCATGCCTTCCTGGATCGTATTGAAAATGCCCGGCCGATCCCTTGCAGCCGGGCTCGATGCATTACAGCTGGCGAACAGCCACTTCTTCTTCTGCGTCGACGGCCAGCGGATTGCGCAGCGGCAGGCCGAATTCGGCAACCTCGATTTCAAAGACGTCGCCGGCTTCCGGCTTGATGCCTTCCGCGAACGAAAGCGTCGCCGTGCCGAACATGTGGACATGCACATCGCCGGGAACACGGAAGAGGCCGTACTTGAAGTGATGATATTCAAGATTGGCGAAGGTGTGGGACATGTTCGCCTCCCCGGAAAGGAACGGCTTTTCGAAAATCACCTTGTCACCGCGCTTGATGCGGGACGTGCCGCGAATATCTTCCGGCGCAACACCGATGCGGATTTCCGGACCGAAGCTTGCCGGGCGCAGCTTGGAATGGGCGAGATAGAGATAGTTGATCCGCTCAGTGACGTGATCGGAAAACTCGTTCGACAGGGCAAAGCCGATGCGGAACGGCGTGCCGTCCCTGGCGATGACATAGATGCCGGCCATTTCCGGCTCTTCGCCGCCGTCGAGCGCGAAGGAAGGCGACACCAGCGCAGCGCCCGGGGCCGCAGCGCCGTAGCCGTTGCCCTTGTAGAACCATTCGGGCTGAACGCCCTTCTCGCCTGCCTTCGGCTTGCCGCCCTCGATGCCCATCTTGAACATCTTCATGGAATCGGTCAGCGTCTCTTCAGCCGCTTCCGTCGTCTTCTTGTGCATGGAATCGCGTGTGGCTGCGGAGCCGAGATGTGTCAGACCGGTGCCGGTCAGATGCAGATGGGCAGCATCCGGATGAGTGATCGGCGGAAGGAAACGCCCTTCGGCATAGACCTTTTCGAGATCGACCGTTTCGCCGAGACCATGTGCCTCGATGACCGATGCAAGCGATTTGCCGCTGTCGGCAGCTTCCATAGCCAAAGCATAGACGCTGCCGCCGTTGACGACTGTTTTGGCGGCCTCGCCGGGTCCATTGCGGACGGCAACGACGATCTCGCCGTTCGAACCCTTGATCTGCGAGATGAGCATGTCTTTCATCCTTTCCTAACAGACAGAGATCGGATGCAGTTTCCCGTTCCGGCTCTCAGCGAGAGCCGGACTCTGTCATGGATTTGGTTTTTAAAGTCTCGGCTGGTCGCTTGAGCGATCAGCCCTTGTTCTTGTTGTAGACGTCGATGAACACGGCGGCGAGCAGGACTGCACCCTTGATCATCTTCTGCGAGTCCGTCTGGTATCCGAGGATCGACATGCCCTGGTTCAGCACGCCCATGATCAAGGCACCGATAACGGCACCCGTCACCTTGCCGACGCCGCCGGAGGCCGAAGCGCCACCGATGAAGCAGGCCGCGATCACGTCGAGCTCAAGGCCGTCGCCGCCCTTGGCCGTTGCCGAATTCAGGCGCGTGGCGATGATGATGCCGGCGATGCTGGCAAGAATACCCATGTTGATGAAGGTGTAGAAAGTCAGCCGGCGGGTATCGATACCCGAAAGCTTCGTCGCCTTCTCATTGCCGCCCATGGCATAGATGCGGCGGCCGATCGTGGTGCGCTGCGTCGCGAAGCTGTAGAGCGCGATCAGCAACAGCATGAGAACCAGAACGTTCGGCAGTCCTCTGTAGGAGGAAATCTGGTAACCGATGAAGATGGTCGCTGCGGCAACCACCATATTCTGGCCGACGAAGAAGCCGAATGGCTCGACATCGATGCCGTGCTTCTCGTTAACGCTGCGGCGGCGCCATGCAAGCAGGAACATGACGATCGGGATGGCGATCGTCAGGAAGATCGATGTCGAACGGATGCCGCCCATATCGATGAAATCGGGAACGAAGCCGGTCGCGACGATCTGGAACGCCGGCGGGAACGGACCGATGCTGCTGCCGTTGCCGGTCGTGTTGATGATCGTGTAGGTCAAGCCGCGGAAGACCAGCATGCCGGAGAGCGTGACGATAAACGACGGAATGCGGTGGTAGGCGATGAAATATCCATGCCAGGCCCCGACCGCGGCCCCCATCAGAAGACAAATGACCGTCGCAAGCGCCAGGTTCATATGCATCTGCACGACCAGTACGCCCGCAACCGCGCCGACGAAGCCGACGACGGAACCGACCGACAGGTCGATATGCCCGGCCACGATGACCAGCAGCATGCCAAGCGCCATGATGACGATGAACGAGTTCTGCAGCACGATGTTGGTCAGGTTCTGCGGCCTGAACAGAACGCCGTTGGTGAGATACTGGAACAACAGCATGATGACGACGAGCGCAATCAGCATGCCGTATTCGCGGATGTTGTTGCGGATGTGGTCGCCGATCGAAACGACGTGGCTGCTTTCCGTGGCTGGGTTGGCCGAACTCATTGATGCTTCTCCCCTGAGCGCATGATAGCGCGCATGATACTCTCCTGGCTTGCCTCTGCCTTCGGCAGCTCGGCAACGATTCGACCCTCATTCATGACGTAGATGCGGTCGCAGGTACCGAGAAGCTCGGGCATTTCCGATGAGATCATCAGAACGCCCTTTCCGTCGGCGGCAAGCTGGTTGATGATGGAATAAATTTCGTATTTGGCGCCGACATCGATGCCGCGCGTCGGCTCGTCGAGGATCAGGACATCCGGATCCGAGAACAGCCACTTCGACAGCACCACCTTCTGCTGGTTGCCGCCGGACAGATTGCCTGCTTCCTGGAAAACACCGGACGAACGGATGCGCAGTTTGGCGCGATAATTCGTCGCCACCTGCAGCTCGCGTACGTCGTCGATGACCGTTCCCTTAGAGACGCCCATCAGATTGGCAAGCGTCGTATTGTGCAGGATATTGTTCGTCAGAACGAGGCCGAGCTGCTTGCGGTCTTCCGTCACATAGGCGAGGCCGGCGTCGATCGCCCTGCGAACGGTGCTGGTATCGACCGGCTTGCCATCGACCAGGACTTCGCCGCTGATCTTGTGGCCATAGGACTTGCCGAAGACGCTCATGGCGAATTCGGTGCGTCCCGCACCCATCAGGCCGGCAATACCGACCACTTCGCCCTTGCGCACATTGATGTTGATGTTGTGCAGAACCTGACGATCGCGGTGCTG
This sequence comes from Rhizobium aureum, assembly GCF_030182495.1. Taxonomy (NCBI): domain Bacteria; kingdom Pseudomonadati; phylum Pseudomonadota; class Alphaproteobacteria; order Hyphomicrobiales; family Rhizobiaceae; genus Rhizobium; species Rhizobium aureum. Next base: position 209,356 of record NZ_JAQJCI010000005.1, on the reverse strand, counting down.
CTGATGGAACGCATTCCAGTTCCTGACTTCGAAGATGGTCTCTCCGATCGGCACCGAGCGCGGCGGATAGCGGTCGGCGAGCTCGCGCCCCACCATGTTGCGGATGATGATGTCTTCGCTGATCTCTTCCTCGTGACAGTCCAGTGCCTTCACCGCCATGCCGTCGCGCAGCACCGTGATCTGATCGGCCACCTTGCGCACTTCGTTGAGCTTGTGCGTGATGATGATCGAGGTGATGCCCTGGTTGCGGAACTCCATGAGGAGATTGAGGAGAGCATCGGAATCGCTTTCGTTGAGCGATGCCGTCGGCTCGTCGAGAATGAGAAGCTTGACGCTCTTCGACAAGGCCTTGGCGATCTCGACGAGCTGCTGTTTGCCGACGCCAATGTCGGTCACGAGCGTGTTCGGAGATTCCTTGAGGCCGACCTTGGCAAGGAGCTGCTTGGTGCGGGTGAAGGTTTCCTGCCAATTGATCATGCCATTGGCGACGACTTCATTGCCCAGGAAGATATTTTCGGCAATCGACAGCAGCGGCACGAGCGCCAGCTCCTGATGGATGATGATGATGCCGATTTCTTCGGAATCCTTGATGGTCCTGAACTGGCGAACCGCACCATCATAGTAGATGTCGCCGTCATAGGTGCCGGCCGGGTAAACGCCCGAGAGCACCTTCATGAGAGTGGATTTGCCGGCTCCATTTTCGCCGACCAAAGCATGTATCTCGCCCTGACGGACTTTCAGATTGACATTTTCCAGGGCGTTCACACCGGGGAACGACTTGGTAATGCTCCGCATTTCGAGGATGGTATTGTCCATTGTCCGTATCCAACGCCGCGATCGAACATAGCAGACCGCGCGATCGTCTTAAATATCAAAGCCAGGGCCCGCGTTTCGGCGAGCCCTGACCGCTATGTTGGAAAATTACTTCAGCTGATCAGCCTTGTAGTAACCGCCCTCGACGAGGATCTTCTCGTAGTTGGTCTTGTCGACTGCGACCGGGGTCAGCAGGTAGGACGGAACAACCTTGACGCCGTTGTCGTAGGTCTTGGTGTCGTTGACCTCAGGCGTCTTGCCTTCCATCAGCGCGTTGACCATGTTGACGGTGACCTTGGCGAGGTCACGGGTGTCCTTGAAGATCGTGGAGTGCTGCTCGTCGGCGATGATCGACTTGACCGACGGAATTTCGGAGTCCTGGCCGGTAACGATCGGGAGCTTCACGCCGCCGGAACCGTAACCAACGCCCTTGAGCGAGGAGAGGATACCGATCGACAGGCCGTCATACGGCGACAGAACGGCATCGACGTGGGAATCGGTGTAGTAAGCCGACAGCAGGTTATCCATACGAGCCTGGGCCGTTGCCGGGTCCCAACGCAGCGTACCGACCTTGTCCATGCCCATCTGGCCGGACTTTACGACCAGCTTGCCGCTGTCGATGTACGGCTTCAGGACCGACATTGCGCCGTCATAGAAGAAGAAGGCGTTGTTGTCGTCCGGAGAACCGCCGAACAGCTCGATGTTGAACGGACCCTTGCCATCCTTGAGGCCGAGAGCGTCGACGATCGAATTTGCCTGCAGGACGCCGACCTTGAAGTTATCGAAGGTCGCATAATAGTCGACGTTCGGGCTGTTGCGGATCAGGCGGTCATAGGCGATGACCTTGATGCCGGCATCGTGAGCCTTCTGCAGGACGTCGGACAGCGTGGTGCCGTCGATCGAAGCGATGACGAGAACCTTGTCGCCCTTGGTGACCATGTTTTCGATCTGCGAGAGCTGGTTCGGAATGTCGTCATCGCCATACTGCAGATCGGTGCCGTAACCGGCAGCCTGGAGCTGCTTGACGATATTGTTGCCGTCATCGATCCAGCGGGCCGAAGCCTTGGTCGGCATGGCGATGCCTACCGTGCCTTTATCCGCCGCGAAGGCAGGTACCACCAGCGTAGCGACGCCGAACGCAGCGCCAGCCATCAATGAGATAATGGATTTCATTACTCTCTCCCTTGTTGTTAATGCGGCGGACAAAAAATGCCCGCCCGAAACTGCGGCAGGTTCCGTAGAAGGAATGGTTTACTTCTAATTGTGAGAAACGAAGTAGGTCTCCTCCACGCTCTCACGGTTTGTGAGCTGTAACCAGCGCACGATCGGCAAACTCGTATGATTTCGTATAACTGTCAAATAGAATAACTGGTAAAACATATACCAAGTTTGATATAATGTTAAAAAATAGTACTTTTTTGCCGATGAAGGGGAAATTTGGCCGCCATGGAGAAAATATATAACGATTATTTGAGCGAAGGCATTGAGATTCATTCCGACAATTTTCGCGACGACACGTTGCTGAAAGCCGGTTTGAAGCTCAATCACCTGCGAATGATCGTTACGATCGAGGATCACGGGCAAATTTCCGCGGCCGCTGAGTCCATGAACATGTCACAACCTGCGGCTTCGCGCATGCTTTCCGAAATGGAGTCGATTGTTAAAAGTCCGCTCTACGAGCGCGTCGCCCGGGGCGTCGTGCTGACCCCATTCGGCCTTGCGCTCGCGAAACGGGCGCGCAAGATCCTGCTGGAGCTGCGCGAGGCAGGTCGGGAGCTTGGCGCTTTGCGAACGGGCAAGGGCGGCTCCGTTTTTTTGGGGGCTGTGACCGCGCCGGCGATCAGCCTTGTCGTGCCGGCGATCCAGCGCGTGACACGCACCTATCCGGGCATCGAGATCAACATCGAAGTGGAAAACAGCAATGTGCTCGCGCGCGAGCTGCTGGCGGCCCGTCACGACTTCATCATCAGCCGCATTCCCGACGACCTCGATCCGCGCCTCTTTACCACCCACGAAATCGGTGTCGAAAAGGCATGCCTGGTGGTTCGCAACGGACATCCGCTGCTTGAAAAAGGTGTGGCCAGCCTGCACGATCTGGCCGGTTACGACTGGGTATTCCAACCGCCGGGCACATTGCTTCGCCGCAAGGTGGAAGACATCTTTCTCGCCGCCGGCGTGCCCCTGCCCGAAAACGTCGTCAACACCTCGTCGCTGCTGCTGACGCTGGCCGTGGTCTGCAAGACGGATGCGATCGCGCCGGTTGCCCTCGACATGGCGCAATTCATCTGCGGGCAAACGTCCCAGGCCGGCGAATCCTCTATCCTGCCGATCGATTTCGATATCGACGTAAGGCCCTACAGCCTCATCACCGCCCGCGAACGCGCCATGCCGCCGAGCGCACGGCTGCTACACGACATGATCCTGGAAGAGAGCCGGCATCTCTCGCTGAGCTGAACGAAGAAGCGCTGGCGCCATAAGCTCCGCGCCAACTTCCGCTCCTATGAAACGTGGCGTGGAGACCACGCATGCTGTTCAAGCAATCATTGTTTCAATCCGTGCTCTATCGCCTCGACAGCGAAGAGGAGCCTGCGGAAGAGGAAGAGGCCGCACATCGCATCCGCGGCCTGAACGTCAGCTTTGCCGCGACGGTGCTGGGCGGCGAGACGCCGGACGCCCATCGGCCCGACGAAGCCTATCGCGACAATCTCGGCGACACGATCATCCCGCCTGAACCGGAACCCGAATCCGCGCCGCAAGAGCCGGAGCCGCCAACCATGCCGGAATATCTGAGCCGGACGTCACGGGAAGAGATCGCCGCGGAACTCGCAATCACTCTCGAACACACACGTGAAGCCCTGCAGGAAAAACGCCGCAGCTTCGCCAAGGCCAATCATCCCGATAGCGTCGCAGCCCTGTTCCGCGAACAGGCAACGACCCGCATGACGCTTGCCAATCAGCTGATCGACGAAGCCATCCGCCGCCTCAGGCAATGATTATTTCTTGTCTTCGGTGGGCTCGTCATCTCCGGCGGCATCATCCTGCGCGGGCGCGTCGCTGGTTGCCGCAGGCGGCTGCGGCTTGAAATTCAGAAGCAGCATCCAGGCCGAATAGGCGCCGAGCGCACCCGACAGCATCGCCCAGAACGGCTGCGAGCCAAGGATTTCGACGGCTGCCCAGCCAAAACAGACGGCCACGATGAGGATGCGTACCCAAAGCGGTTTATAGAGTGGGTGGCTGGGATCGATCAGTTGCATGGGTCTCTTTTGCCTGTTCAAGAAGACTTGTCTTTAGCGCATCATCGGGAAAATTGTGAAGCGCCTGGATAAAATAAGGTGTCGCGGGCAAATTCCGGATATGCCGGCAGGGCGCTATGATTTTCGGAATTGTGAAGTCCGGGCGGCTTGACGGCTTCCCGGGAAAATGGAATGAAAATTCCGAAGAAATTGATATTCGGCTCATTTGTTCCGAATCCAGGGAGGTAAAAATGACTGTCAGATTTGGTCTGCTCGGCGCCGGACGCATTGGCAAGGTGCATGCGAAGGCCGTTAGCGGCGATGCCAACGCCAAGCTTGTCGCTGTCGCGGATGCCTTTCCGGCGGCTGCGGAAGCCATTTCGGCCGCTTATGGCTGCGAAGTACGCACCATCGAGGCGATTGAGGCGGCCAAGGATATCGATGCTGTCGTCATCTGCACACCAACCGATACCCATGCCGATCTCATCGAGCGCTTCTCTCGCGCCGGCAAGGCCGTCTTCTGCGAAAAGCCCATCGATCTCGACGTCGCCCGTGTCGAGGCCTGCATCAAGGTCGTCAATGAAACCAAGGGCAAGCTGATGGTCGGCTTCAACCGCCGCTTCGATCCGCATTTCATGGCCGTCAAGAAGGCCATTGACGAAGGCCGCATTGGCACGGTCGAAATGGTGACGATCACCTCGCGCGATCCGGGCGCCCCGCCGGTCGATTACATCAAGCGCTCCGGCGGCATTTTCCGCGATATGACCATCCATGATTTCGACATGGCCCGCTTCCTGCTCGGCGAAGAGCCCGTGGCCGTCACCGCCACCGCCGCCGTGCTGGTCGACAAGGCGATCGGCGAAGCCGGCGATTACGACAGCGTTTCCGTCATCCTCCAGACCGCGTCGGGCAAGCAGGCGATCATCTCCAACTCCCGCCGCGCCACCTATGGCTACGATCAGCGCATCGAGATTCACGGCTCGAAGGGCATGGTATCGGCCGAAAACCAGCGCCCCTTCTCGATCGAAGTCGCCAACGGCGATGGCTACACCCGCCCGCCTCTGCACGATTTCTTCATGACGCGCTACACCGAAGCCTATGCCAACGAGATCGCGAGCTTCATCGCCGCGATCGAAAAGGGTGCCACCATCACCCCCTCGGGCACCGATGGTCTTGCCGCACTGAAGCTGGCGGATGCCGCCCTGCAGTCGGTAAAGGAAGGCCGTCTGGTAAAGATCGGCTAAGCAGTCCCCTATTCCCGCAGGAATACAATCCTCCCAAAAGTCCGCCGCGAATCGCTTCGCGGCGGACTTTTTCTTTGGCAGCAAGGCCCAAGCATCTCTGCCCTTCGAGGTTGCGCCGTTCCCTCACCGAAACTTCTTGCGAATCACATAAGTACATGCTTATCTGTTCTCATGATAGAGAACGAGATATTCCGGGCTTTGGCGGATCCGACCCGGCGCGCCATTTTTGAAAAGCTGGCTGCGGGCGGCATGAACGCCAGCGCTCTGCGCGAAGGCATTGATATCAGTCAACCGGCCATGTCCCAGCATCTCGCCGTTCTGCGGGGCGCCGGGCTGGTCAGGGAAGAACGGCAGGGGCGGTTCGTGAATTATGAAGTCGATCCGGAGGGGCTGGCCCTCATCGCGCAATGGCTGGCGAAATACCGCGCCTACTGGCCCGCCCGCATCGAAGCTCTCAAGGTGTTGCTGAAGGATATGGATCAATGAATGACCTGAAGACAGCTCTGCGAAAACCTGGCGTCCAACTTGAGTACGATCTCGATGAGCCTCCCCAGAAGGTCTGGCGCGCGGTCAGCACCCCCGAACTTCGCGAAAACTGGCTGCCGAACGAAGCCCTGGCCGATCCTCAGGCAATCTCCGTCACACCGGGTAAAGAGGTGCGCTACCGCCTGCGTGACGACGCACCACCATTCCTCGAAAGTACCGTAACCTTCAGGATAGCCCCGAATGCGAATGGCGGCACGAGCCTGCGAATCATCCACGAACTGGATGATGTACGGCTTCGCACGGCTGAAAAGGCTGCGGCAAACAATAACAGCCTGACCGTCATGCGCGCCGCCTGACGGCATCGACCACACCTCAAATCTCAAGAACATTGGAGTTCGCCGATGCGCGAAGCGATGCAACTCGTCCCCATGGTTGTCGAACAATCCAGCAGAGGGGAGCGGTCTTTCGACATCTATTCCCGCCTGCTGCGCGAGAGAATCATCTTCCTGAATGGCGAGGTGAACGATGACGTCTCCGCCCTCGTCTGCGCGCAACTGCTTTTCCTGGAAGCCGAAAATCCCAAGAGGCCGATCCATCTCTACATCAATTCACCCGGTGGCGTCGTGACCAGCGGTCTCGCAATGTACGACACCATGCATTACATCCGCGCGCCGGTGCATACGCTATGCATGGGAACCGCCCGTTCGATGGGCTCCTTCCTCTTGATGTCCGGCCAGCCGGGTGAGCGCACCGCGCTTCCAAATGCCAGCATCCATATTCATCAGCCATTGGGCGGATTCCAGGGACAGGCATCGGACATCTTTATCCACGCGGAAGAAATGAGGCGAACGAAGCATCGCATGACGCGGCTTTATGCCGAGCATTGCGGACGCTCCTACGAAGAATTCGAACGCGCCATGGATCGCGACCACTTCATGACGGCGGAAGAGGCTCTGGAATGGGGGCTGATCGACCGTATTCTTCAGGTCCGCGAAGACGAACAGCCCTTGGGCCTGTCAGATTGATCGGGATGACGACCCTGCGGCCAGCCGCATTGCCAAGCCTTGCCCCGCCCTCACCTCTCAACCCGCCTGATCGCGCAGCTCGACGACCGAGGCTCCCCTCTTCACGATATCATTGTCGATGATCGAAAATGCGCGGTTCAGATGCCCTTCGAAGACAAGCGTCGGCTCGTCGGCGATGACCCGCAGCTCCGGCATGCCTTCCATGCGCACGACGTGCGATTCCGCCAGGCCTTCTGTTATGCCCTCGATCAGCAGATCATAGTAGCGTACGCCCGGCCCAGTGATGACGATCGGCATCCGCTCGTGCAGGCTCAACACACGCGAAAGACCATTGCCGAGCGCCAGACCGGCCTGACGGAAGGCCAGCACATTGCGGCGTCCGCCATGACGCGCGCTCGCGGCGATCTTATCCAGCTCGGCAATCGGAACGAACTTCGCCGGGATCGTGTCGAGCGGCACATCGAAGGCCGTGCGCAGCATGGCGTAAAAACCGGCATAGGCCTCGATGCAGCCGCGCGCGCCGCAGCGGCAAAGGCCGCCGCCCGGCACATGCATCATATGCCCGAAATTCGGCGCCGATATATGATGATTGCCTTCCTGATCCCGGCGCACGATGCCGAGCCCGATACTATGACCAAGCGAGAGCGCCGCCATTGCGCGGAAACCGCCATGCGTGCTGATTTCCTCCTGCCGCCCGAGGGCTGCGGCCACCAGCAGTGTTTCGTTGCCGAGAATGACTTGCGCCGACCATTCGTCGCGAAGCACGGCGGCGAAATCGATTTCCTCACGCCCGAAGATCGGCGACCAGCGCAGCACCGGCTCCGAGGTATCGACGAGCCCCTTGCTGCTGATCGAGATCATCAGCACCTTGTCGCGTGGCAATTGCGAACGGGTGACGATCCGGTCCAAGGCATCGCGCAATCCTGCCACGAAACGGTCGACACCCACGACATTCTGCTGCCGATCCTCGGTAAAACGATCGATCAGGCGTCCGGTATAATCGACAAGGGAATATTGCACGGCATCCGACGAGATGACGACGACGATCAGATAGCCGCAGTCACGCCGCTGTGAAAACAAAACACGCGGCCGCCCGCGGCCGCTGGCCGCCTGCTGCTCGGCCTTTTCGATGATCTGCGCCCGTTCGAGATCGGCCGTGATGACCGACACGGTCGCGGAGGAAAGCTTCGTGAAATCAGAGAGCTCCGTATGGGCGAGCGGGCCGTGCCGGCGCAGCGCCGACAAGACCAAGGCGCTGTTCTTTTGACGGACCAATTCGGTGCTCGATTTGGCCAGCATCGGCAAACTCCCTGCTCATTCAACCCTCCTCCTCCGCAGCCCCTGATAGCTTTTTCGGACGACCGATGAAACCTGGCGGCGCGGGTGTTGACAGCTGAAAAAATCTCTGACACTAAATTTCTCGACTGTCGAGAAAAAAGTCCAAAGCTTTTCTTGTCAGCATTTTCGCCGCGGCCGACGGGAGTTCAGGATACGTGCGGTCGCATTCAATCGGGAGGATCACATGAAAGCTTTCATCAAGCTGGCTGCGGGCGCGGCCATCGTTTTGACCATGCAGACGGCCGCATTCGCCAAGGATCTCGTCGTCGGCGTTTCCTGGTCGAATTTCCAGGAAGAGCGTTGGAAGACCGATGAAGCAGCCATCAAGAAGGCGCTTGCAGCAGCCGGCGCCAAATATATTTCCGCCGACGCCCAATCGTCTGCTTCCAAGCAGCTGACTGATGTCGAGTCGCTGATTTCGCAGGGCGCCAATGCCCTCATCATCCTGGCGCAGGATTCCGACGCCATCGGCCCGGCCGTTGAGAAGGCTGCCGACGAAGGCATTCCGGTTGTCGGCTACGACCGCCTGATCGAAAATCCGGCCGCCTTCTACATCACCTTCGACAACAAGGAAGTGGGCCGCATGCAGGCTCGCGAAGTTCTGAAGGCAAAGCCGGAAGGCAACTATGTCTTCATCAAGGGCTCGTCGTCCGACCCGAATGCCGACTTCCTCTTCTCCGGCCAGATCGAAGTGCTGAAGTCCGCCATCGACGCCGGCAAGATCAAGAACGTCGGTGAAGCCTACACGGACGGCTGGCTGCCGCAGAACGCGCAGCGCAACATGGAGCAGTTCCTGACCGCCAACAACAACAAGGTTGATGCGGTCGTCGCCTCCAACGACGGCACCGCCGGCGGCGCTGTCGCAGCACTCGACGCCCAGGGCCTCGCCGGTTCCGTTCCGGTTTCCGGCCAGGACGCCGACAAGGCAGCTCTGAACCGCATCGCGCTCGGCACGCAGACCGTTTCGGTCTGGAAGGACTCGCGCGAACTCGGCAAGCGCGCTGCTGAAATCGCCATCGCTCTTGCCGGCGGCAAGACCCAGGACCAGATCGAAGGCGTCCAGACCTTCAACGGCGGCCCGAAGCACGTTGCGATGAAGTCGGTCTTCCTGACCCCGATCCCGATCACCAAGGACAACCTGAACGTCGTCATCGACGCCGGCTGGATCAGCAAGGCTGAAGCCTGCCAGGGCGTCAAGGCCGGCAGCGTCGCTGCCTGCAAGTAAGCATCTGGCTGACGGGTTGACCCGAAGATAATGCCGACGCCGCAAGGGGCTCTCCGTTGCGGCGTCGAATGCGGATAAGAGGCCCGCAACTCCACCCAGAATGGAGGGACAAGGCTTCCCGCATGTGTTGCGTCATCGCATATCCGATCGGCCTGCCGGATGGCGGTCGTGGAACCGGGAAACCCGGATGGGCGAGCGATGACGTCTATTGTGACCAGCGCGGATACTGCCCAGCGATCGAGAAAGAGCATTCGCTGGCCTGCGCCCAACAGTGGGAGAACGGCAAAGCGATGGCCGACCTGACGCATTCCACAACATCGAGCGGTCCGCGCAATGCAGAGGAAGGCGTCATCACGCGCTTCCTGCGTGCCACCGAAATCGATACCCGCCTGCTCGGCATGGTCGGCGCACTGCTGATCATCTGGATCGGCTTCGATCTTTATACCGGCGGTCTGTTCCTGACGCCCCGAAATCTCTGGAACCTTTCCGTCCAGACCTGTGAAATTGCGGTACTTGCCACCGGCATGGTGCTCGTCATCGTCACGCGCAACATCGATCTTTCCGTCGGCTCGCTGCTCGGTTTCGTCGCCATGGTCATGGGCGTCGTCCAGGCGAAATATCTGCCGGCCTATCTCGGCTTCGACAGCTCCTGGACCTGGGTCATCACGCTGCTCTGCGGCCTCGCCGTCGGCACGCTGCTCGGCACCTTCCAGGGTGTGATCATCGCTTTCTTCAATGTTCCCTCCTTCATCGTCACCCTTGGCGGCTTCCTCGCCTGGCGCGGCCTTGCCTGGTATGTCACCAGCGGCCAGACGGTTGCCCCGCTCGATGCCACCTTCCGCATCATGGGCGGCGGCGCTGAGGGCTCGATCGGTGCGACATGGAGCTGGATCCTCGGCGGGCTCGCCTGCCTGTTCATCGTTCTCGGCATCGTCGGCGGGCGCCACCAGCGCAAGCGCTTCAACTTCCCGCGCCGGCCGCTCTGGGCGGAATATTTCCTCGCCGTCCTCGGCTCAGCCCTCGTCCTTGTGACGATCTACGTCTTCAACATCTATTACTGGCCTGTCGGCATCGCGAAGAAATACGCGACCGAGCACAATATCCCCTGGCCGGAAACCGGGCTCGATATCCCCTACGGCATTGCCGTGCCCGTGCTGATCGCCGTCGGCATCGGCATTGTCATGACCTTCATCGCCACCCGCCTGCGCTTCGGCCGTTACGTCTTCGCGATCGGCGGTAATCCGGAAGCGGCAGAACTCGCCGGCATCAAGACCCGTTGGGTGACGGTACGCATCTTCGCGCTGATGGGCCTGCTTGCGGCGGTTGCCGCGGCTATCTCCACGGCCCGCCTCAACGCCGCCGCCAATTCGCAGGGCACGACCTACGAGCTTTTCACCATCGCTGCGGCCGTCATCGGCGGCACCTCGCTTGCCGGCGGCAGCGGCACGATCGCCGGCGCCATGCTCGGCGCCCTGGTCATGCAGTCGCTGCAATCGGGCATGGGGCTCGCCAATGTCGATACGCCGATCCAGAACGTCGTCGTCGGCGTCGTCCTGGTCATCGCCGTCTGGCTCGACATCGTCTACCGCTCGCGCGCCAAGTAAAAGGAATTCTGAACCATGACGGATCAAACCACTCCGCTTGTGGAAATGAAGAACATTTCCATCTCCTTCGGCGGTATCCACGCGGTCGACAATGCCTCGGTGGATCTCTACCCCGGCGAAGTCGTCGCACTTCTCGGCCATAACGGCGCCGGCAAATCGACGCTGATCAAGATTCTCTCCGGCGCCTACAAGCGCGACAGCGGCGATATCCTGATCAACGGCGAACCCGCCGATATCCGCACCCCGCGCGACGCCAAGAAATACGGCATCGAGACGATCTACCAGACGCTCGCCGTCGCCGACAATGTCGACGCCGCCGCCAACCTTTATCTCGGCCGCGAGCTGCAGACCCGCTGGGGAACGCTCGATGACGTCGCGATGGAGGCCAAGGCCCGCGAGGTCATGGGGCGCCTCAACCCCAACTTCAAACGCTTCAAGGAGCCGGTGAAGGCCCTTTCCGGCGGCCAGCGCCAGTCGGTCGCGATCGCCCGCGCCATCCTCTTCGATGCCCGCATCCTGATCATGGACGAGCCGACCGCGGCACTCGGCCCCCAGGAGACGGCGCAGGTCGGCGAGCTGATCAAGCAGCTGAAGAAGGAAGGCATCGGCATCTTCCTCATCAGCCACGACATCCACGATGTCTTCGACCTCGCCGACCGCGTCTCGGTCATGAAAAACGGTCAGGTCGTCGGCCACGCCCGCACCGAAGACGTCACCAAGGACGAAGTCCTTGGCATGATCATCCTCGGCAAGGTCCCCCCGAAGGCCACCCCCGGCCCCGGCGCGATGAAGGAATGAGCCGGAACGGCCGATGACACCAAGGCCGCGCGCCCAAAGCCCGCGGCCTTATCCCAACAAAACGCCCGATCTCACGCTTTCCTGAATTTTCCGCATTGAAGCCAAGCCTTTCCTGGGCTAAGAACCAGCCATCGGACAGGCGATTCAAACCGCCCAAGGCATGCACCCGTAGCTCAGCTGGATAGAGTGTTGGATTCCGATTCCAAAGGTCACAGGTTCGAATCCTGTCGGGTGCGCCAGATTCTTATGGTCGGCAACGATTGCATCAAGAAGATCCAAAGCAAGCGAAGCTGCTCAATTGGAATCGCCGTCCCGTATGTCTTCCGAGGATAAATGCCGGCAAGCGCCAGTCACCCCACCTTACCAAGGTTTAACCCAACGGACGTCCGGCGGTAATCTTCGGCACGCTATTGTCTGATCGTACTCAGCGGCCAAGCGCCGCTCCTATTGGACATAAGGATCAAGACTATGTGGACCACCATGCGTACGCTCGTTGCCACCGGTCTGGTCGCCTTGACAATTGCAGGCACGTCAATTGCCACCGCTTCCCAGGCTGAAGCTCACAACAATTTCGGCCGCGGCCTTGCCGCCGGCATCGCTGGCGCCGTCATCGGCGGGGCTCTGATTGCCGGTGCGACCGCGCCTCACGCCTATGCCGAGCCCATGTACGCCGGCCCCGCCTATGCACCCAGCTACTTACCGCCGGCAGCTTATTATCCCCAATGCCATGTGGTCTGGCACCAGAATGCTTGGGGCGATATGTACCGCACCCGCGTCTGCGATTGATAAGCCTCCACGCCCCGGCCTGATTTCAGCTCAGGTGGATGAAATAGATCGGCGTGGGGAGACCGGCCATTTTCCGGGTCGTCTTCCCATCCGGCAGCGATAAGCTTGTGATAGCTCAATGAGCGACGCGGCGAGCGCATAATGGAATTGCGGAAACCGGCCAAAGAGGCGGTTTCACAGCTTCAACACCACTACATCCGGTTGAGATGACAGAAATCAGATCGACAATGGGTGCCTGCCCTTTGCGGGGCAGTAATCAATTCAACCCGCCAGCCGGCGGCAAGCCCCCGCCGCGCCGGCATTCGCTTTATAAGAAAACGGCTTTTCCTCAACCTAATGGTTCTTGTTCGGCCCCTTGCCGGTCGCGAAGCTGCAGGTCTTGATCTTGCAGTTCGGATCGTCGCTGGTGGGCACGCTGGCGCTGGCCATGGCGCCTTGCCCCAGGCAAGCCATCGAATTCGAGACGGTCCGATGGTACATCATCAGGCCCGGATGGTGTGAGGGATATCGCAGCACGATCGACCCTTCCTGAGCCATCTTTTCATGCACGGCTGCGCAGGTCATCGACTTGGAATTATAGGCTGACATGGCCATCGCGTTCGTGGAGAACATTCCAACTGCGGCAAGTATCATGATCGTCTTCATGGGGCTTCCTTTGGTCGCGCCGAAGGGCGCTATCGAAAATGAGATAGTCGTTGATTAGCATTGGGTTTATGACAGCGAACCGACTTCCCTTTATCGGCTGTTTGACCACTGCCAAGGGTGACCGACGCCTGTCTGGATACGACTGCGCTGGAGGTCACTATGCGTCGCACGGTGCCGGTCGGCAGGATGCGGTGCGAACGGAGATTCAGAAATCGTCCGTCACGACAGATGGGGCCCGATACGAAGACCGGGCCTCATTTCTGTGAACGTCAGCCGAGACCAAAAGCCTCAGAAGGTTCGCTCGAAGCGGAGGATACCCGAAAAGCTATCATCGCTCGGCAGATCATAGTGAACATAGGTGAACTCCGGCTCGACGAGCAGGTTCTTCACCGGATTGAATTTGACGTTGGTGGTCGCTTCGAAGATCTTGGAATCGGTATAGGCGAGCTGCAGGTTCCACTTCAGCTTGTCGTTGATCGGAACGCCGACGCCGCCCCAGACTGCCCAGTCACCCCAGCCGCAATCTGCGCCGTGAACGACGCCGTCGGAAGTCGTGCAGGCCGAGACGTTCTGGTTCGAACCGGCATATTGGTTGAGCTTGTCGCCGTCGGTATTCCACCCGCCCATCAGGAAGGCAGAGAAAACGCCGAAATCGGCATCAACGCGCGCCTTGATGGCCCCCTCTTCGACGATGGAGTCATAACCGCCGACCACGCGAAACTGCCAGGCGCCGGCTTTATAGCCGAGACCGGCAACAACATTCGGAGCGTAATGATCGCTCTTGGAGAGCTGCCAGCTTCCGCCATAGGCGCTGGTCGTCGTTCCGGAGTTGCTGTCTTCGAGCGAGATGACGCCGGTGAAGCCCGTGCCGCTGTCGTAGTTGTAGGTGATCTGGTTCAGCTCGTACGGGCCGTCATAGATCACGTCGTCCTGGATCACGTCGCCGGCGTAACCGATGAACTGGTTGTACTGCGAGTCCGTCTTGCCCACGCTGAAGCCGCCGAGGTTGATGTAGGCCCACAGCAGGTTCGTGCCGGTGGAACCGCCGTCGTTCCAATCCCAGCGCACGATGGTTTCGGTCTTCAGCGGACCATATTCGGTATCGGTTGCGGTATTGAGGTTGAGCTCGGCGCGGGTATGCCACTTGGTGCCGAAGTTGCTGGCGCGATTGTACGGATCCTTCCACTGACCTTCGGTGCGAACCTTGCCGCCGACGCGCAAGCAGGTCTCCGTGCCGGGAATGAAGAAGTAGCCCGCACCGAACGCGTCGCAGATACGGACATATTCCAGCGGCTCCGGTTCGGCGGCAACGATGGCATCGGCAGCATGTGCGCCGGATACGATGCAGAGGGCAGCGGCAGAACCGATAAGCAAACTCTTGATGTTCATGGTAACTCCATCCGTCGAATGAACTTGCGCGATGGACGAACCTGGGGGTCGCTCGACATCAAGTTCCAGTGCCTAATTCGAAGCACAAGCCTCACTTCGATTAGTAAGCTGCATTTACTATTTTCCCGTGACAAGGATTTAACTAGGCCCTCAACATATGTGACAGCACCCAGATATGGCATGTTGCTCAAACAACGCATATGTGTATGAACGATGACAACCGGGTGACAACTAGATGACAACACAGACAGTTAAACCCCGTTTGCCATGCTCCACCGAGATACATTGCTGGACTGGTGGCGACGAATTTTGGTAGACTCTTCTGCAGAGACAGCACATCCATCCACGGCAAATCGCAGGCAGGATCATCATGCCGAAGATCGATATTGCAGCCATACCCGAAGTCAAAGGCACGCGTTATCCCGCCCCATTCAATGACCCCTGCGCCGAGCGCATACGCCAGCGGCTGGGCGATGCCGGCGGCCTCATGGATTTCGGCGTCAACCTGATGCGGCTGCCGCCGGGGAACTGGTCGAGCCAGCGGCACTGGCATTCCGAGGAGGATGAATTCGTCTATATACTGGAGGGCGAACTGACGCTGATCGAGGATGATGGTGAAACCATCTTACGCGCCGGCGATTGTGCCGCCTTTCCGAAAGGTTCGGGCAACGGCCATCACATGATCAACAAATCGGCTACGACGGCTGTTTATCTTGAGGCCGGCACGCGCTCGCCCACGGATCTAATTACCTGTTCGGATGTCGACATGATGAGCTCCAGCACCGATGGACGCTTCGTGCACAAGGACGGCATGCCCTATCCGGACGGCTAAGTCGGCTCGTCGATATCAGCCGCAGCCAGCCGATGGGAAAGCAGATGGGTCGGCGCACCATGCAGCATGACTTCACGCTCGAAATGGAATCCACATTTTTCCAGCACGCGCAGGGAGGCCAGATTGACGGGGCGTACAAGCCCGATAACGCGCTTCGCCTGCAGATCGTTATGGGCGAAAGCCAGCGCCTCCCTCACCAGCTCGGTCGCATAGCCGTTTCCCCAATGATCAGGATGCAGATGATAGGAGAGATTGAGCCCCTCGAATTCGGTGGAAACGGTAACGCCCCCGAACCCGATCAGCCGCCCTTCCGTTTCGATCGCCCAACGCCCGAATCCATGCAGCCGCCAATGTGCCCGGTCACGGGCCAGGCGCCGGGCACTCTCTTTGGGAGAATCCGGCCTCGGATCCGGCCGATGGACGACCATTTCCGGCCGCAAGAACAGGGCCGTCAGAAAGTCGATATCCCCCTCCTCCGGCATCCGCAGGGAAAGGCGCGAGGTACGACGGATCATGGCGCCTCCGCTCGAAGGGTCAAACAGCTTCCGCGAGTTCAGGCGGATCGTAGCAGCAGGCATCCGTGGAAACACCCATGCGGCACCCGCTCGCCTCGAGCGCTTTCTTAACGACATCAACGAAAAGGCGGCGGAACCATACCGAGCGGCTGTCGGCCTGATCGACGCGGCGATAGAGCATCGTCACCGGATCAGCCGGCAGCTCGAAAGGCGGCTCCGAAATCGTAAGATCATGCAGTTGCGCCATGCAGCGGGCAATCGCCTCGGGAACCGTCGCAATGGCGGGAATGGCTTGTAGCGTCGTCGGCAGGGCCGAAAAGCGGGGAACGGTCGCCACCACTTGCCGGCGATGGCCGAGGCGCGCGAGAGCGACATCGACACTGGTGGATATGGAGCCTTCAAGCGAAACAGTCACATGCGGCGCGCTGGCAAAATGCTTGAGGCTCAGCGGCGCCGCGCATTTGAGATGCCGGCCATCATAGATGCAGAGCGAAGCCTGTTCGAACAGCGGCGCGCGAACATGCCAGGAAGCGGGCTCATCATGCACGGAGATACTGAATTCGAAGGCGCCCTCGTCCAGCAGCCGCACGGCATCACGCCGGTCGAAGGCAACGCTGGTCAGCCGGGCATTCGGCGCGAGCTGGCGCAGCCGCGCCGCCAGCGGCCCGAAGAAGGATGATTCGAGATTGTCGCAGAGTCCGACGCGGAATTCCCCCTGCCAACTTCCCGGATCGAAGGCCGCCGGCGGGCGGATGGCACGCTCGATACCGGAAAGCGCATCCTCGATCGCCGGCGCGATAGACAGCGCCCGCGGCGTGGGCTGCAAGCCGCGCCCGACGCGCACGAACAATTCGTCATCCAGCGTCTCGCGCAGGCGGCGCAGCGCCGCAGAAAGCCCGGGCTGGCCGAGCAGCAGCCGCTCGGCCGCACGGCTCACATTCCGCTCCTGCATCAGCACGGAGAAGGCGAGCAGCAGATTGAGATCGATCTTTCGAAGCGTGGCATCATTCATCATTATCAGTAATACCTGACATGGTTACTATCAATTTGCAATAGGGTTTGAAGGTGTACATTTTCTCGTTCCCTGCCGTTTTCAACCTCCCAAGAGGCGGCAGCCTAGAAAGGAACGATCCCGATGACTTCTTCCCAAACCCGAAGCGGGGCCGGATTGGCGTTGCTGCTGCTATGCGCCGCCAATTTCCTGGACGCCATGGACGTATCCACCATTGGAGTGGCGCTGCCCGCAATCCAGACAGAATTAGGTATGAAAGCCACCTCGCTGCAATGGGCCGTCAGCGCCTATGTGCTCGGCTATGGCGGCTTTCTGTTGCTTGGCGGCCGCGTTGCCGACCTTTTCGGCCACCGCCGCGTCTTCCTCTGGTCGCTTGCCGTCTTTGCCGCCGCCAGCATTGCCGGCGGGTTCGTCGATAGCGCTCCGACCCTGATCGCCGCCCGTCTGATCAAGGGCATCGCCGCCGCCTTCACGGCCCCTGCCGCGCTTGCCCTCCTGCTCTCCGTCTTCGGAGAAGGCAACGCCCGCGCCAAGGCGCTCGGCGTCTTCTCCTCCACCGGTGCCGCCGGTTTCGTGCTCGGCATGGTGCTCGGCGGTGCGGCGACTATCATCAGCTGGCGTGCGACCCTGGTCATGGGGGCTCCCATCGCCATCCTCGCGCTGATCGTCGCGCCGCTCGTCCTGCCCGCCGATCACAAGAGAAGCGGCGTGCGACCTCCCTTCGATTGGGCCGGCGCATTGACGATTACACCCGGCCTTCTGCTTTTCGTCTTCGGCGTCACCAATGCCGCCGCCGATGGCTGGCAGGCATTTGCAACCTGGGGTTCTCTGGTGGCAGCGCTCGTTCTGATCCTGCTTTTCCTGGTCGTCGAGTCCCGCCACCGGGATCCGATGGTGCCGCTCGCCATGTTCCGGCGTGCCAAGCTCAGCCATGCCAATGCCATTGCCGCGCTGTACCAGGGAGCCTATGTCGGCTTCCAGTTCATCGCGACACTCTATTATCAGACCGTCATCGGCTGGTCGGCCTTTGCCACGGGTTTTGCTTTCGCCATCGGCGGGACCTGCGTCATGTTCCTCGCGCCACGCTTCGCCACGATCGGCCAGAGCCGCGGAACGACGCTCCTGATGACCTTCGGCGTGGGATTGCAGGCCATCAGCTATCTTTTCTGGGTGCTGTCGGCCGGCCAGATCGATACGATCGTGCTCGTTATCGTCTCGCAGCTGTTGCTCGGTATCGGCTATGCCATGACCTATCCGTCAATCCAGGTCGCGGCCCTGTCCGAAGTCGGCGAGGATGAATCCGGCCTGGCGTCGGGCATGCTGTTTGCCTCCTTCCAGATCGGCGGCGGCATTATCCTGGCAGCGGCCTCGGCCGTCTTCAGCGCTGCACCGAGCTTCGGCTGGAATCCCTACATTGCCGGCATCGGTTTCGTGACGATCCTCGCGGCTGCCATCACGCTGCTTGCCGCCATCGGCCCGCGCTCATCCGCCGCGAGAGCCGCAAATTATCAGGCTGCAGAATAGCTTGAAACAAGCTGATCCGCCTCCCGGGCGGATCAGCTCTTCTCCGCGTCGGCGGCTTCGGCGGCGCGGCGCAGCAGCAGGTCACGCTCCCTTTGATTTTCAGCGATCGTGGCTGCCGTTTCGAAGGCCAGCCGCGCTTCGCCGTATCGACCAAGCTTATAAAGAAGATCGCCGCGAACGCTCGGCAGAAGATGATAGCCCTTCAGCGCCGGCTCGTCGCGAAGACGTTCAATGATCTCCAATGCCGTTTCGGGACCTTCGACCATGCCGACGGCAACCGCGCGATTGAGCTCGACGATCGGCGAACGCGTGAGTTCGGCAAGCTCTGCGTAAAGATCAGCGATCAGCCTCCAGTCGGTTTCATCCGATGTCCTCGCCCTCGCATGGCATGCGATGATCGCGGCTTGCAAAGCATAAAGGCCGTCGGCGCCCCTAAGCTGCTCTACTCGCCTCAGCGCTTTCAAGCCGCGCCGAATCTGCAGGCGATCCCAGCGGGCGCGATTCTGCTCGAGCAAAAGTATCGGGTTGCCGTCGGCGTCCGTCCGGGCCGCTACGCGGGATGCATTCAGTTCCATCAGGGCCAGTAACGCATGCGCCTCCGGCTCCAGCGGGGCGACGGAGGTCAACACCCTGCCCAGCCGCAGTGCCTCATTGCACAATTGCAGCCGAAGCCAGTTCTCGCCGCGTGCGGCCGTGTAGCCTTCGTTGAAGATCAGATAGACAACCTCCAGCACCGAGGCCAGGCGCTCCGACAATTCCTCGCCGTGCGGCGTCTCGTAGGAAAGCCCCGATTCCGATAACGTCTTCTTGGCGCGGACGATGCGCTGGGCGATCGTCGCTTCAGACACCAGAAAAGCCCTTGCGATCTCTTCCGTCGTCAGGCCGCAGATCATCCGCAAGGCCAGCGCCACGCGTGCCTCGCGCGAAATCAGCGGATGGCACGCCGTGAAGATCAGGCGCAGCATTTCGTCGCCGATATCATCGTCGAGAAGGGTATCTAGATCAGGCATGATCCGCTCGTCCTCCTCCATCTCCCGAACGATCAACTCGTGCTTCTGGTCAAGCATCCGGCGGCGGCGCAAATGATCGAGCGCCCGGCGCCTGGCGGTAGTCATCAGCCAAGCGCCAGGGCGTTCGGGGATGCCCGTTTCCGGCCATCGCTCCAGAGCCACGATCAGTGCTTCTTGAGTGAGATCCTCGGCCAGCGGTACGTCGCGCAGCAATCGCGCCAGGCTGGTGATCAGCCGTGGCTGTTCGATCCGCCAGACGGCCAGAATCGCCCGATGGGTGCCGGCGGGCGTCACGGCCACCCGCCCCGATGACAGGCCGAAATCATCATGCCCTTGCTTCGGCGCGAGGATCGCATACCCCCTCCGCGCCCGGCTCGAAATAGGCACGCACTTCACATGTGCCTTCCCAGCCGGGCATGAAATCCTTGTGCAGCTGCATGAACTCGACCGCGAGCGCCACGGCCTCCTCCTTGCTTTGCAGCTCGAAGATCGCATAGCCGCCGACGATCTCCTTGGCCTCGACGAAGGGGCCGTCGATCACGCTCAGCTTGCGATCCTTGATGGTGACGCGGGCTCCGGTCGCAAGCGGCATCAGCCCGGCCGTGTCGAGCATGCGGCCGGCCTTGATCTCCCGATCGGCCAGCTTGCCCATGGCCTCGGCAAGTTCCGGCGTCGGAGCCATGTGATGGGAAGAGGTGACGATAGACATGAAACGCATGGAAAAAATCCTCCGGAAGCGAGACACCGGCACCATTGCCGCTTAACAAGCCCGCTCATATTGACGACGAAGCAGTCATTCGCAAATCGACAATCGTTTCAAAAAAATCAGCTTACGGCCGGGCGCCGACAAATCCATGTCCGGCGCCGCGCAGTTCATCAAGATCGACAGCGCCCAGACGATTCGCGATTGGAAATTTGGATCGAACGATCCGATAACCCGTCGCTTCGCTTTGTTGACTTCCCATCACCATTGCAAGATGGTGAGACCCAATTGAACCTGCGGGCTTCGAAAGCTGGCATCTTCCAGGGGCGGCTTCGCAATACTCCGCAGACAACACGGAGCGGGTTTTCATGTTCGACCACATCTCGATCGGCGTCAAAGATCTGGCGCGGGCAAAGGCGTTCTACGATGCTGCATTGGCACCGCTTGGCTATGAACGTCTGACCAATTTCGACGGCACGGTCGGATATGGGGCGGAACGCGCCCAGTTCTGGGTCAGCGAGGTGGAGCGCCCCGTGCCCGCCGACCGTGGCTCCGGCCTGCATTTCTGTTTCATCGCCCCGAGCCAGGCTGCCGTCGATGCCTTCTATGCCGCAGGCATCGCCAGTGGCGGCGAAGACAACGGCAAGCCGGGCATCCGACCGGACTACAGCCAGTTCTACTATGCCGCCTTCGTCATCGATCCCGATGGCTATCGGCTGGAAGCCTATTTTCAGACGGGCGAATAGAGCGCAACCAAGGGCAACGTCGAGATCTGTTCGACCGGTCAGGATCGACCTGACCGGCATTGGTCGTGCCGTTCGATTTTCTTAAGCATTTGATCTTTCAGGCTGCTGTCAGGCTTCTGTCGTAGTGGACACTCGATAGTGGCCGCCTCAGCTTTTTTTGCAAACCCGGGCGGGCGCTCTTTTGAACTTGTTCAGACCGTGGCCGGCGTTCCCGATGTTCGATAATTCCATTGCCTATACAAAACGAACGGTCCCGGTAAGCAGATCCTTCGTCGCATTTCTGGCGCTCTTCACGCTCTGGTGGGTGCTGCTGTTCGTCTTCTATCATTTCCCCGCTATCGATCTCCTCGTCGCCAGGAGCGTCTTCACCGCGGCGCCTTGCGCGTCGATCACGCTAGCCGGCAAAGTGTGTGGCGCCTTTGCACTCGCCAAGAATCCTCTTCTCGAGATCGTGCGGGCTGTGACGCTTGCCCTGCCCTACATCGCCGCTGTCACCCTGGTTGCGAGTTTGATTTCATCCTGGCGCAAACATGGCGCTCGATGGCGCACGCCGATAACGGATCGATATGTCGCCGCATTGATATCGCTGACCATCGGCTGCGGCCTCATCGTGAACACCTTGCTTAAAAGCTATTCCGGCAGGCCGCGGCCGCGCAGCACCGATCTCTTCGGCGGTTCGCTCGACTTCGTCCAGGCAGGATCGTTTGCCGGTAAGTGCCTTGGAAATTGCTCCTTCGTTTCCGGAGAAGCGTCGTCCGGCGGCTGGCTGCTCTGCCTCATATTGCTGCTGCCGCCACATCTGCGCCTCCGGCTCGGGCTTCCGCTCGCGATCATCTCGATCATGATGCCGGTCCTGCGGGTAATAACCGGGGCGCACTACCTGTCGGATGCCGTTCTGGGCTGGCTCATGTCGTTGGTGGTCTTTGCCGCTGCCCTGGCCGTGATCGACGTCCTGCGGCTGGCAAGGTCAGCCCAATCCTGAAAAGCCGCGACTCAGCTGACATTGCGGATGCGCTTCAAGCTGCCGCGCGAGGCTGCCTTCCGCACACGGACCGCCATCTCGGCGAGCGCAAAGGGCTTCACCAGATAATCCACGGCGCCGATGCTCATGGCGGTCATCTGGTCCGAGAGCTGATCATAGGCAGACATGACGACGACCGGCGTCGTATCGCCGCGCGCTTTCATGAGCCTCAGCATGTCGAGGCCGCTTCCATCCGGCAATCGAAGGTCGAGAAGAACCACATCATGCCTACTCGACGCGGCCGCGGCCGTTGCGGATTCGAGAGTGATCGACCAGTCGACCGACCAGCCGTCCGCATGCAGATGATCCTGCACGGCATTGCCTATAGCCGGATTGTCTTCGATCAATAAGAGCCGCACGATTGCTCCCCGTTGCAAGCGGGCAGCTATGATGCCTATTTCTGACGGCGACCTGAACTCAAAGCGGGAGGCTGACAAAAAGCGAAGATAATCCGAACAGGGCTCGAAACAGCACTGCACAACGGTCCGTCATTCAGGTAAATGTCAGTATTGATCACCATGGTGGCCAACTTTGGCAGCCAAAACGCACCCTGCGGTAGTGGGCACTTCCGCCCCAACCGCCAGCAGATGCGCGGAGAAGACTATTGACCAATAGAAACGCCACGCCGGACCGGCAAAAATTCAGGCCGGCCATCGGCAGTGTCACGCTTTGCTTCATAGCCGCTTTATATGTACTTCTTGTGACAAACCGGATGTTTTGGACCAAGGCATACGGCTATTTTATCGCTGAACCCGCCGCCTTCGCCGCCTTCGTAATCGGCATTTCCGCTGCCATCCTGGCGCTCTTCACGCTCTTTTCCGCCAAATACCTCACGAAGCCGGCCCTGATCTTCTTCGTGCTGGTGGCATCGGTCTCTTCCTGGTTCAACGATCAGTTCGGCGTCATCATCGACAAGGAAATGATCCGCAATGCCGCAGTGTCGACCGGAGCGGAAAGCGGACACCTGATCACGGTGCGCTTCGTGACCTATGTCCTGCTGACGGGCGTCTTACCTTCGCTGGTCATCATGTGGATCCGGATCGTCCATCGTCCCATCCTCAAGAAGCTTGCCTACAATACCGCCGTCATTCTCGCCTGCTCGGCGATCTTCGTCGTTGCCGGCACCAGCTTCTACAAGACCTATGCCGGCGTCGGCCGCGCTCATCGCGACCTGATGGATACACTTAATCCGGTCATCCCGATCACCAGCGCTGTGCGCTACGCAATCGATGCCCAAAAGAACGCCAACGTCGTCGCGCAGCCGCTGGGTACGGATGCCCGCAGGGTCGGCGCGGTCGATAACGGCAAACCGCGCGTCACGATCATCGTTGCCGGCGAAACCGCGCGCGCGCAGAACTTCTCGCTCGGCGGCTACGCCAAGATGA
Source organism: Rhizobium aureum (assembly GCF_030182495.1). NCBI lineage: Bacteria > Pseudomonadati > Pseudomonadota > Alphaproteobacteria > Hyphomicrobiales > Rhizobiaceae > Rhizobium > Rhizobium aureum. Next base: position 186,022 of record NZ_JAQJCI010000005.1, on the reverse strand, counting down.
CCAATCCGGAACTGGCAAAGCGCGATGTCGTCTACTTCCCCAATACCAGCAGCTGCGGGACGGCGACGGCAACCTCCATACCCTGCCTGTTCTCGGTCTACACGCGTGGGCAATACACCCACCGTAAGGGGCTTGAGACGGAGAACCTGCTCGATGTCCTGACCCATGCCAAGGTGGATGTAACCTGGCTGGATAATGACACCGGCAGCTACAACGTCACCGATCGCGTCTCCTATACCTACCTGCCGCCCTCTGCCGATCCGCGCTTCTGCAAGGACGGCGAATGCAGGGACGAAATCCTCGTAGATAAGATCGACGGCTGGCTGGACAAGGTGAAGGGCGACAGCGTGCTGGTGCTGCACCAGCTCGGCAGCCACGGCCCGGCCTACTATCAGCGCTACCCGGAAGAATTCCGCCGGTTCCAGCCGGATTGCCGCTCCAATGACTTCAGCTCCTGTTCCCAGGAGGAAATCACCAATGCCTATGACAATACGATTCTCTACACGGATCACATCGTCGCCATGGTGATCGACAAGCTGAAGCAGCGCTCGAACTCGGTGTCCGGCTCCGTGCTCTATTTCTCCGATCATGGCGAGTCGCTCGGCGAAAACGGCATCTATCTGCACGGCACGCCCTATATCATCGCCCCTTCACAGCAGACGCATGTGCCGATGCTGGTATGGATGGCTGACGATCTCGCTAAGGCCGCCGGCTTCGACATGGCCTGCCTTGCCAAGCAGGCCGCCGAGGGCACCTACTCTCACGACAACATCTTCCACAGCGTTCTCGGCATGATGGACGTCTCGACGAAGGTCTATGATCCGAAGCTGGATGTTTTCGCGGCCTGCCGTACGCCGTCGAACAAGCTGGCGCTCAACTGATGGACTGGTCAATGTCCGGCAGCCCTTGACGGGCTGCCGGACCATCGGGATCGGTTAAAGCCGCTTGGGCGCGCGGATCGTCCGCTCGTTTTCGACATTGCCGGTATTGAGCGTCGTATTGCGCTCGAACAACACGACCTCGCAGGTCGGCTCGGCGACCGGACAGTGCTCCACCCCATGCGGAACGATGATGTATTCGCCAGGGCCAAGGACGATGTCGCCGCCGTTTTCCTCGCGCAGCTTCATGCGCAGCGTGCCCTTGACGACCAAGAACAGCTCATCCTCTTCTTCATGATGATGCCAATGGAAAGCGCCATCCAGCTTCACGAGCTTGACCTGGAAATCGTTGATGTCGCCGCCGACGCGCGGGCTCCAAGTCTCATCGAAGGCTGCAAAGGCTTTGGTAAGGTTCACCTTTTTCAGTGCGACCATGTGTTTCTCCTTGATTCAACCGCGCTCACTTCGGAGCTAATATTGGCGTGAGTACCACCGATCGCAACGCCGGCACTGCCGAATATCGCCGGTTGCCATCGGCATATCGAATTCTTCGAAGATTTCAGCCGAAACTTTCCGGGTAGTGGATGGTCGGGAGCGACACTACATGCTGTCTCAACATTATCATTTCGACACATGACAGGAAAAATCATGACGACAAACAACGTCGAATTCGGCCTGGATACTTTCGGCGACGTGACCTTCGACGATAAGGGCGCGCCGTTGCCGCATGCGCAGGTCCTGCGCAATGTCGTCGAGGAAGGCGTCCTTGCCGACCAGCTTGGAATAGACTTTTTCGGCATCGGCGAGCATCACCGTGAGGATTTTGCGGTCTCCTCGCCCGAAACGATCCTGGCCGCCATCGCCAGCCGTACATCGAAAATCCATCTGGGATCGGCCGTCACCGTGCTGAGCTCGGACGACCCGATCCGCGTGTTCCAGCGCTTCTCCAGCCTGAACGCGGTTTCGAACGGCCGCGCCGAAGTCATTCTCGGTCGTGGCTCGTTTACGGAGTCCTTCCCCCTGTTCGGCTTCGAGCTGTCGCAATACGAGCAGCTCTTCGAGGAAAAGCTCGATCTGTTCGCGGCCTTGCTCAAGAATGAGCCGGTGAACTGGCAGGGCAGCATCCGCCCGCCGCTGCGCAATCAAAAGGTTTTCCCGACCATCGAGAGCGGCCAGCTGAAGACCTGGATCGGCGTCGGCGGCAGCCCGGAATCGGTGGTGCGTGCCGCTCACTACGATCTGCCGCTGATGCTGGCGATCATCGGCGGCAGCCCCTATCGCTTCCAGCCCTATGTCGATCTCTACCACCGCGCCTTCGAACAGCTCGGCAAGCCCGTCAAGCCGATCGGCATCCACTCGCCCGGCTATATCGCCGAGACGGATGAACAGGCACGCGAGGAGCTGTGGCCCTGCTTCAAGGCGATGCGCGACCGCATCGGCCGCGAGCGCGGCTGGCCGCCCATGACGCGCGCGGAATTCGACAACGAGATCGAAAAGGGTTCGCTCTATGTCGGCTCGCCGGAAACGGTCGCCGCCAAGCTCGCCCCGGTCGTCAAGACGCTCGGCATCAGCCGCTTCCAGCTGAAATACAGCGCCGGCGCACTCGGCCATGACAAGATGCTGCGTTGTATCGAACTCTACGGCCAGAAGGTGATCCCGGCGGTGCGAGCCGCTTTGGCGGAATAGCCATAGCCAACTCTCCCGCCGACCTTTAACGCGATCAAAAGGGCGCTTTGCGATACAGCGAAGCGCCCTTTATTTGTGCTGTCATTCTTTTGCAGCAAATGCTACAGATAATCCAATTGGTAGCATTCACTACAGAAGATGTCCGATGGCAGAAGCGACGCAGAAACCTCGCACTTTCGAAGACCGCGTTCTCGATGTGATCGAGACCCTCGCACCCTCAGAGCAACGTATCGCGCGTTTCTTCGTAGATCAGAAGCAGGCCGCACTGTTGAATTCGGCCGCCCAGATCGCGCAGCTCGCCGGCACCAGCGACGCGACGGTCGTCCGCACCGCCCGCGCCCTCGGTTTCGAAAGTCTGTCGACGCTGCGGGCCGCTCTGCTTGAGGAACTGACCGGAGCGCCATCCCCCGGAACGCGGATGCAGCGCACGCTGGCTGAAACGGGCAGCCAGGCCAGCGATGTGCTTCACCATGTCATCAGCATACACGAACAGGCTTTGGAGGTTCTGCGGCGCGAGGAATTCGCCGCAAGCTTCGAACGCTGCGTCGACAGTCTCGCCAAGGCAGCCCGACGTCATGTCTTCGGCATCGGGCCTTCGGGCGCGATAGCGGATTATACCAGCCTGCAGTTCAATCGCATCGGCCTGCCGAGCAGCGCGCTCTCGGCATCTGGCATAGCGCTTGCGGATCGCCTGCTTGGGATTAGCAAAGGCGACGTCGTGCTTGTCATGGCCTATGCGCCGCTCTATCGCGAGGTCGAGGTGCTGCTGGAATACGCCGGCAAGCATGGCGCTCCGATCATCCTGATCAGCGACGATCTCGGCTTACAGATTGCCGACAAGGTGACTGAAGTCCTGCCTGTGCCGCGTGGCAACGCCGGCCACCTCGCCATGCATGCCGGCACGCTGGTGCTGATCGAATCTCTGATCGTGGCGCTAGCCGCGAAGGGCAAGGATGCTGCCATCGACCGCCTCGATCAGCTCAGCCAGCTGCGCGGTGCGCTCGATAAATCATGGAGCAAACGCGGCACGAGGAAACGCAAGTGAACCACGCCAAAGTGCAGCGCGCACGCGATATCGGCATTTGGCCAAGCCTCGGCTCATCCAAGACATGAAGAACCATCGTCCGGCAAATACCGTTCGCATTCAACGCCTTAATCGTCATTCGGGAATCAGTTCATGAACAGCCTCACGCCCATTCTCTCCACCGTGACGGCATCTTTCCTCGGCTCATTTGTCGAAGTCGTGGAAGCCTTCACCATCGTCCTTGCCGTCGGCGTCACACGAAGCTGGCGCCCGGCCCTCACGGGTGCCGCGCTCGCCCTTGCAGTGCTGGCTGCCCTCGTCCTCGTCTTCGGACCGCTGCTGGCGCTGATACCGATCGAGATGTTGCAATTCGTCGTCGGCGTTCTGCTGATCCTTTTCGGCATGCGCTGGCTGCGCAAAGCCATACTTCGCTCCCTCGGCGTCATCGCCCTGCACGACGAGGAAGCAGCCTTCTCCAAGGAGACGGCAGCATTACAGGCGCAGTCCACAGATCGCCGCGCCGATTATCTCGCCGGCCTTGCCGCCTTCAAGGCAGTGCTGCTCGAAGGTGTCGAAGTGGTCTTCATCGTCATCGCCGTCGGCGGCGCGCATGGCCTGACACTCTATGCCGGCCTCGGCGCGCTTGCCGCTTTCGTGCTCGTCATGCTGATCGGATTGCTGGTGCATCGCCCGCTCGCCACCGTGCCGGAAAACACCCTCAAATTCGTCGTCGGCCTCATGCTGACAAGCTTCGGCATCTTCTGGACCGGTGAAGGCATCGGTGCGCACTGGCCGGGCGAGGATTTCGCCCTGATCGCCATCTTCGCGATCGTCTCGCTCGCCTCCTACGCCATCATCCGCGGCCTGCGCGGCAACCCAGCAACAAAGGCAGCCCAATGACCATCCTGCGCATCGCTCTCTCCGAACTTATCGGCATGTTCATCGACGACGGCAGCCTTGCCACGCTCTGCCTTATCCTCATTCTCCTTATTGCCGGAGCGGTGGAAATCCTCGCCTTTCCACCACTCGCGGGTGGCCTTCTCTTGCTGGTCGGCTGCCTCACCATCCTGTTCTACAGCGTCCGCCGCGCCGTGAAACGATGAGATTCACAATCCTCTGCAAGAGCTTGGATTTGCAGAAGGTTGTCGGGTCAGCTGCCAATCCGCTTTAGCTCTCGACAGACGCTTTCGCAGATGCGAAGAATTTCGCACGGCAAATGCAAAGGAGAAACGGCATGAGCAGCGCCTATCCCGAAGTCTATCTGGTACGCCATGGACAGACGGAGTGGAGCCTTTCCGGCCGGCACACCGGCCGGACCGATATTCCGCTCACCGCTGCCGGCGAAGAGGCCGCCCGCAAGGTCGCCGGTCGCCTGCCTGCCATCGATTTCGCCGCCGTCTGGTCGAGTCCATCGCAGCGGGCGCAAAATACCTGCACACTGGCCGGTTTCGGCGACCGTCGCGTCGTCAAGGACGATCTGGCGGAGTGGGATTACGGCGCCTATGAGGGCATCACCACCAAGGCGATCCTTGCCGAACGTCCCGGCTGGCAAGTCTTCCGCGACGGCTGCCCGAATGGCGAATCTGCCGCCGATGTCGGCGCGCGTGCCGACCGCATCATCGGCGAACTTCGCGGCATTGCCGGCTCCGTCCTGATCTTTTCCAGCGCCCATTTCCTGCGCGTCTTCGCTGCCCGCTGGGTTGGCCTGCCGCCGGGGGGCGGTGCGCATCTGGTCCTCGACACCACGAGCATCAGCGTGCTCGGCTACGAGCATGACCTGACCGAGCCGGTCATCCGCCGCTGGAACGAAATCTGACGGACCCGCGCCTGCCCGCCAAATCTCCACAAACGCTTCGAGCGGCCCAAGGCCGCTCGAAGCTTTTTTCAAGAACCCGGTCTCTGTCGTTTACCAGGCCTTGAGACCCAGCAGCTTCTCGCCGAGCGGCGTCAGTTTGGCCGTCGTCGCATTGTGCTTTTCCCATTCGCGGGGGTCGCCCGGAAAGGCGTCGCGCTTCGGGGAGTCCAATTCCCGCCACAGACGAATGCGCTCCTCGCGCTCGGCGATATTGTCGTATTCCGCCGGATGCATGGAGATATATTGCGCCATGCGAACGCGGTTGTCCGAATGGTTGGGACGGACGCCGTGCGCCAGCAGCGAGTTGAAGATCATCAGGTCGCCGGGCTCCATGTCGATATTGACGACCGAGAGACCCGCCATGTCGGGATGCATGGGATCGCGATCCGCGGGCTGCGTCTTTTCCCATTCCTCGAAATGCTCGAAGAGCTGCGGCACGCACTGAAATCCGCCGACATCGCCATCCTGCTTCTTCAGGCTCAGAACACCCTGCACGCCGATCGGCAGGGGCCGGATCGAAGTATCGACATCCCAGTGGATGAAGCCGTTCGGATTGCCCTTCACCTTCTTCGGCGGGTTGAGATTGGCGCGATCGATCGTGACCCAGAGATCCTCGCGATCCCAGATATCGACGAAGACATCGTAAATCCGCTTTTCCATGCGGTTATCCCAGAGATACTGGTGATTATAGATCTCCAGCATGCCGGTATTGTTGAGTTCCTTCATCTTGTGCTCGCGCCGCTGCGGCGCATACCAGGTGGAAGGGTCGTTCGGGTCCTTCTCGTCAAAACGCCACAAGAGCTCGACAAGCCGCTCGACATTGACAGCAGGCACAGCCTGCCGCACGATCACATAACCCCTAGTGATCCAATGCTGCCAATCGTCCTTCGACAGCACTCTGAGCGGCAAAATCTTCCGAATATCCTTCAGTTGCGTCGTGACCGCTGACGCGGTCGGGTGAGCGTCTCGTTTCAAGGCAGGCTGCATCGGTCTCCTCCATCTCGCTGACCCTTTTGTTCTCGGGTTACGGAAGAAGTTGTAGCTCCAACAGGAGTTTCGATGTTGCCCGGCTCTGGCCACTTCTGATACTATTCTGGCTTGTCATCTATTACGGACGCTCCATGAGGCCCTATCTTGAAGTTCTGCCTCGTTCACCGGAAGCATCGTGGAGCATGCTGAACCGCCGGCTCGACGACTGCATTCCATTCCAATGGCACCACCATCCGGAATTCGAGCTGACGCTGACGCTGAATTCCATCGGTCAGCGTTTCATCGGCGATCACAGTGGCGACTATGGTGACGGCGACCTCGTTCTCGTCGGCCCCAATCTGCCGCACAGTTGGGTTTCGCATGCCAAGATCAAGGAAGAAAAGCCGCATATTGCCTTGGTGCTCTGGTTCAATCGCGACTGGCTTTTGCAGATGACGGGCGGCGCCGTCGAATTCCGGTCGATCGAAGCCATGCTGCGGCGTGGAGACAACGGCCTGCACTTTTCCGAGGCGACCTCCGCCGCCGTCCGCCCTGCCTTCGAAACCATTTTCGAAAAGCCGGCTGTCGAGCGCCTTCTGGCTTTGCTCGGCATTCTGGTGAAAGTCGCGGAAGACCGTCAGGCGACGCCGCTCGCCAGCGCGCCGGCGCAGGCTCCGGATCTCAAGGAAAGCCGTGAGCGCATCGACCGTGTGTTGACGCATATGCATCTTCACTATGCCCGCGCGATCAGCCTCGATGAACTGGCCGACATTGCGGCGCTTAGCGTCTCCGGCCTGCACCGCATGTTTCGCCGCCATACCGGCGGGACGATATCGGACTATCTCATGCGCATGCGCATCGGCGATGCCTGCGCCCGCCTCTCCTCCACCGGCCAGGCGGTCCACCATATCAGCGATGCCGTCGGCTATGCCTCGCTTGCCAATTTCAACAGGCAGTTCAGGGCACTCAAGGGCATGACGCCACGCGAATATCGGGCGATGTTTCTCAGGCGCTGACCGGCACTGCTTCGAGCAGTCTTGCAATCCTCGCCGCCGCCGCATCCGCTGCGTGCGCCTCCATGCGGGCGATGCCGAGCAACAGTCCGGGCTGCGCAGCACCCAGGTACAGCGCAGAGATGGGCCGAACCGCGAAACCATTGGCGTTGATTACACGCGCTACGGCGACATCATCGGTCTTTCCGTCGCGGAACCAGCTTGCCAGCTGCAACCCGCCGCCGCCCGCTCCGATCTCCAGCCAAGCGCAGCAATAGCGATCGAGTGCCGATACGGTCGCCGCCATGCGCTCGGCATAAATGGCGTTCATCTGCCTCAGATGTGCACGGAACCGCCCCTCGCGCATGAAATCGGCGAGGGCCGCCTGGATATGGATCGGTACGACGGTGCCTCTGAGCCGCTGCGCCGCCTCGGTCGCCGCCACCAACCGGGACGGCACGACGGCGTATGCGACACGCAGGCCGGGCGCGAGCGTCTTCGAGAAGGTGCCGACATAGGCAACGACTTCGCTGCGATCGATACCCTGCAAGGCGGCGATTGGACGCGACGCATACTGGAACTCGCTGTCGTAATCGTCTTCCAGCACGATCGCACCATTGGCCCGGGCGAATTCGAGCAAGGCGAGACGGCGCGGTAGACTCATAGTGGCGCCGGTCGGATATTGATGCGAAGGCGTAGCATAGATCAGCCGCGGCGGTGGCCCTGCACCTCGCGCAATATCGATACCCTCTGCATCGCAAGGTACCGGCACGAGACTGGCGCCGGCCATCCGCAGGATCGCTTGCGCGCTGGCATAGCCCGGGTCTTCCATCCAGACGATGTCGCCCGGATGATCGGGCTGAAGCAACACGCTCGCGAGCAACCCGATCGCGGCACCGGTCGACGGGACGATCACCACCTGTTCGGGCCGGGCGATCACGCCCCGCGTTGCAGCGATATGATCGAGGATGGCTTCGCGCAGTTCGCGGATACCACCGTGATCACTATAGCCAAGGTCGTGTACCCGCAAAGAGCGGCCCCTGGCCCCGAGATAACGCGCCCAGACTGCGTGGGGAAAGGCTGACACATCCGGCACACCCGGCTCGAACAATCCTCCGGTTTTGAATTCGGTAACGCGCGGCTGGTTCGGCAGTGGCGCAGCGGCTTGCCCTGACAATGGTGCCGATGGAAAGGCTGCGACGCGCGTTGCAGCACCGGGTGCCGATTGCAGATAGCCCTCCGCTTTTAGACGATCATAGGCATTGACGACGGTCGAACGCGCAATGCTGAGCGAGAGCGCCATTACCCGCGTCGACGGCACACGCTGTCCTGCCGGCATTTGCCCATGCAGAATACGGTCGCGCATCAGGCGATAGACTTGCCCCTCCAGGTCACCCGAATTCCGGTCGAGTGCCGGCCATTGCGCCACCGATGCCACGGAACCTCAACTGGTCTGCTAAAAATCAAGAAACTGGCTATTTATAGCCTACCTCTTTGCTGCCAGAGATCAATGCTCAATCGACGAGGAAGCCATGGCCGATCTCAACGCGCCCGATACGAAGACCTATCCGACCACCGAACGCACCCGGGTGCGGCGAAGCCCGAAGCGTGGCAGCCACGCCCATGCCGATGTCCATGCCATTCTGGATGCCGCTCCGCTCTGTCACGTCGGCTATGTCATCAACGGCGCGCCCTATGTGACGCCGACCCTGCATTGGCGGGAGGACGATTATGTCTATTGGCACGGATCATCCGCCAGCCGTTTCCTGCGCGCCGCAGAAGATATGCCGGTCTGCCTGACCTGCAGCATCATCGACGGCTATGTGCTGGCCCGCTCGGCCTTCAATCATTCCGTCAATTACCGTTCGGCCATGGTCTTCGGCACGGCCCGCCTGGTCGACGACATCGAGGAGAAGACCGATGCACTGCGCCGCTTCATCGAAGACCTGTTTCCCGGCCGCTGGGACAGTTTGAGGCCGATGACCGGTCAGGAGGTCAAGGCAACTTCTGTGCTGCGCATGAAGATCGATGAGGCCTCGGCCAAGATTCGCAACGGCCCGCCAGGCGATTTGGAGGAGGCAGATCATCCCGTCTGGGCCGGCGTCCTGCCCATCGAAAGCCGTCTGGTATCGCCACAGCCCGCCCCCGGCTTGCCCGATGGGATGGAACTGCCACAATCCCTCGCAGACCTGATACACTCCGGCCGGCTCCGCTAGGCTGTATTTGATGACCAAAGGACTTTGACATGGATCTGACGAACTGGAAGGGCGTATCCCGTCCCGAGCGCATTACTCTGGAAGGCCATTATACGCGGATAGAACCGCTCGATCCGGCCCGTCATGGCGACGATCTCTATGCCTCGGCCCGCGCGCCCGGCGCGGAAGATCGTTTCCGCTATCTCTTCGAAGACGCACCGGCTGATCGCTCTGCCTTTTCGCCCTGGCTTGAGAAAGCCGCATCCAGCGCCGATCCGCTCTTCTTCGCGACGATCGACAAGCGCACGGGCCGTGCCGAAGGCCGGCAGGCTCTGATGCGCATAGACAATACACATGGCGTCATCGAGATCGGCAGCATCCTTTGGGGACCCGCCATCGCCCGCAGCCGCGTGACGACCGAGACGCTCTATCTCTTTGCATCCTATGTCTTCGACACGCTCGGCTATCGCCGCTTCGAGTGGAAGTGCAACAACCTCAATGAACCTTCGAAGCGGGCAGCCGAACGGTTCGGTTTCGTTTTCGAAGGCATCTTCCGCCAGCACATGGTCGCCAAGGGCCAGAATCGCGACACCGCCTGGTTTGCCATGATCGACGCCGACTGGCCGCGGCTGAAGGCCGGCTACGAGCGCTGGCTGAAGCCGGAGAATTTCGATGCGGCCGGACAGCAGAAAACGAAATTGACATTCGCCTAGGCACAGTCCTGTAGCTCCGGCCTAGAGCAGCTTTCGAAAATAGACCACGCGCCTGGTTTCGACAAAACCGAGCGCTGCATGGAAGGCATGGCTCGCAAGATTGTCGATCAATGCATCCGAGGCAAACTCCGTGCAGCCGGCCTCCCGCCCCCAGGCGGCGACAGCCTCGCAAAGTGCCTGTGCCACCCCTTCCCGTCGATTTTCCGGGCGCACATAGATTCCCTCGAGGAACAGAACCGGGGATGTCTCGCAACCGTTGACGTAATCGTGCCGCAATGTTGCTTCGGCAAAACCGGTGATATGACCGGCAGCATCGATCGCCACGAAAGCAATACCGTTTTCATTGGAGCAAAACTGCGCAAGTTCCGCGCGGTGATGTTCGACCGAATGGCCGGGCCAAAGCGCCGCGCGCAAGCCAACCCACCCCTCCAGATGCTCGTGTCCCGCCTTTTCTATCCGCATGTTTCGGTCTCCCTTCCAACTGCCGTCGCCAGCGATCGGAAAAATTTCGCTTTCGACTCCACAATCATCGCGCTACATATCCCGCATACTCACGCGCAAATTTTTCGCTGATCAGAATCTGAGGATGATGGAATGACATTTCAAAGCAGTTCGCGTCTTTACGCTGCTGTTTCCTCCCTGTTGTGGCCTGCCATCCTATGCGGTGGACTAACGGGAGCCTATTTCGCCTTCCAGTCGGATATGCATCTTCTCTGGTTCAATGTCGTCTATCTTTCGACGGTGGCCATAATCGCCCTCTTCGAGCGGTTGATGCCTTACGAGAAGACTTGGCAGAAACGCGATGGCGAAACCTTCAACGATGTCGCCCATACGCTGCTGAACAAAGGCGGCGTGCAGATCGCCGCTGCGATCGGCACCTCTTTCCCCATGGCCGTTGCAACGGTTGCGCAGCCGGCACTGAGCTACCATTCGCATTTCTGGCCGGATCAGTGGCCGATGATATTCCAGGTGGCGCTCGGCCTCGTCATCGCCGAGTTCGGCCTCTATATGGCCCATCGTCTCGCGCATGAGCATCTGTCGCTATGGCGCTTCCATGCGCTGCATCACAGCGTCGAGCGGCTATGGGTCATCAATACAGGCCGCTTTCACGTCATCGATACGCTCTTCAAGATCGCGCTCGGTCAGATTCCACTCTATCTGCTCGGCGCGCCTTTGCCGGTCTTCCTCTGGATCGGTGCGGTCACGGCTTTCATCGGCCTTTTGACCCATTGCAATGTCGACATGCGCACCGGCCCGCTCGACCTCATATTCTCGACGCCGCGCCTGCATCGCTGGCATCATTCAAAAGTGCTTGCCGAAGGCAATACGAATTATGGGGAAAACCTCGTGATCTGGGACCAGCTTCTCGGCACCTTCTACAATCCGCCGCGCCCCTCCTCCACGGATATCGGCATCACCGGCAAGATCGCCAAAGGCTTCCTCGCCCAGCTCGCGCAGCCCTTCTCGAAGAAGGGCCGCAAGGAGATTATCGGCAAGAAGCCGAAGGAATTGATCCTTCAGGAAGAACAAGCCGCAAAGGCCGCCGCGGCAAGGCGGAACAGCAACATCAGGATCCGCAAATCAGGCTAGGATCGCTTTCGATAAACGCGCCGATCGCCTGGCGCACGGACGGATGCGTTCATCGATACATGCCTGTGGACAGAAACATCGCGAAAAACTCAAGCCCGGCGATTCACGTATTTCGGTTTCAAACCGAGAAAATATTGTCATTTAACGTGTATTGAAAAAGGTAGCCCAGGGGTCTACCTAGGTCCACGCAATTAATTTGGACGAAAGATTAGGAAAATCATTGAGATGGAAGGGAGGTTTACAACAGAATACCTCAAGCAACTTCACAGAATATTTTTCGTTTCCAGAGAAATAGACCGTCTTGAGCGAGAATTCATCAAGCAGGGCATAGCACATTTCCATGTTTCCGGCGCCGGACATGAGTCCACGGCGCTGCTCAACGAGTTTCTCCAAGACGACGACTGGCTGCATCTCCATTATCGCGACAAGGCATTGATGCTCGCGCGCGGCATGCCCATTCGTGAGTTCTTCTCCAGCCTGCTCGCCACAGCCAGTTCACACTCGGCCGGCCGGCAGATGAGCGCGCATCTCTCTTCCCGCGCTCTCAATATCACCTCCATCGTCGGCCCTGTCGGCAACAATGCGCTGCACGCTGTCGGCGTTGCCGCATCCCTGAAGCACAAGCCCGGCATGCCGATTGCCGTCTGCTGTGTCGGCGACGGCACCACCCAGCAGGGCGAATTCGTCGAAGCGGTCGCCGAGGCCGTGCGCGGCCAGTATCCCGTCGTCTTCGTTATCGAGGATAACAGCTTCTCCATTTCGACAAGAACGAGCAAGCAGACCTTCTTCGACCTGCCCGGCGGCCCGGCCTCCAGCTTTTATGGCGTCGAGATCATCCGCACCGAGGGTGACGATCTGCGGGCCTCGCGCGAGGCCTTTCACAAGGCGGTCCGCCACAGCCGCAACAACCGCACGCCGAGCATCGTGCTCCTCAATGTCGAGCGGCTGTCCGACCACACCAACGCCGACGACCAGAAGACCTACCGCACCCTGCTCGAAATCGAGGCCGGCTCCTCGCGTGATCCGCTGCCGAACCTGCGAGCCATGCTGCAGAAGGCAGGCACCGACGCCGACGCGCTTCGAAAGCTCGAACAGGAATTGACGGCCGAAGTCCAGGCGGAAGCCGCCCTCGCCCGCAAGGAAGACGCGCCCAAGGTCGAACCGGAGGCGAAGGCTCCCTATCCGGCTTCCTTCAAGGGAAAGACTGAATATCGCGGCAATGAAAAAACATCGACCTTGACGATGCGCGAAGCGCTGAATGCGGTCCTCGACAAACAGCTTGCCGCCAATCCCGACGTCGTCCTGTTCGGCCAGGATATCGAAGATCCGAAGGGCGACGTCTTCGGCGTTACCCGCGGTCTCAGCACGAAATATCCCGATCGCGTCCGCAATGCCGCTCTCAGCGAGTCCACCATCGTCGGCACGGCCGTCGGCCGTGCGCTGGCCGGGCAGCGCCCGGTCGCCTTCCTGCAATTCGCCGATTTCCTGCCGCTCGCCTATAACCAGATCGTCTCGGAAATGGGCAGCATGTTCTGGCGCACGGAGGGGGCATGGGAAGCTCCCGTCATTCTGATGGTGAGCTGCGGCGGCTATAAGCCCGGCCTTGGCCCGTTCCACGCCCAGAGCTTCGAGGGCATGCTGGCGCACACACCGGGTATCGACGTCGTCATGCCCTCCAGCGCCGGCGATGCGGCGGGGCTTCTCAATGCCGCCTTCGACTCACGGCGCCCCACGGTTTTCCTTTATCCGAAGGCCGTGCTCAACAATTCCGACGGCCGCACCTCCGAGGATATCGACAAGCACTTCGTCCATCCCGGCCTGTCACGCCATGTTACCCGCGGCCGCGACATCACGCTCGTCAGCTACGGCAATACCGTTTCGCTCTGCGCCAATGCCGCGAGCGCTTTCGAGGCCCAGGGCTTTTCCGTCGAGGTGATCGATCTGCGCTCGATCTCGCCTTGGGACGAGAAGGAAGTGCTGGCGAGCGCCCGGCGCACCCGCCGTCTGATCGTCGTCCATGAAGATAATCGCACCGTCGGCATGGGTGCGGAAATCATCGCGACCGTCACCGAAAAGACCGACGTGCCCGTCGTCGTGCGCAGGCTGGCGCGCTCGGATGCCCACATTCCCTTCAACTTCCGCAATCAGCTCGAAACCTTGCCCTCCTACCGCAAGCTGGTCGATCTGATGGCAGAGGTTCTCGAATGCGAAGTGACCTGGCATGAAGAAGATGACAGCGGCCCGACGGCAGCTATCAAGGCTATCGGCTCCGGCCCTGCGGACGAAAACGTCCTGGTGACGGATCTGCTCGTCAAGCCTGGCGACAAGATCGAGGTCGGTCAGCTCGTTGCCGTCGTCGAGGCGACGAAAGCCTCTGTCGAGATCTGCGCCAATATCGGCGGCGTCGTGCAGGAAGTCTTCGCCAAGGTCGGCGACCAGATCGCCACCGACAGCCCGCTTCTGACCGTCGATGCCAACCGCGATCTGAGCGAACAGAATTTTGCGCTTGCCTCCGAAATCCAGAACAAGTTCGTGCTGCGGCGCCTGAAGTCGCACGTCATCCCGGCGCTGCGCCGCCACACCGGCAGCTTCTCGGAAGTCGTCATCAACGGCATCGGCATCGCCACCGGCGCCCGCCGCGTCACCAACGAAGAGATCATCCACAATTGGCCAAATCGCCGCGCCGACGAGATTCTTGCACTGACGGGTATCAAGAGCCGCTTCTGGGTCGGGCCTGACGAAGGCACGCTGAGCCTCGCGACGAAGGCGGCTCGCGATCTCCTCAAGCAGAACCAGATCTCGATCCACGATATCGATCTGGTGATTGCCGCCACGGGCACGCCTGACATCGCCACGCCGTCGCTCGCAAGCCGCGTCGCGGTTGCCGTCGCCGAAGACGGCGTGCGGCCGTCGCTTGCCGCCTATGACATGGGCGCCGCCTGCTCCGGCTATCTCTACGCGCTGCAGCAGGCCTATGATTTCATTGCCCAGCAGAACGACGCCAAGGTGCTCATCATCACCTCGGAAGTCCTGTCGCCGCTGCTCGACATGAACGATTTCTCGACGGCGATCCTGTTCGGCGATGCCGCAACCGCCAGCCTCGTGACCAGCCGCGACATGGCGCGCAATCCGCTCTTCACCGCAAGCCGTCCGATCGTCAGCGGTCGGCCGGAACCGGGCGATCTACTCTACGTTCCGCTGCCGGACGATGGCGTCATTGCCATGAACGGCCGCTCGGTCTTCACCGAAGCGGTGCATTCGATGACCCGTTCGATCGAAAACGCCTGCGTCGATGCCGGCATCGAGCTTGCCAATCTCGATCTCCTGGTGCCGCATCAGGCCAACCAGCGTATCATCGACACGATTGCCAAGCGCAGTGGCCGCCCAGCCCTCAGCGTCATCGAGACCTACGGCAACACCAGCTCGTCAAGCATTCCGCTCGCCATGCTGCATGTTGCCGACGAACACTCCGAACCGCTCAACCTCGGCCTCGTGGCTTTCGGTGGTGGCATGACGGCAGGTGCTGCAATCGTACGGACAGTGAAATAACCTCAGTTTCATTCCCCTGGCGCCTCGAAGCCTTCAGAACGACGAACGCAACATCGCCGATTTGCCGCACTTCAGCGCTTGCGCGTGACTGAATAAAACAAAACCCCGGGCTCCCTCAGAGAGACCGGGGTTTATGAAGCTAAACAGTCGATAAAATCAGGGTTTCGGGCGGTTTCTAAACGCCTCGGCTTCGGCGTAGAACTTCTTTTCCCATTCCTTGTGGTTGTCGAGACCTTCCTTGATGAAGGGCGTGAAGATCGCCAGGTTCATCAGAGCCCAGTTGATGAAGCGGGCCGGGAATTTCAGCGGCTTGACGAAATCGACGAAGAGCACCACGCGGGTCTTGTCGGTATGGTTCCAGGCTTCATGCTCATAGGCGTCGTCGAAGATCAGCGCCTTGCCTTCCTGCCAGTGGCAAACCTGCTTGTCGACGCGAATGGCGAGCTTGTCATTCGGCTCCGGCACGATGAGGCCGAGATGCAGGCGCAGCACGCCATTATAGGGGCCGCGATGCGCAGGCAGATGTTTGCCCGGCTCGAAGATCGAGAACATCGCCGTCGTCAGGCCGGGAATCTTCTGCACGGCCGCCCAGGTATTCGGGCACGCCTTGATGTTCTGCTCGGACTTCACGCCGAAACCGAGAAGGAAGAACGTCTTCCAGCGCGTATCGGTCGAAATGGTCTTCACGTCGGTGGAGATGTCCTGGAAGGTCGGCAGCTCGCTCTGGCGCAGCAGCACCTTTTCGAGCTCTGCGCGGATGGCCGGATAATCCTTCTCGATCTCGGCCGCCCAGGGGAAGGTCGCGGTGTCATAGACCGGCGGATTGCCGAGCTTGGCATATTTCAGGTTGAGGCTTTCGGCCCAGGCAACGATGCTCATAAAAAAGCGGGTCATGGCGCTCGGACGGTCCATCGGCGCGATGCCGGCGGTGCCGAAGGTCTGTTCCGGAGCAGAAGATTGGTTGGAAGTGGGAGCAGGTGCGCTCAAGGGACTCTCCGTCATGTCTGTCTTTTGGGGCGGTGCGGTCCGGGAGGAGGTTGCCCGGGGAGTCCGCATGCGAATCCCGGAGCGAGAACAGGCTTGTCATTGGGAATGCTTTGCCGGTGCTTATCCTGATCGACGCCCGACTCCTTGTGTTATGCGGTGATCTTAATAGGCGATTATATGAGTTGATTAGTCGAATTTCGCAAGAGAGTCCGTTCGCAACAAACGGTGGTTTGTCGTGGAATGAACCTCTGCGATTCTCAAGAGGGATTCACCTCGGAATCGGCAAAAATGCGGCGAAATCTGCCGACGCCCAATCACTATGCCGTTTGAACCTGAATTATTAGCCGGACAATTGCAAGTCCTGCCATCAGAGCCCCGATCGACAGGAAAACGGACAGGCCGATATAGGCGATGGCCGGCATCCATTGGCCGCGCTCCCAGAGCATGACGCTCTCCAGCGCAAAGGTCGAAAACGTCGTGAACCCACCCAGAAGGCCTGTTGTTAGAAACAACCGCATCTCCTGCGACATACCGCCGCGAAAAGCGAAATACTCCGTCAGCAGCCCCATGATGAAGGCACCAAGCACATTGATGATCAACGTGCCGAATGGAAATTCGACCCCAAGCAGGCGGGCAACGAGCTCATTGATACCAAGGCGGAACGCGCCGCCCAATCCGGCACCGAGAAACACGACAAGATAGAGCACGACAACCTCCGCCGTCCTTGCGTCAAACCTTTCCGACCTTATGGGCATTTTCCCGCCGCGTCTTCAAGCCGCTCTCGCGAATATGGCGAAGCGGTGTATCGGCCGGGATGTTATCGGAAGCACCTTTGGCGATGCCGAGCCGCTGCGACAGATAGATGCTGGTATGGCCGCTGCAGATATAGGCAAGGAAGCATGCCACGGCGAGATAGACCGTATGCGTCGCGCCGAAGAGCTCGATGCCCATGATCATGCAGGCAAGCGGCGTGTTGGTGGCACCGGCAAAAACGGCAACAAAGCCCAACCCGGCAAAGAGATCGGCCGGGGCACCGAGAATGACGGCAAGCGCATTACCGAGCGCGGCACCGATGAAGAACAAAGGCGTCACCTCCCCGCCCTTGAAGCCGGCACTGAGTGTCACGATCGTGAAGACCGCCTTCCAGAACCAGCTCCAGTAATCCACACGGGCAGGATCGAAGAAGCCGAGGATCGTCGCATCGTCAGGGTTGGGCGACCAGACGCCAAGCCCGAGATATTGCCGCGTGCCAAGCAGATAGACGAGACCGATCAAGATCGCACTGGCGATGACAGGCCTGAGCGGCGCGTAAGCGCAGAGCCGCTTGAATGCCGCGGACGCCCGATGCGAGACCTCGCTGAACGAGCGCGCCATCAGGCCAAAGATCACGCCGGCGATGCCGGCCTTGACGAGCAGCAGTGCATCGAGATGGAAGGTGCCGGCTGGCGTGCCGGCGAGATAGCCGATCTGATACTGGATGTGCTCGATGCCCCAGGCATGGCAGGTCCAATCGGCTATGATCGCCGCCGCAAGGCTCGGGATCAGCGCCTCATATTGTATTCGCCCGATCGTCAGGACTTCGAGAGCGAAGACGGCACCAGCGATCGGCGTGCCGAAGACCGCGCCGAAGCCCGCAGCGATGCCCGCCATGAGGAGGATGCGGATCTCGGCATGACTGAGCCGGAAAACCCTCGCAAAGGCGCTGGCAATGCTGCCGCCGAGCTGCACGGCTGTCCCCTCGCGTCCCGCCGAACCGCCGACCAGATGCGTCAGAACCGTCGAAACCAGGATGAAGGGCGCCATGCGCAGCGGCACGCCGCCGCCGGGCTCATGGATCTGATCGACGATCAGATTGTTGCCGCCTTCCGATCCGCGGCCGAAGTGCTGATAGACCAGCACCATCAGGAAGCCGGCAACCGGCATCAGGAAGATCAGCCAGGGATGGTCGAAACGCGCGGCCGTCGCCTTGTCCAGGCTCCAGAGAAACAGAGCGCAAAGCGAGCCGACGACGACCGCCATCGGTACGACCAGAACTATCCATTTGAACAGGCTGCGAAACTGCTGAAAGCGATGATGAAAATAGGCGGAGGCGGACATCAGTTTGCCCCTCCCGCAAAGCCGGCGGATGGCCCCGCGGGGACGGTGGATAAATGACACGAATGGGATAACGGTAGAAAGACAGGCACGACTCTACTCCTTCGCCTCTCAGGCGCGTTGAGTAGGAGTCATCAGCTTCCCTGGAGAAATCAGAGCAGCGGTTCGGCCACCATGGCCCGGCAGAAATCCATTACCGTTATATTTTCCATACAGACACAGGCCCGCCGCTGTCAATGGACCGTGGCGAACCGCATCCGGCACAATGGCCTCAAATGGCTTTGGCAATCATCTCGATCGGCGCAAGCAGGCCGCCCTCGACCGACACGTTGACGTTGCTCATGCGCTCGCCAGCCCGCGGACCCATCAGCGTACGGACACCCTGGTCTCGCACACCGCCGGCCGCAGCCGCCCTGGCGCGCGCTTCATGTGCCAATCGGATTGCGAGAGCGCTGCGGTCCTGCTCGAGCTCGACCGTGAAGCCGGCTTCGTCAAGCAGATAGCGATAGACATCGGGGCTGCGGACGAAACTCGTTTCCGGTTCCATCGCCCAGGGCATCGGATAGGGCAGCGTTCCCTCCCGCATCTGCATGATCTCATAAAGCCCGAAACGGCCACCGGGCTTGAGAATGCGCCTGATCTCGGAAAACAGCCGAGCCTTGTCCTCGATATTCATGCCGACATGGATGAGCGTCGCCCGGTCGAAACTGCCGCTCTCGAAAGGCAATGCCAACGCGCTGCCCTGCCGAAAGGAAACCAGATCCTTGAGACCGCAGCGGGCCGTCAGCGAATTGGCGACCTGAACGAATTCTTCGGTGAGATCGATTCCCGAGACGATGCATCCATAGGAATCGGCAAAATGGCGGCCAGGCCCGCCGAGCCCCGATCCGATATCGGCAAGTCGCAGGCCGGCGGAAAGTTCGAGATCCCTTGCGAAATCAACTGTCGCAGCGTGCCGCCCCA
Source organism: Rhizobium aureum (assembly GCF_030182495.1). Classification (NCBI taxonomy): domain Bacteria; kingdom Pseudomonadati; phylum Pseudomonadota; class Alphaproteobacteria; order Hyphomicrobiales; family Rhizobiaceae; genus Rhizobium; species Rhizobium aureum. The sequence goes on along the minus strand of NZ_JAQJCI010000005.1, from coordinate 166,527 downwards.
GATGGAATTCATCGATATCGGTCAGATCGCGGATGCGCAGGTTGTCGATATCCTTGCCCTCGGCAGCAAGCGTTTGCAGGATCGCCGTTTCCAGCGATCCATGCGTATAGTGGCTGGCAACTTTTTCCTCGGTAGACATGCACGCACTCCCAAGGCTTGGCCTGAAGATGGACTATTGCATATTAAACTGCTGCAGCGCCATCAGACCTTCAGTTCGCGCCGTTCGACTTCCGTCACCATGGCAAGATCCAGCACGCGCTGCAAGTTGGCCGCATGGCGGAAGCTCGGGTCCTGGCTGCTGCCGATCATGACAGCTTCAGCGAAGCGTTGATAATTGGTCAGGACCGGCTGCACTTCAAGCACCCTCCACGTGGCCGTTTCGGTGTCATCGCCAAGGCAGCCGCGCAATTCGGAACCGTTCGGGCTATGGGAGACTTCCAGGCCGCCGCGCTCGCCATAGATGCGCAGCTTCAACTCATTTAGATGCCCTGTCGCCCAGCGGCTCGCATGCACGACGCCGAGCGCACCGTTGGCAAAATCGACCGCCATCGAGAAGCTGTCGTTCGCATCAAGCGTATATTCGCCGATACGTTCACCGGGCGCTTTCTCGAAGGTCTTCAGACGGGCGAAGACGTGATCGATATCCGTCGCGGCGCCATAAGCGGCGAAATCGAGGATATGGATGCCGATATCGCCGAGTACGCCGTTCGAGCCATGCCCGGTCGACAGCCGCCAGAGCCATTTGGATTCACTGCGCCAGTCCCCCCAGGCCTTGGAGACGAGCCAGCTCTGCAGATAGGATGCCTCCACGTGCTTGACCGTGCCGATCTCGCCGGAGATCACCATCTCTCGGGCTTTTTGCAGTTGCGCGACATTGCGATAGGTCAGGTTGACCATGTTGATGACCCCTGCCCTTTCGGCGGCTTCCGTCATCTCGAGCGCCTTTTGATAATTCTCCGCGAGCGGCTTCTCGCAGAGAACATGCTTGCCGGCGGCAAGCAGTGGCAGGGTCGTCGGATGGTGAGCCTTATCCGGCGTGACATTGGTCGCCGCATCGAATTCGCCCCAGGCAAGCGCCTCGTCCAGCGACAAAAAGCGCTTCTCGATATCGAACGTATCGCAAAAGGCGGTGAGCCTCGTCGCATCCGTATCGACGGCGCCGACGATTTCGACGCCAGGAATACGGGCGAAATGCTCCACATGGTTCTTCGCCATGCCGCCCGTGCCAACTACTATGAGACGCATATGATACCTCAGCGATAACCGGCTTCGCCGGCCTGGTGCAGTTTCGGGCCGCGTTCGACGATCGGCTCCAGTGCTTTTTCGACCGGTACGTTCGGCGCATCATGGATGCTGGCCTGGGTGCCGAGTGGGTTGTAGGCCCACTTCACGGAATTGATCAGGACTTTCTGAACCGTGCCGTTGTGATAGGTCGGATAGGTTTCGTGACCCGGGCGGAAATAGAAGATGTTGCCGGCGCCGCGGCGCCAGGTCATGCCAGACCGGAAGACTTCGCCGCCCTGGAACCAGGAGATGAACACGGTTTCCAGCGGTTCCGGAACGGAGAATTGTTCGCCGTACATTTCCTCATTCTCAAGCTCGAAATGCTCGTCAAGACCGGCTGCGATCGGGTGGCGGGGATTGATGACCCAGAGGCGCTCACGCTCACCGGCTTCGCGCCACTTCAGCGCGCAGGGCGTACCCATCAGGCGCTTGAAGACTTTGGAGAAATGGCCGGAATGCAGAACGATGAGGCCCATGCCCTCCCACACCCGCTTTGCCACACGCTCGACGACTTCGTCCTTGACGGCGCCATGATCCTTGTGGCCCCACCACAAAAGGACATCGGTATCTTTCAGACGGGCTTCGCTGAGGCCATGCTCCGGCTCCTGCAGCGTTGCAGTGGACGCTTCGATACCGGCGTCGGCGTTCAATGCCTTGGCGATGGTATTGTGCATGCCCTCCGGATAGATCTCGGCAACGACCTTGTTTGTCTGCTCATGAATGTTCTCGCCCCAAACGACGGCACGAATAGTCATTTCGGCACTCCTCTTATACCATAGAAATTGAATGGGTTTATGCAATCCAAAGCGCTTTGGGAAAGCGCCGTACTTCAAGCCTCCATCAGCCCGCCCGCGGCAAGAGATAAAGCCTCCCCGTGAATTTGACAAAGACAAAAACGACCATAGACAACACCTGTGTTTTCAGTGCGACACGGATTTTGAAAAGAGATTGACGACGAGTACGCCGGCAATGATCAGACCCAGGCCAATGACAGCGGCAAGGTCAAGTTTCTGGCGGAAAAGCACGACCCCCACCATCGAAATCAGCACGATACCGAGCGCGCTCCATATGGCGTAGGCAATGCCAACCGGGATGACGCGCAACGTCACCGAAAGACAATAGAAGGCGGCCGTATAGCAGATCACCAGAACCACCGTCGGGCCGAGGCGGGTGAACTGCTGCGACATCTGCAATGCCGTCGTGCCGACCACCTCCAGCACGATCGCGACCAGCAGCATTGCATACACGGATGCGTTCGCCATTCCATTGTCTCCGATAAGGTTAGAGCTGGGTCAGCTCGATCAGCCGGTTGATCAGCTTCTGACGGGCGCTTTCGTCCATGTCGTGGCTGCCAAGCAGGTCGGCGAGCCAGATCCCATCGGCCGCCAGTCTGACGATTGCCGCGTCCACCGAGGAATCCGTACCGATATATTCCTCACTGCGTTCGCGCACCCATGCGTGCCACCGCTGCCGCAATTGCGGCTCGGTCAGCAGCACCATCGTCACCTGCGCCCAGTCCTTCGCACCTTCGGGCTGATCGCGCAGCGCCAGGCAGGCATGCAGGTAGCCGCGGGTAAAGCGGCCATGCGGCAACGGATCGGCGCGCATCGCTTCCTCGATTGCCGCATCCAGCCGCTCCAGCAGGCTGTCGAACAGCGCTTCCAGCAGCATGTTCTTGCTGGGAAAATGATGCAGCAAACCGCCCTTGCTGACCCCGGACGCTCCGGAAACGGCGTCCAGCGTCACCGCCGTCATCCCCTTTTCGGAGGCAAGACGCGCCGCGACCTCCAGCAACTGCTGGCGAACGAACAAGGGCTGCTTCTTTCTGTGGTGCGCGGTGGACATGGCGATATAACATACCAGTTGGACGGTTTCGTCAACGGCCGACTTGATTGCCTCTGAACCTTATCGAACGTTTGTGTTCCTCCCTCCCTTAGTTTACGGAATGATGGGCCGCATCATTCTCATCGAAGATGCTTACCTTTGCGGCATCGACGGTGAAGGCGATCGGCGAGCCGGTCGTGATCGTCGTCATGCCAGGATCCGTGCCGATGATCTTCGAACCGTCCTTGAGCCGGACGTGAACGAGCGAACGGTCGCCCAGGCGTTCGATGGTCTCGACCTGCCCCCCGATATCGCCCTTCTCCGCCGTCGTAACGACCAGATGCTCCGGACGGATGCCGAGCGTCAGTCCGGAATTCGAAAGGCCATTGAGCGCAACAGCCGTCTTGATGATCGAACCATCCGGCAACCTCGCAGTCGCCAGCCCGCCTGCCTCGCCAACTTCTGCTATATTGATGAAGTTCATACCCGGCGATCCAACGAACTGGGCGACGTAACGCGTCGCCGGGCGCGTATAGATCTCGACCGGAGTCGCCACTTGCTCGATCTTCTTGTTGTTCAAGAGCACGATACGGTCGGCAAGCGTCATCGCCTCCACCTGGTCATGGGTGACGAAGACCATGGTCGCGCCCAATCGCTCATGCAGCTGCGCCAACTCGACGCGCGTACGCGTGCGCAGGCCGGCATCGAGGTTGGAGAGCGGCTCGTCGAAAAGGAAGACGTCAGGCTCGCGCACGATGGCGCGGCCGATCGCGACACGCTGGCGCTGGCCGCCGGAGAGTGCCGAGGGCTTGCGATCAAGAAGGTGCGGCATTTCCAGGATCTTTGCCGCTTCTTCGATGCGTCTTGCGATCTCATGCTTGGGCGTTTTGATATTTTTCAAGCCGAAGGACATGTTGTCTCGAACGGTCATGTGCGGATAGAGCGCATAGGATTGGAAGACCATCGATACGCCGCGCTCGCCGGGCGGCAGCTGGTCGACCCGCTTTCCGCCGATCCAGATCTCCCCGCTGGTGATCGTCTCGAGACCTGCAATCATGCGCAGCAAGGTCGACTTGCCGCAGCCCGAGCCGCCGAGGAAGACGACGAACTCGCCGCGCTCGATCGTCAGATCGATGTCGTTCAGAACCTGCACGGCACCGAAATGCTTGGTGAGGGATTTGATATTGATACCTGCCACTTTACGCCTCCTGCGGAAAATCGAACTTATCGAACTTGCCATTCGTCGCGCCCGCCCGGCGGCTTTCGCCGAACGGGGCTTCCGCATTGGTTATTTGACGGCACCTACCGCGACACCGCGCGTCAGCGTCCGTTGGAAAATAAGGAAGAAGATGATCGTCGGCGTTATGCCAAGCAGAGAAGCCGCCGCAATCGCGGTCGGATCCTGCGTATTGGCGCCTGTCAGCACGCCCATGGCAACCGAGATGGTTTGATTGTTGTTGGAGACCAGAAACACAAGCGGGATCAGGAATTCGTTCCACGTCCAGATGAAGAAGAAGGTCGCAAGCACTGCGAGCGTCGGGCGCAGCACCGGCACGATCACCATCCAGAGAATCTGCCACCGCGTCGCATTGTCGATCTGCGCAGCCTCGATGATCTCGCGCGGGAAGGTCGCCAGCACCGAAGACAGAAGATAGGTTCCGAATGCGGTATGCAGCACGCCGATGATCAGGATAACCGAGAGCATCGAGTCGAACAGGCCGACCTGCTTTGACATATAGTAGAGCGGATAGACCAATGCCTCCTGCGGCGCCATAATGGATATCAGCAGCAGGACGAGAAGCCCTTGCCCGCCTCTAACGCGTCCTATGCCGATGGCATAGGCATTCAGGAGACTGAGGACGACGGCCAGAATGGCGGTGCATCCGCTGATGAGAATACTGTTGAAGAGCTTCCGGGGGAAATCGACGGTCGCCCAGAAGTTCTTGAGTGCCGTCAGATCGAAGCTGTGCGGAAGAGCAAGCGGACCGTTGGCGGCATAGTCGGAGGGCGTCTTGATGGCGTTGACTGCCGCGAGAAAGAACGGAAAGAGCGTGCCAGCAAGGAAAACCAGCAGAATGCCCAGAACGACCCAGCGGCCGAAGCCCCTTCTTACGCGATGCTCCGTCGAAGCGATATGTGTGGAAATCGAGGATGCCGTTGCCATCTCAATGCCCTCCTTCGGCCTGCTTCGACTGCATACGCAGGAAGAGGATGCCGAGTATGATGGTCATGACTGTCTGCAGCGTCGCGATGGCTGCCGCATATCCGACGCGGTTCGTCGTGAAGAAATGGTAATATGACAGATAGGATGGAACCGTTGTCGCATTGTCCGGTCCGCCTGACGTCAGAACATAGATCGGCGCAAAGACCTTGAGGGCTGCAATCAGCGTCGTCAGCGCGACGACGAAAATTTCAGGCATCAGCATCGGGATTGTGATGGCGCGGAAACGCGCGAACCAGCTCGCATTGTCGAGCTCGGCGGCCTCGTAGAGCGAAGGATCGACGCGAGCCAATCCGGACATGAACACGACCAGGCAATAGCCCACCTGAACCCAGACGATGACGGCCGAAACCGCCCACAGCGCATAAGTGGCATCTCCCAGCCAGTTCTTCGCCATGAAATCGAGGCCGATTGCCTTGAGCACCGCATTGATGATGCCGATGGGGTTGAGAATCCATGCCCACAATACGCCGGCTGCGGTCAGCGGCAGGATCTGCGGCAGGTAGAAGCCTGCGCGAAAGAAGCTCGACCATGTCTGGCTGAATTGTGCACTGATATAATCGAACAGCACCGCCGCCAGCACCAGCCCCAATATGATGGGCACGATCGTCATCGAGATGATGAACAGCAGCGTATGCTGGATGGAACCCCAGAAAGCCGCATCGTGAAGCAGCCGCTGGTAATTCTCAAAGCCAACATATCGCGGCGGAATGACGCCGCCCTTCCATGTCGTGAAGCTGATGGCGAAATTGGCAATCAGCGGAACGAGCACGACAAGAACAAACCCCAGCACGCCGGGGATCATATAGAAATAGTACCCCGCCCTGCCGGCGCTCTTCGACTTATCCATCGAAATCCTCCAGTCCGATACGGCAAGGCGGCATGAAAGCCGTCTTGCCGTTGTGATTGTCGCCGATGGTGTTACTGCGCCGCCTGCACGTCGTCATAGGCCTTCTTCAGACGCTCCGCGAACTGATCCGGCGTGGTCGAACCGTTGACCAGACCCGTGGTCGCCTGGATCAGCAGTTCGTAGTAGCCAGGTACCGGCCAGTCCGGATAGAAGCCGAGGCCGCCCTTGCTGGAGATCTGGTTGAAGAGCTCGACATTACGCTTGCCGACCTCATCGGTGACCGAGGCCGGATCGGCGGCAATGGCAACGCCACCGAGATTGGCCTGCAGGTTCTGGTTTTCCTTGCTCAGGACGAGATCGATGAACTCGTAGGAGAGATCCTTGTTCTTGGCGCTCTTCGGCACCATGAACAGGTTGCCGGTCGAACCCACGCTGTACTTCGGGGTCGGGAAGATGAACTGGCTCCACTTGAAGTTCTTGATCGAACTTGCGAAATTGCCGTTGTTCCAGGTGCCGCTGACGAACATCGGAGCTGTGCCGGACGAGAAGAGATTGTCGGCGCCGCCGGTACCCTTCAGGCCGGTCGAGTCCTTCGAAATATAACCCTTGCTCACCCAGTCGGCGATCTTCTGAGCGGCAAACAGGAAGGGTTTGGTATCGAGCGGTGCCTTGAGCCCCTGATAATTCTTGACCCAGGTGTCGTCGGCTTGCGTCAGGGCCAGCGTATAGACCAGATGCTGCGCGTTGGAATCCACCGTACCATAGGCAAGCGGCGTAATGCCCTTCTTCTTGAAAGTGTCCAGCGCGGCTTCGAACTCGTCCAGCGTGGTCGGCACTTTCACGCCGTTGGCCTGGAACATGTCGATATTGTAGAAAACCGAAACGAATTCGCCATAGACCGGGATGCCGACAATCGGACCGGAGCCGTAGATGCCGTTGCCATCATATTTGCTGAGCTGGCTATTGGTTTCGTTGAGGATCTTGTCCCATCCGCGCGATTTGAATTGATCGTCGAGCGGCGTCAGCAGGCCCTGCGAGGCGACGAGGCCAGCCGTGGCATTGCCCTTGTTGTATTCCAGGATATCAGGCGCCTGATCCGAATTGAGAATGAGGCTGCCTGCCTTCTGCAATTGCTCGAAAGTCTTCTGTTCGAAATTGATCGTAACGTCGGGATGCTTGGCTTTCAGCTCTTCGAGCGCCTTGGTCCATGCCTTGGCCTGCGAAGTATCCGGCAGTTCGAACCACCAGACGTTAAATGTCTTGCTCTGGGCCTGCGCCACACCGGCGGCAAGCAGAAGCGACATGCCGGCGGAGATCGCCAGCTTCGAAAAAATATTCATACATTCTCCTCCACCATGCGAACCGTGACGGTATCTATCCGATGACATGGCCCGCGCTGCCATCGGCGTTTTCCTCTCGCCTGCACCAAGCGCCCGCCTATCCCAAGGGACAAGGTGCGGACGCTCGACAGTTCCTCCGTTGGGGTATCCCGTCATGCCCTAAGCGTCGATCACTCAGGACATTTCATTAACGCACAACTTGCCTCTTAAATCGATGCAGTTTTGCAAATGCATGCATTACTCGACGAAGTCCCCACCCCGGCTTGCCTTGAGATAGTTCAGGCCATGAACCTGGCCAGTCATTTCCAGCGCATCGCGATAGACGGGATCATGCCAGCCTTCGATGTCGATCGAACCGGACCAGCCGGCGAGACGCAGCTCGGAAATGATGTCGGTCCAGTTGCTGTCGCCAAAGCCCGGCGTGCGCATGAAGACGAACTTCTCCTTGCCGAAGATGCCGTGCTCCTTGATGACATCCCAGCGGATGGTCGCATCCTTGCCGTGAACGTGGAAAATCTTTTTCGCCCACTTGCGGATCTGCGGCAGCGGCTCGATCAGATAGACCATCTGATGGCACGGCTCCCACTCCAGGCCGAGATTGTCGTCCGGGGTCTCGTTGAACATCAGCTCCCAGGCATCCGGATTATGCGCGATGTTCCAATCGCCGGTCGCCCAGTTGCCGTCCATGGCGCAATTTTCGAAGGCGATCTTGATGCCCTTGTCGGCCGCACGCTTGGCAAGCTCGCTCCAGACCTGCTTGTAGCGCGGCAGGCTGTCTGTGAGCGGCTGGTTGCGGATACGGCCGGTGAAGCCGGCGACGCAGGTCGCGCCGAAATGATGGGCGTTGTCGATGCAGTCCTTCCAGCCCTGCAGCGTCTGCAGGTCCATCTCACGCTCTTCGAGCGGATTGCCGAACATGCCGAGAGTCGAGATCGTGATGTCGCGGTCGCCGATGGCCTCGCGGCAACGCTTGCCGAGTTCCGCAAGGTTCTGGCCGTTGGTGCTCTGCCAGAAGAACGGCTCGAAACTTTCGAAGCCCAGATCGGCGATCTTGGCGATGTTTTGGGCGGCATCCTCGTTCGTCGCCCTGATCATCGTGCCGATGCGGATGGCCTTTGCCGGATTTGTCATGATGTCATTATCCTTGTGCTGAAATGTCGACGCGCCGGCCGGTCTTGGCGCTCTCGATGGCGCCCAAAACCATGGCGAGGCTGCGAATGTTGTCATGGCTTGCGGTCTCAGGCGGCTTGCCGGTCTTGATCGCTTGGATGAAGGAGGCGATGACGCTGGCATGGCCGTGCGTCTCCTCCTCGTGCCTAGGTCCGGGAACCTCGATCGGAGTGAATCCATGCAGCAGGCCCGGCTCGTTGCCGGCGACAGCGGCCTCGAAATTCTCCTCGCCATCCCAGGTCAGCATGCCCTTGCTGCCGGTGAGCCGCCACTCACTTTCCCAGCTCGTGCGCCGGCCCTCGGCACACCAGGAGCCGCGATAGCTGAAGACGACGTCGTCGGAAAAATCGAAGAGCGCATGCGCCGATGCGCCATGCTTGTACCAGGAGCCTACCGGGTTCTTTTCAAGGCAATAGACCGAGAGCGGCACCTTGCCGGACACGAAGCGAGCGGCATCGAAGGTATGGATCGCCATATCGAGCAGCAGCACATTGTCCATTTCCTCGCGGAAGCCACCGAAATGCGGACCCAGGAAGAAATCGCAATGAACGCCCGTCAGCTCGCCGATCGCCCCCTCCTCCACAAAGCGTCGCAGGCGACGGATTCCGGAGATAAAGCGACGATTCTGAATGATGGCATGAACCTTGCCGGCCTCAGCGGCGAGATCGATCAGCGCTGCGCCCTCGGCGAGCGACGTAGCCATCGGCTTTTCGCTCAAGACGTGACAGCCGGCCTTCAGCGCCGTCGAAACCACGCCGAAACGAGCGGCCGGAATAACGACGTCGAAGACCAAGTCCGCCTTGGTCGCTGCAATGACCTCGGCGAGATCGGAGCCGATGACGGCATGATCGAGAGAGAATTCTTTCGCAAGATTTTCAGCGGTCGCTCGATTGAGATCGACCAGACCGACGATCTGAATGGATTCGGCAAGCGCCGGTGTCGAGGTGATGGCCCTGAGCCAGCCCTTGGACATAGCTCCGCACCCGCACAAAATGGCATTAAATTTCACGATGTCCTCCTGCGGGCCGTGCATTACCCCTCATGACACGCGCTCCGTAAACGTTTACGATACTATGCGAAAAGATTTTCCTGTGTCAATAGAGGAGGACTCTGGAAAGTGGCGCATGGAGGAAAACTGCGGCCGATGAAGGGAATTCGTCAGCTTGCCGAGCATCTCGATATCTCGATCGGCACGGTATCACGCGCATTGAACGGCAAGCCCGATGTCAACGAGGAGACCCGCAAGCGCGTTCTCGCCGCCGCCGAGCAGCTCGGCTATGTCGCCAACCAATCCGGACGCAGCCTGCGGCAGGGTACGACGAACGTCATCGGCCTGATGATCCAGTCAAGCCGGGAAACGGTTGAAAACAGCGACAACTTCTTCCTGACCGTGACGGGCGGGCTGCAGAGCGTTTTCTCGCGGCATAACCTCGATTTGATCATGCTCCCGTGTCCACATGACGAAGACCCTTATGAATATCTGAAGCGTATGGTGGCGCGGCGTATTGCCGATGCGATGATCATTTCGGAAACGCAGCGCGTCGACAAGCGCTTCGATCTGCTCGCCAAGGCAAAGATCCCGTTTGCAGCGCTTGGCCGCAGTCTTTCCGGCGCGCAGCATGCCTGGGCCGACCTCGATTTTGCCGGCGTCGCCAATGCGGCCGTCGACCGGCTCGTCGCACACGGACATCGCCGCATTGCCATCAGCGCGCCGGCAAGCGATATCAATCTCGGTTTCATCTTCGTGGAAGGCTATCGCCGGGCGCTGGAGCGGCACGGCATCCCTTATGATCCTGCTCTGGTCCTTCGCGCCAAATCGAGCGAACAGGGTGGTTACCAGGTTGGCGACGAACTGCTGGAGCTGCAAGACAGGCCGACCGCCGTGATCCTGATCTACGAATTGATGGCGATCGGCTTCTATCGGCGCGTGATGGAAGCCGGCATCATCCCTGGGCGCGATATTGCGGTCGTCAGCTTCCGTGAGGCGCCGCGCGCCAAATTCCTGCAGCCGGCGCTGACCTGCTTTCGCACGTCCGTGCACGATCTTGGCGTCGAACTGGCGGAAATCCTGCTTTCCAGCATGCCCGCCTATAGTCAGGAATACCCCAGGAAGACACGCCAAACGGTGTGGCCGCTCGAGCTCATCCCCGGGGAAAGCGATGCATTTCATCTGACGACCGAAAGATAAGGCAGCGCCGAAACGCCGCACAGCCATTCCGAGGTTGCGACTTCGCCCGTCAATTGCCATGTAGACATCGCAAACAGGGGCCTGGGCTTGAGCGAAGAAACCATCACACTTTACGAAGCGATCGGCGGCGACCGAACCGTACGGGCGCTGACTGCGCGCTTTTACGAACTGATGGATACGCTGCCGGAGGCGGCCAATTGCCGTGCCGTGCATCCGCCGAGCCTCGAAGGCTCGCAGGAAAAATTCTACGAATATCTGACCGGCTATCTCGGCGGGCCGCAGCTCTATATCGAGAAGCGCGGCCATCCTCGCCTGCGCAGTCGCCACTTCGTTGCCGCCATCGGCCCGAAGGAGCGCGATGAATGGCTGCTATGCTTCCGCCGGGCTATGGATGAAACCATCGAGAATGAAAAGCTGCGGGCTATCATCTGGGAACCGGTTGAGCGTCTGGCTTTCCACATGCAGAACAGGGAATGAGGAAAACATGAGAATCGGCGCCATAATCCGTCCGGTCACCCTGTTTATCGCCGGCATTCTCGGCGGCGGCGGTGTGGCGCTTGCCGCAGCCGCGACCCATGGTGGCGACACGCATTTCCTCGGCGCGGCTTCCACCATGAGCCTTGCCCACGCCCCTGCCCTTCTGGCGCTCTATGCCGGCTATGATCGTATCCGCACGGCGCCGGCGGCAGCTATCCTGCTAGGGTTGGGAACGCTGGTTTTCGCCGGTGATCTCGTCAACAGGCATTTCGGCGGTGGCTCGCTCTTTCCGATGGCTGCACCGACAGGTGGAATGGGTATGATCGCCGGATGGGCGGCGGTAGCGCTCGGCGCTTTCTTCAGAACCGGTGCGACCAAGGCCTGAGAGAGACCTATCTTGCCGAGGTAGGTGACGCTGCCTCAAATCCCCGGCACGACAGCAAAACCTTCGAATTGCGGCGGCCCCCAATAGAGCCGCTTGTTATCGGCCGCGTTGCGGTGGGCCATGCGAAAATGCTCGGATTTCGTCCAATTCAGAAACGCCTCTTCGCTGTGCCAGGTCGTGTGCGAGGAAAACAACGTATAGCCCTCCTCCACGCTCGATTTTCCGCGCAATAGGCGGAATTCGAGAAAACCTGGGACTTCCGATAATCGTGAATCGCGGCCTCTCCAAACCTCTTCGAATTCGCCCTCCAAACCGATGACGACCTTGAAGCGGTTCATGGCGATATACATGGCAACCTCGTTCGACGATCAGACCTTCTTGCGATGGCCTACAGTCTTATCTACGGCAGGCGCAAAGGCAACGACATTTGCGCCATTGCGGCTTGCTTCATCGAGCGGCTGCTCCGGCGCCTCTCCCGGCGGCCGCGTCCTCCAGGCTGGAAATGTCGCGACATTGGCGGCCCGCCGTTGTTCCTCGGCGCGGCGCATCAGCAATTCATAGAGTTCGGGCACCAGGCCATCGCCGTTCTGTGCGGCCAGCTTGTGCAGGCCGATCAGCAGAAACCCGTCAGGGCCATGATCGATCATCGGGAAGCATCTCGTTCGTTCATGGTCTGCAGCGCTCGCTCGAGGCTCGACTTGCTGCCATTGCGCAAAGGGATAAACGCCTTGCCGAATTTCTTGCAGCCCGTCTTCACCCGCAGGCAGGCGTCGTGGCTGATGCAATCGATCGGGCAGAACACACAGTCGACCGATGGCAGCACGGTATCGATCCGCGATACCGCTTCGCGCAGGCCGCCATCATGATGGATCAGCTCGGCGCCGAAGCTGCTGGCGATCTCTCGCAGATGCGCCACCTGGCAATCGCGCCCACCCACATAGAGGAAGCTGCGTCCATCGAGAGTGGATTTTCCGGAAACCGGTGCCGTTGTCTGCGCCTCACGGCTCTCGCGGCCAGAATCCTTCTTCCCCTTACGCGCCATGCATCACCCGCTTGCTGGTTGCTCTTATGCCCTCGACTCCATCGAGCGCGATGGCGACCATATTAAACTTGATTTTTGCAGTAAAGTATAAAGTTGAGAATTTTCATCATATTTTAAAGCAGTGCCGGCGCAAGGGCTAGCGCCCGCCGACCTGAACCGCTTGCATGAACGGCCAGGTCGGCCTGCCCCACTCCGAAGGCAACGGTGGAAATGGCGCCGCATTCCGGATCTGCTCCATCACGGCCTGATCCAATCCGGAGTCTCCGGAGCTACGTGCCACGGAAAGAGAACGAAGCTCGCCACCGGAACCAATCGTCAAGTTTATAACGAGTGTCAGGCCCTTTTCATATTTCGAGGAGACCCGTTGAACATAGCGCCGAATACGAGATTGCACTTTGCCTTTATAGTTTGCGACAGCGGCATCACCCGAACCCGTGCGGCGAGCATTTACTTGCGAACTTGCGTCGGACTGTGCGGTCTCGACACCATCGGCAGAGCCTCGCTTGGTATCCTCCCGGCTCTCCCCTCGTGACCCCGACTTTGCCTTGGCGACCTTTGCAACCGGCCTCTTGATTTCCTTCGGCTTCTCGATTGGCTTCGGTTTTTCTACAGGCGTTGCCACTGCCGTGGGCGGCTCTACCGGCTGGGCTTCGACGACCTCAGTCTCCATGGGCTGCACCGGTTCGGCGGGCTGAACCACCGTCGTCTCGGCCGGTGCCTGCGTCGCCAATATCTGCGGCTGCTCCGGCACGACTGTCATTGGTTGAGCCTGCTCGACAGGTTCAACACTTTGCACCTGCTGCGTCTCGACTTCCTGTGGCTGAACGACGTCCGGCTGCGGTGGCTGAGTCTCTTCCGGCGCTACCTCGCTTGGCTGAACCGTTTGCGGCTGCACGGCCTCGGCCGTCACCTGTTCCGGTTCGCTCTGCGGCGTCTCCTCGCCGGCGGCCATCTGATCGGTATCGGAATTGCCGATCATGATGACGCTGACAGTGTCGCCGGCTTCCTCCTGCGCCTCTTCCGGCGCCGCCACGAAGGTCAGCAACACCACGGCAACGATCGCGGCATGAAACAGGCAGGACCCCATACCGGAGAAAAGCAGTGACGTCCTATGCCCGGCAACAACGTCGCGCGGCCTTTCGGGCAGCGCGTCCATCGGCAGGTGCTCCGCCGTCTCGACGGGCGCGGCTTCGCCTGGATGATCCGGAAAGGAACTGATCTCACTAAATCGACTGTAATGCGCCACTGCTTCGCCGGCCGGCGGTCGCGGCGTGCCCTCAAGGCCGGTCAGCTCGTGGCCCGGCAGCATACTCGGATGGTTGTCATTCAAGCCGCCGTTGCCGCGGCGTTCCATGGAAACCCTGGCCGAGCGTGTCGCCATGGCTTCAGCCCTCGAAGGGAACTGATGTCTGGGAACGGGTGGTCAGCGCCGCCTTGCATTCGCCGGCTGCCGGGCCATCACAGACCGGCGTATCATTGATGATGATGCGCGATACGGTCTCGCACTTCACGCCGGGCATATCGAATTGCCGTACTCGCTTCTTGCCGAGCGGCAGGTCGCGAAAATCGAGAACGGTAACGCGATCGACCGCGTTCTTGTCGTTGAAGAAGGCGAGTTCGAAGGAAATCTTGCTGATTGGCGTCGCCATGTCGTTTTCGGCGACGAAGGTCATCATGCACCCCTTCTGCGAAGGCGCCAGTGCATTGAGCTCGACGTCGAGCTTGTGTGCGGCGGCCGGAGCTGCCGATGCAGGCGCCGCTGCCGCATTCGCATCCTGGGCGGATGCGGGAATGGAGGATGCCGCGGCAAACAGCCCCGAGATAGCGAGCGCCAGGATCGTTTTCGTCAGCATCGGCATGCCTCCTGAATATGTTTTGACGCTTACCTCCGGGCCGACGGCCCTCGCGTGTAGCGTCGAAATTTTTAAACTTGACTTTGTCAGTCTCCTATTGCGTGTTTATGAAACCATGAGTATGAGAGTCAAGATAAATTTGGTCGCACGACGGTTCGGCCCCCGATGAATTTTCAGGCAAAACTAAACAGGATGATTGCTGAGAAGCCCCCTACGCCGCCGGTGCAGTGCATGGCCGCACCGCAGGTAAGAATTGTCGAGAGCACGGATATTTTCCGGGGCCAGACCGAAATCATGATCAGGCACGAGGGCGTCATCTACCGCATGAAGATTACGCGCCAAGGCAAACTCATACTCAACAAATAGGCATGACAGATGACTGATACGACCCGACCGACCCCTGCCGAAATCCGGGCCTTCCGCGCCGAAAACCCGAAGATGCGCGAGCGCGACATCGCTGCCCGCCTCGATATTTCCGAAGCTGCTCTGGTTGCAGCGGAAGTCGGCATTTCCGCCATCCGCATCGACGCCAATGTCGATCGCTTTTTGGAGCGGATCGCCTCGCTCGGCGAGATCATGGCGCTGTCGCGCAATGAAAGCGCCGTGCATGAGAAAATCGGCGTCTATGAAAACATGAAATTCGGCGCGCAGGCGGCCATCGTGCTTGGGGAAAATATCGACCTGCGCATCTTCCCGAAGCGCTGGGTGCATGGTTTTGCCGTCACCAAGACCGATGGCGATCAGAAAAAACTGAGCCTGCAGTTCTTCGACAAGGCCGGCGATGCCGTCCACAAGGTGCATCTGCGCCCCGCCTCGAATGTTGAAGCCTATCACACCATGGTCGCCGAACTGCGCATCGAGGACCAGTCGCAGGAATTCATTGAAGACCGCTCGGGCTATGACAGCGGCGCGACGGATGGCGATGTCACCCGCGACGAACTGCGCGACCACTGGAGCCGGATGACCGACACGCACGAATTCTTCGGCATGCTGAAGAAGCTGAAGATCGGCCGTCAGGACGCAATCCGCACCGTCGGCGACGATTATGCATGGAAGCTGGATACCGGCGCTGTCGCCGAGATGATGCACGCCTGCGTGCGCGAGGGGCTGCCGATCATGTGCTTCGTGGCCAACGAGGGCACTGTGCAGATCCATTCCGGCCCGATCTTCAACGTGCAGACCATGGGTCCCTGGATCAACGTCATGGACCCGACCTTCCATCTGCACCTGCGGCTGGATCACATCGCCGAGGCATGGGTGGTGCGCAAGCCGACCAAGGACGGCCATGTCACCTCGCTCGAGGCCTACAACGCCCAAGGCGAGATGATTATCCAGTTCTTCGGCAAGCGGAAAGAAGGCTTCGATGAGCGCCCCGATTGGCGCGCCATCCTGGAGAGCCTGACGAGATCAGGCACCAGCGTTGCCGCGTGAGAGATGGTCCATGACGATGTTTAAGAACTTGAAGCGCATCAGGCTGTGGGAGGTCGCACTCACCATGGTGGTGATGGCCCTGCCGCTCGTGCCGGCCAATCCGATCTCCAGCTTCGGCAGCCTGGTGCGCCAGGCGCATGCGGCCGAAACGCCCAAGCCGGATACGTCGCGCCTCGTTTCCATCGGCGGTGATATCACGGAGATCGTCTATGCGCTCGGCGAGGAAAAGCGGCTCATCGCCCGCGATTCCACCAGCCTCTATCCGAAAGAAGCGACCAAGCTTCCCGATGTCGGCTATATGCGTGCCCTGTCTCCAGAAGGCATCCTCGCCGTCAATCCGACCGCCATCATCGCCGTCGAGGGTTCCGGCCCGCCGGAAGCCCTGGCCGTGCTGCGCAATGCCAGCCTGCCCTTCGAAACCGTGCCGCAGCACTATGACCGTGACGGCATTCTGAAGAAGATAGAGACCGTCGGCGCACTGCTCGGCGTACCGGAAAAGGCGAAGGCACTGGAAGACAAGGTTGCGGCCGATCTCGATGCGGCAATCGCTGACTCCGCCAAGCGTCCGGAGGACGAGCGCAAGCGCGTGCTCTTCGTGCTCAGCAATCAGAATGGCAAGATCCTCGCATCCGGTAGCAACACGGCCGCCGATGGCATCATCAAACTCACCGGCGCCGTCAATGCGATCAGCGGCTTTTCCGGTTACAAGTCGGTGACGGACGAAGCGATCATCGAAGCCAAGCCCGACGTCATCCTCATCATGGATCGCGAAGGGCCTCTGTCGATATCGGATGAGGACCTGCTGAAGCAGCCGGCCATTTCACTGACGCCGGCCGCCGGCCGCAAAGCGATCGTTCGCATGGACGGCCTGTACCTGCTCGGCTTCGGACCACGCACGGCCAGCGCCATTCGCGAGTTGAACGCCGCGATTTACGGAGGCTGACGTGGCATTCAACGATGCTGTGGCGGGATTGAAGCAGATGTCGCAAACCACGGCACGCCGCCGCGCGGGGGATCGCACCGCACGTGCCATCCTCGTCATCGCCGGTCTCGCTCTGGTTTCCGCCGCTGCATTTTTCTTCTCCATCATGACAGGCGCCTCGAATGCTTCGGTGTTCGACGTGATGACAGGCATGCTGGGCGGCAGCGTGGAAAGCGCACTCAGCAACCGCGACCGTATCGTCATTTTCGACATCCGCCTGCCCCGCGCCATGCTTGGCTTCCTGATCGGCGGTGGATTGGCGGTATCGGGTGCGGTCATGCAGGGCCTGTTCCGCAACCCGCTGGCCGATCCGGGTCTGATTGGCGTGTCCGCCGGCTCCAGCCTCGGCGCCGTGTCCATGATCGTCCTCGGCGGTGGCGTGCTTGCTCCGGTCGCGCATCTTTTCGGCATCTTCGCGCTGCCGCTCGCAGCTTTTATCGGCGGCCTGGTAACGACCATTCTGCTCTACAGGATAGCAACCAGGCAGGGACAGACATCCATCGCGACCATGCTGCTTGCGGGCATCGCCCTCGGGTCTCTCGCTCTCGCGGCAACAGGAATCCTCATCTACATGGCCGACGACCGGCAATTGCGCGATCTCACCTTTTGGAGCATGGGATCGCTGGCGGGCTCGACCTGGAGCAAGGTCAGCGGTGCCGGCCCTATCATCGTCCTTTCCCTTCTGCCGCTTCCCTTCATGGCACGCGGCTTGAATGCACTGACGCTCGGCGAGGCTGCTGCCTTCCATATGGGGATATCAGTGCAGCGGCTGAAGAATATCGCTGTAGTCAGCGTGGCGGCTGCAGTCGGCGCCTCCGTCGCCGTCAGCGGCGGCATCGGCTTCGTCGGTATTGTGGTGCCGCATATTCTGCGTATGGTCATCGGACCCGACCACCGCTTCCTGCTGCCGGCGTCCGCGCTGCTCGGCGGCTCGTTGCTGATCGTGGCCGATGTCGTTGCCCGCACCATCGTGTCTCCGGCGGAATTGCCGATCGGCATCCTGACGGCCGGTGTCGGCGGCCCCTTCTTTCTGTGGATGCTGCTGCGGCAGCGCTCGCGCCTCAGCCTGTGAACCTGCGATGATCGAAGTCTCCAATCTGAGCGTCCGGCTTTCCGGCAAGGCGGTCGTGCAGGATATATCCTTCACGGCCGAGGCCGGAACGCTGACTGCGATCTGCGGGCCGAACGGCTCCGGCAAGACCACTACGATGAAAGCGATCTCCGGCGAACTGGCCTATCGCGGCTCCGCGCAGGTGAACGGCGCGGAGATCGGCAGGCTGGAAGCCTGGCAGCTCGCCGAAACGCGCGGGGTCCTGCCGCAGGCAAGCTCCATCTCCTTTCCCTTCACTGTCCGTGAGATCGTTCGCATGGGTCTGACAAGGGGGCGCAACCGTCACCCCGAACAAGCGGATCGCACGGCTGCGGAGGCCCTCGCCGCCGTCGATCTTGGCGGCTTTGAAGGACGTTTCTACCAGGAGCTTTCCGGCGGCGAACAGCAGCGCGTGCAGCTTGCCCGCGTGCTCTGCCAGATTCCTGAACCCGTCGTCGACGGCAAGCCCTGCTGGATGCTTCTCGACGAGCCGGTCTCCAGCCTCGATATCAGTCACCAGATCACCATCATGACGCTTGCCCGGCAGTTCTGCCGGCGGGGCGGCGGCGTCATCGCCGTGATGCACGATCTCAACCTGACCGCACTCTTCGCCGACCGAATGATCCTGCTCAAGGACGGCCGGCTGCGGGCCAAGGGCGCCGTCAAAGACGTGTTGACGGACCGGCATCTCCAGGAGGTCTTCGGCTGCAATCTAAGGGTCAACCGCATTCCTGCCGACGGTGCCCCCTTCGTTCTAGCTCACAGTGCGCTGATCGACTGACCCTGCTTCCACCGGCCTTTCCGGAACTTTTTGCTGCACCCGCGCGTTGAAACCATGTGATCGAAATCGATGTTTCGAACGCTTGATTGTCTGGTGCGTTGGATAATTTCCGATCATCGCGACCAACAGGGTGTCCCCAGGGGCGCCGAAGCAAAGCGAAAGGGAGCTGAACATGGCTACATCCATTCTCCATTCGGTGCGCGGCAAGCGCAATGGCAGCAGCCTGCATGATGTCGAGGCAAGCATTGAGGAGCAGATCGAATCGCTGCGCGAGGAAGTTGCAGCTTTCGCCAAGCTGATCGGTGAAAACAGCGCCAAGCAAAGCAGGAAGCTACGCGCCAGCGCCGAGTCCGGTTTCGATGATCTGGCGGTTCGCGGCGAGGAGCTGCTGCGGGAGCTCCAGCGCGGCTATGCAAGGGGCTCGCGCGAAATGCGCAGGACCGTCCGGCAGCATCCCGTCGCTACCGTCGGGGCGGCGGCTGCTTTCGGCCTTGCCATCGCCCTGCTTCTATCTCGCCGCTAGGGTGGCGGGATGATCGCCCCGATCCTTGGCCTGCTTCTGTCAGGCATGTTCAACCGCACCGTTGCGCGGACCAAGCGCAACGGTATTTTCATCGCCATTGCGGCTCTTCTCCTGCTGACGGCCTATGCCTTCGCGCTGATCTCGGCGGCCATCTGGCTCGCGACGATCTACGGCGCGGCCATCTCGGCCCTGCTGATTGCGGCAGGCGCATTGCTGCTCGGACTGATCGTCCTTGTCATCATGGCGATCATCAACCAGCAGGAACAGCGCCGCGCCCGCGAACGCCGGCTGGCAATGGAGTCGATGGCAGCGGCAGCTCTTGGCCTTGTGCGCAAGCAGCCGCTGATGACCGCAGCCGTTGCAGCGGCCCTCGTATTCGGCAACCTCTTCGCCACGAGCGACGATGACGATTGACCCGCCAGCCTTCAACGCCTGCTGGGCGTTGAAGAAAATCGCGGGCAATACATCGGAGCGCGCCAAGCAGGCACAATGCCACGAATGAAATGATCCAGTGGAAGAGAAGACCCGGTCGAGAGACTGGGTTTTCTGTTAGAAGGCGAACGCCTTGGAGGTCAGCGGCGCTGACGTGGCATCCGGACCGAAATCCGCCTCGCCGGAAATATCCAGCAGTTCCTGCAGGCGCTGGCGGGCGCGGTTGACGCGGCTCTTGATGGTGCCGACGGCGCATCCGCAAATTTCGGCGGCTTCCTCATAGGAGAATCCTGAAGCGCCTACCAAGATGATGGCTTCGCGCTGATCCGGCGGCAGCTGATCCAGCGCTTTGCGAAAATCCTGCAGATCGACCGCCCCATATTGAGAGGGATGAGTTGCCATGGATTCGGTAAACACGCCGTCGCTGTCCTGTACCTCGCGGCCGCTTTTGCGCATCTGGCTGTAGAGTTCGTTTCGCAGGATGGTAAAGAGCCAGGCTTTCATATTCGTGCCCATCTCGAAATGATCCTGCTTGGCCCATGCCTTCATGATCGTGTCCTGGACAAGATCATCGGCGCGATCGTGGCGGCCGGTCAGGGAAATGGCGAATGCTCGCAGGCTCGGAAGGGCCGCAAGGAGTTCGCGCTTGAAGCTTGATTGCGTTTCCATCACGCCCACCTCCTATTCGGAGACCTTTGCGGAAGCCAGGCGCTCGGCCTGATCAAGCTTCTCGAGCAGATCGAGAAAGCGATCGGGAATGGCTTCGTCCTGCATGGCGGCATAAAACGAACGCAGCCGGTTGCCGATTTGGTTGTTGGGGTCGAGGATATCCACCGCGCGCAGGTCTGATGTCTTCTTGTCTGCGTCCTCGTGATTTTGGATAGTCATTATAGCCCGCTCGCTTCTTAATTGTCTCGCGTTCATGGATAAGCGCACCCTTTGCCTCCCGTCAGGAGACAGATTGACCTCATCCAAACATATTGCCTAACGAATCGTAAAGGATGAGATCTGCCGATTGTAAGCATTGTAATGCGACTGCCTAAAAAAAGTTCCGCCAAAGAGGAACTTTTTTACTCAATTGACGTTTGTTAGTCATTGCAGCGTCCGCGCTGTATTTAATTAGAATTTGATAAAAGGCGGGAGCCATTGATGACACTTTCGACACGCATTGCGCCGCATCTTCCCTATTTGCGGCGTTATTCACGTGCTTTGACCGGAACGCAGACGTCGGGAGACGCCTATGTTGCTGCGGTTTTGGAAGCCATCATCGCTGACATCTCCATCTTTCCGGACACGGACAGCGACCGTGTTGCACTCTATAAACTGTTCACGAAGCTGTTCGGTTCCGTGACTCTTCAGATTCCCGAGCCGATGTCGCCCTTTGCCTGGGAACAGCGCGCCTCGGTGAACCTTTCCAAGGTGTCTCCGCTTGCCCGCCAGGCATTCCTGCTTGCCTCCGTCGAAAGTTTCCGTCTCGGCGAGATCGCCGATATCCTGGACGTCTCTGAAAGCGAGGCCATGCATCTTCTCGATACGGCCTCCCAGGAAATCTCGCGCCAGGTGGCGACGGATATCATGATCATCGAGGATGAGCCGCTGATCGCGATGGATATCGAGCAGATGGTGGAAAGCCTGGGACATCGCGTCACCGGCATCGCCCGCACGCATGCCGAAGCCGTCGCTCTCTATAATGCGACAAAGCCCAACATGGTGCTTGCCGACATCCAGCTCGCGGACGGCAGTTCGGGTATCGACGCCGTCAACGACATTCTCAAGACCGCCAGCATACCGGTGATCTTCATCACCGCCTTCCCGGAGCGGCTGCTGACGGGCGAACGGCCGGAGCCGACCTTCCTTGTAACCAAGCCATTCAATCCCGACATGGTGAAGGCCCTGATCAGCCAGGCCCTTTTCTTCAACGAAACCACAAAGGTGGCTGCCTGATCGAAGTGCCCCCTCCGCAGCGGAACAAAGATAACGGCCGGACGTTGCCGTTCAGACCGGCCGGTTTACCGACTGTTATGCAGCGCGATTTAATAGGTCGGTTCGAGTTCTTGGAAATGAGAATGCCCTATCGGCGGGCTTCTCAAAATGCGAGTGAAAGGCAAGCCGGTGAATACGTCTGAACCATTACCCGGTGCGCCTTTGAGCTTGGAAGGCAAAGCGGCTCTGATGGAGCGGGCGCTTGCGAGCGCCAACGTGTCCATCCTGTTTCAGGATGTAAATTTAGCGATCCGTTTCGCCGACAACCTGCCGGACCAGCTGCGGCCATCCCTTGTCATCGGAGGCAACGACTCGCATCTGTTCGGCGAAAAGGATGGCGAGCATCTCTTGCGCCTGAAGCAGGGCGTGCTCGAAAGCGGCAAGTCCGCAACCGCCGAGGTTGAGATGGCAAGCGGCGACGGCGTTCGCGTCTATGAGCTGAAGATGGAGCGCATCGGGGGGCGAAAGGCGCAAGGTGTGCTGTCGGTCATTTCCGAAATCACCGAGAGCCGCCATCGCGAAAAAGTTCTGAAATCGCTGCTGCGCGAACTGTCGCATCGTTCCAAGAACCTGCTGGCGATCATACAGGGTATTGCCACGCAGACCGCGCGCCACACGCTTTCCGTCGACAATTTCCTCATCAAGTTCCGTGGTCGCCTGCAATCTCTCTCGAATTCGCAGGATCTCATCACGGATTCGAGCTGGCGCGGTGCGTATCTGTTCGAACTTGCGGAAAAGCAGTTCGCTCCCTACTGGCCAGATGCCGGCGTGCCGATGCCGATTTATGGAATCAATGCGCATCTGACGCCCAATGCAGCCGTGCATCTGGGGCTGGCGCTGCACGAACTGATCGTCAATTCCGCCTCACACGGCGCGATTTCGACGGGCGCCACCAGCATCACGCTGAATTGCAAGGAGGCCGAACTCGACGGCAAGAAGGCAATCGAGGTAGCCTGGTCGGAGCGCTTCTATGCGCCTTCCGATCACGAATTCGAGGATAACAGCTTCAGCCGTACGGTGCTCGAGCGCGTCGTGCCGACCTCGATGAACGGCCGCGCCGATTTCGCCATCACGGACGGCAGCATCGGCTATCGCCTTACCATTCCCGAGACTGAGTACGAGATCCTGAGGCGCCGCTGAGGCGCCGCCCGCCTTCAAGACGCGCCAAGCTGTAACACTTTGAAATTATGCAGGAGACAAAGGAAAACAGCCAGTGCGAGGGCGGCGCACTGGCTGCTTTGCACTCATCGGGAGGGGACCGTGAGTATAATCCTGAGATGTTATTGGGCGTGCATCAGGAGATGCGATCATCGTCAGGATACCGTCATAACGACGCTGGGGACCCTTGGTTCCATGCCACCCAAGAAAAAATTCACCTATTCTTCATATTCTTCCCAACGCCAAGGCGCGGATAGCGCTTCGATCGCCGTCCCGCTGGGAGAGCGAGATGGCCACCTCTTCGGAATTCTTTTCACCGTCAGCCAAATAAAGCCAGCGAAAGCATGGGTTGAACGATCACGATCGATCGAAGCCGCATGTTTCCTCACACGGTTCGCCGCACGTTCGGCGACCCACGCAAGGACAAAATTTTACCGTTTGATAAATTTTTTAAGCTGAGTTACCGTTCCAGTACTAGCCGTTTACTATAAGAGGGAACTTCAATGGGACGACTGGAAACTGGGATTCATAAAGGCAGGCTCACGCCCGCCGAATATGATGCGAACTTTTCCGATCTTCACCCGCGCCTCACCAAACACGAGGCGCTGGTCGCATCCGACCGATGCTATTTCTGCTACGACGCGCCGTGCATGACGGCCTGTCCCACCTCCATCGACATTCCGATGTTCATCCGCCAGATCTCGACGGGCAATCCCATCGGCTCGGCCAAGACGATCTTCGATCAGAACATCCTCGGCGGCATGTGCGCCCGAGTCTGTCCCACCGAACAGCTCTGCGAGCAGGCTTGCGTGCGCAACACTGCCGAAGAGCGCCCGGTCGAGATCGGGCGCCTGCAGCGCTATGCAACCGACGTGGCGATGGCGGAGAACAAGCAGTTCTATTCTCGTGCCGAATCCACTGGCAAGAAGATCGCCGTCATCGGCGCTGGCCCAGCCGGCCTTGCCTGCGCGCACCGTCTCGCCGTCAATGGGCATGACGTTACCATCTTCGATGCCCGCGAAAAGGCCGGCGGTCTGAACGAATACGGCATCGCCACTTACAAGGCGGTCGACGATTTCGCTCAGAAGGAAGTCGATTACGTCCTCGCGATCGGCGGTATCGAGGTGAAGAACGGTCAGGCGCTTGGCCGCGATTTCAGCCTCTCGGACCTCTCCCAGCAATACGACGCCGTCTTCCTCGGCCTCGGCCTTGCCGGCGTCAACGCGCTCCGCGCCGAAGGCGAGGATCTCGAGGGCGTCGCCGATGCTGTTGCATACATCGCCGAACTGCGTCAGGCCGGTAACAAGGCCGATATCGCCATCGGCCGCCGCGTCGTCGTTCTCGGCGGCGGCATGACCGCGATCGACGCAGCCGTGCAGGCAAAACTGCTCGGCGCCGAAGAGGTGACGATCTGCTATCGCCGCGGCAAGGAACACATGAACGCCTCGGAATTCGAGCAGAATCTGGCCGCCTCCAAGGGCGTCATCATCCGCCATTGGCTCGCCCCGAAGCGTATCCTCGACAAGGATGGCAAGGTCGCCGGGATCGAGGTCGAATATACCGAGTTGCGTGACGGCAAGCTCGTTGGTACCGGCGATGTCGGCGTCATCGCCGCCGACCAGATCTTCAAGGCGATCGGCCAGACGTTCGAGGCTTCAGGCCTCGGCGCGCTGCGCATGGAATCCGGCCGCATCGCCATCGATGGCGAAGGCCGCACCTCGCTCGAAGGCGTGTGGGCCGGCGGCGACTGCGTGCTTGGCGGCGATGACCTGACGGTCTCGGCCGTGGCACAGGGCCGCGACGCGGCCGAATCCATCAACCGTGCGCTCGCTGCCGCCACGCCGGCCGCTGCAGTCGCCTGAAAGGAGAACCGACATGGCTGATCTCCGCAATAATTTCGTTGGCATCAAATCCCCGAACCCGTTCTGGCTGGCGTCCGCGCCGCCGACCGACAAAGCCTACAATGTCGAGCGCGCCTTCAAGGCGGGCTGGGGCGGTGTCGTCTGGAAGACGCTCGGCGAAGAAGGACCGCCAGTCGTCAACGTCAACGGCCCGCGCTATGGCGCGATCTGGGGTGCCGACCGCCGCCTGCTCGGTCTCAACAATATCGAACTGATCACCGACCGCGACCTCTACACCAACCTGCGCGAAATGAAGCAGGTGAAGAAGAACTGGCCGGATCGCGCGCTGATCGCCTCGATCATGGTCCCCTGCGTCGAGGATGCCTGGAAGGCGATCCTGCCGCTGGTCGAGGAAACGGAAGCCGACGGTATCGAACTCAACTTCGGCTGTCCCCACGGCATGTCCGAGCGCGGCATGGGCTCTGCGGTCGGACAGGTGCCGGAATATATCGAAATGGTCGTGCGCTGGTGCAAGCAGTACACGCGCATGCCCGTCATCACCAAGCTGACACCCAATATCACCGACATCCGCAAGCCCGCCCGCGCCGCCAAGGCCGGCGGCACCGATGCCGTGTCGCTGATCAACACGATCAATTCGATCGTCTCGGTCGACCTCGACAATTTCGCTCCGAACCCGACCGTCGGCGGCAAGGGCAGCCATGGCGGCTATTGCGGCCCGGCGGTGAAGCCGATCGCGCTGAACATGGTCGCCGAGATCGCCCGCGATCCGGAAACCTACGGTCTGCCGATCTCCGGTATCGGCGGCATCACCACCTGGCGCGACGCGGCCGAATTCCTGGCGCTCGGCGCCGGCAACGTGCAGGTCTGCACGGCGGCTATGACTTATGGCTTCAAGATCGTCGAGGAGATGATCACCGGCCTTTCCGACTGGATGGACGAGAAGGGACATCGCAGCCTGGACGATATCATCGCCCGCGCCGTGCCGAATGTCTCCGACTGGCAGTATCTGAACCTCAACTATATCGCCAAGGCGAAGATCGACCAGGATGCCTGCATCAAGTGCGGCCGCTGTCACATCGCCTGCGAGGACACCTCGCATCAGGCGATCACCAACTTCGTCGATGGCGTCAGGCGCTTCGAGGTGATGGAAGAAGAATGCGTCGGCTGCAATCTCTGCGTCAACGTCTGCCCGGTCGAGAACTGCATCACCATGGAAGAACTGCCGGCAGGCGCTCTCGACAAGCGCACCGGCAAGATCGTCGACCCCAACTACGCCAACTGGACGACCCATCCGAACAATCCAATGGCTCGTCAGGCGGCGGAATAGTAGCTGTAGATATGAGCACCCGCCCGGTAATCCGGGCGGGT
This sequence comes from Rhizobium aureum, assembly GCF_030182495.1. Classification (NCBI taxonomy): domain Bacteria; kingdom Pseudomonadati; phylum Pseudomonadota; class Alphaproteobacteria; order Hyphomicrobiales; family Rhizobiaceae; genus Rhizobium; species Rhizobium aureum. The sequence continues at coordinate 140,283 of NZ_JAQJCI010000005.1, read as the reverse complement.
ATTTTCTCCATTAAAACTTGAGGATAGGGTCTTCCTGAGCCGCCTGGATCTCTTCCGGCATCCGCTCTATGGCGCGCAGATAGCTTTGTGCTGTTTTGTCCGGCGAACGTTTGCCCTGCTCCCAATTGCGGAGCGTTTCCAGATCGATGCCAAAGCGGAGCGCGAACTGCTCCTGAGTAAGGCCGAGTTTCTGGCGAATTTCCCTGACGTCGACCGGACGGACGGCGATGGCCTTGACAACGAGCCCGGTCTCCTCCAGTTCGCGTGCGAGATCGCCCTGGCTTTCGACATGCGGGACGAGCATGGTTGCCTGCCCCTTTTCCATCGCTCGTTCGATAGCCTTCTTCGCCGCTAGCATGGACATCCCGCCTTTCACCAAGGCACGGACCGCAGAAATAGACCGAAACCCCTTTACGGGCTGGTCAAAATGCAGGGATATCGCGACGGGTGAACCGGACTGGCCGCGGCTTACGTCCTCGACCGGCCCCAGTCGTTCGAACCGCTCCTTCAACGACGAGTTCATGGCACTCCATTTCCTCCATGGCGATCTCCGCCAGATTCCTGAGCCGATGTGCTCCAAGGTCGTTCATTGAAATGTCCTCGCCCTGGATATGGAAACCGCGAAGATAGAGTGCGCTCCCGATCATCTGAGGCTCAGCCATCACCGAGATCACACCGTCCGGCGTATGAATTTCAACCGTACATACAGGATGATATGTGATTTCATTCACAAAATGAAAGGCAACGTCCTTCTTCATCCATATCTTTTTCATAGGCCAATGACCGACCAAAATCAATATCTATACCATAGCGCTTATCAACCAGAGAGAGCGCGAATCGATACCACACCCTTAACGGGAGAAAGCTCAGAGGATTCGAAAAATTCAATAAAATGAGGATCCGTGTGAATATGTGGTGCTCTAAGCGCGGGGTCCTCGAATCCGAAGCCCGTCGACAAAAAGCTGTTCCAGATAGCGCGCGGCATCCTCGAAGCGCCCCTCGCCCGAATGCTCCGGCCCCAAGACCGCACGCACCTGCACGTCGAAATCCGCATAATGCTGCGTGGTCGACCAGATCGAAAAGATCAGGTGGTAGGGATCGCACTTGGCGATTTTGCCAGCCTTTGCCCAGGCCCGGATGACCTCGGCCTTCTCGTCTACAAGGTCCTTCAGCGGCCCGCGCAGCTCGTCCTCCACATGCGGCGCGCCCTGCAACATCTCATTGGCGAAGAGTCGGCTTTCGCGTGGAAAATCGCGGGCCATTTCGAGCTTGCGGCGGATATAGGAGCGGATCTCGCTTTCTGGATCGCCGTTGGCATCGAAGGCGCGCAGCGGCTCCAGCCAGGTAAACAGCACCCGGTCGATCAGGGCCCGATGCATGGCCTCCTTGGTGCGGAAATAGTAAAGCAGATTGGGCTTCGACATGCCGGCGACTTCGGCGATCTGATCGATAGTCGAGCCACGAAAACCGCTGACGGAAAATACGTCCAGCGCGGCTTCCAGTATGATTTCCTCTTTCTCTTCCTGGATACGGGTGCGGCGCTGCGTCTTGGCGGCTCTGGGGATGGCCATGTGTGCTCTGTTTCTCCTTGAAATCCAAGCCTTTCGGCCGTGCCCTTATCCACCCTGCAGATGCATCGGATTTAGGCAATCACCTGAAATTTTATCGGAAATTTTCGTGCTTTTCGTCTTGAGCCGCGCCACGGAAGTTGTAATGTTTACCAATCGGTCAAATTATCCGTCAGATGTTTCTTAAAGGCAACTGGGGATTTTCCGGGCGAGAAAAACAAGAGAACGCTCCGGATAGACCAATGGGAACAATCGGGCATGCGCCTTGCGTGCGCCGGGACAAACAGGTGAGGATTGCATCATGGTGGCAGCGCCAGGAGAAAACATGCGTATCAATGGCGACCGCCTTTGGGATACGCTGATGGACATGGCGAAGATCGGCCCCGGTATCGCCGGCGGCAATAATCGCCAAACCCTAACGGATGCCGATGCCGAGGGCCGCAGCCTTTTCAAGACCTGGTGTGACAAGGCCGGCATGACCGTCGGCGTCGACAAGATGGGCACGATGTTCGCCACCCGCGCCGGCACAGATCCGAATGCGCTGCCCGTCTATGTCGGCTCGCATCTTGATACCCAGCCGACCGGCGGCAAATATGACGGCGTCCTCGGCGTGCTCGCCGCGCTTGAGGTCGTGCGTACGATGAACGACCTCGGCATCAAGACCAAGCATCCGATCGTGGTCACCAATTGGGCCAACGAGGAAGGCGCGCGCTTCGCGCCCGCAATGCTTGCCTCCGGCGTCTTTGCCGGCGTGCATTCGCTGGAATTCGCCTATGGCCGCAAGGATCCGGACGGCAAGACCTACGGCGAGGAACTGAAGCGCATCGGCTGGCTCGGCGATGAAGAGGTCGGCGCCCGCAAGATGCATGCCTATTTCGAATATCACATCGAGCAAGGCCCGATCCTCGAAGCCGAGGACAAGACCATCGGCGTCGTCACGCACTGTCAGGGCTTGTGGTGGCTGGAATTCACGCTGACCGGCAAGGAAGCCCATACCGGGTCGACGCCGATGAATCTCCGCGTCAATGCCGGTCTTGCCATGTCCCGGATCGTCGAGATGGTGCAGAATGTGGCAATGGAAAATCAGCCTGGCGCCGTCGGCGGCGTCGGCCAGGTCTTCTTCTCGCCGAACTCGCGCAACGTTCTGCCCGGCAAAGTGGTCTTTACCGTCGACATCCGCACGCCCGACAAGGAAAAGCTCGATCGCATGCGCGCCAGGATCGAAGCGGAAGCGAAAGAGATCTGCGACACCCTCGGCGTCGGCTGCTCTGTGGAAGCCATTGGCCATTTCGAGCCGGTGACCTTCGACCCCAAGCTCGTCACCTCGGTGCGCAATGCGGCTGAAAAACTCGGCTACAGCCACATGAACATCATCTCCGGCGCCGGTCACGATGCCTGCTGGGCCGCCAAGGTCGCCCCCGCCACGATGGTCATGTGCCCCTGCGTCGGCGGCCTCTCGCACAACGAGGCCGAAGAAATCTCAAAGGAATGGGCGACCGCCGGCGCGGATGTGCTGTTCCACGCAGTCGTCGAGACGGCCGAAATCGTGGCGTGACCGCCACGATTCCAGCATCGGAACCTAACACATCTGGAGCATACACCATGAGCACAGTCATCAAGGGTGGAACCATCGTCACGGCCGACCTGACCTATAAGGCGGATGTGAAGATCGAAGGCGGCAAGATCGTCGAAATCGGGCAGAATCTTTCGGGCAATGAAGTGCTCGATGCTTCCGGCTGCTATGTCATGCCCGGCGGCATCGATCCGCACACGCATCTCGAAATGCCGTTCATGGGCACCTATTCCTCCGACGATTTCGAAAGCGGCACGCGTGCGGCCCTTGCCGGCGGCACGACGATGGTGGTGGATTTTGCGCTCCCCTCGCCCGGCCAGTCGCTGCTCGAAGCGCTGACCATGTGGGACAACAAGTCCACCCGCGCGAATTGCGACTATTCCTTCCACATGGCGATCACCTGGTGGGGCGAGCAGGTCTTCAACGAGATGGAGGCTATCGTCCGCGACAAGGGCATCAACACCTTCAAGCACTTCATGGCCTATAAGGGCGCGCTGATGGTGGATGACGACGAGATGTTCTCCTCCTTCCAGCGCTGCGCCGAGCTCGGCGCATTGCCGCTCGTTCACGCCGAAAACGGCGACGTGGTCGCGCAGATGCAGGCAAAACTGCTGGCCGAAGGCAATAACGGCCCGGAAGCGCATGCCTATTCCCGCCCTGCGGAGGTCGAAGGCGAGGCAACGAACCGTGCCATCATGATCGCCGACATGGCGGGCTCGCCCGTCTATATCGTCCATACCTCCTGCGAACAGGCGCATGAAGCCATCCGCCGCGCCCGCCAGAAGGGCATGCGCGTCTATGGCGAGCCGCTGATCCAGCACCTGACTCTCGACGAAAGCGAATATGCCAATGCGGATTGGGATCATGCCGCCCGCCGCGTCATGTCGCCCCCCTTCCGCAACAAGCAGCATCAGGACAGCCTCTGGGCCGGCCTCGCCTCCGGCTCGCTGCAGGTGGTCGCGACTGACCACTGTGCGTTCACGACCGAGCAGAAGCGCTTCGGTCTCAACGACTTCACCAAGATCCCGAACGGGACCGGGGGACTCGAAGACCGCATGCCGATGCTCTGGACCCATGGCGTCAGCACCGGCCGCCTGACGATGAACGAATTCGTCGCCGTCACCTCCACCAACATCGCCAAGATCCTTAACGTCTATCCGAAGAAGGGCGCGATCCTCGTCGGTGCCGATGCCGATATCGTCGTCTGGGATCCGAAGCGCTCGAAGACCATCACCGCCAAGACGCAGCAGTCGGCGATCGACTACAACGTCTTCGAGGGCAAGGAAGTCACCGGCCTGCCGCGCTATACTCTGACGCGAGGCGTCGTCGCCATCGAGGAAGGCACGGTGAAGACGAAGGAGGGCCATGGCGAGTTCGTCAGGCGCGATCCCTTCACTGCCGTCAACCGGGCACTTTCGACCTGGAAAGAGGTCACCGCGCCGCGCAAGGTGCAGCGCAGCGGCATCCCCGCCAGCGGGGTATAAGGCTTGGGCACGGCGCTTCGGCTCATCGGCCACCTAGAGCAATTCCAGGAAAAGTGCGTAGCGGTTTTCCGTCCGGAATTGCGCAAAAACAAAAAGATGGAGCGTTTTCGCTATTCGAAGAAAAGCAAAATGGCTCTACCGCGGCACATACCGCTCCAGATCCGGCAGCAGGACGACGCTTTCCTGCTCGTTCGGATCGGTGCGGGCGATGACCGCTGTTGCCGGCCGATCGCTCAAGTTCGCGGGAAGATGCGGGACGCCGGCCGGAATATAGAACATCTCTCCCTCACGCACGACGACATGCTCTTCCAGCTCGTCGCCGAACCAGCAATGCGTCTCGCCGGAAATGGCGTAAATCGCCGTCTCGTGCGAGGCATGAAGATGCGCCTTGGCGCGGGCGCCCGGCGGTATCGTCAGGAGATGCATGCAGATCCCCGTCGAGCCCACTGTCTCGGCGGCAATCCCTTCGAAATAGTTGAGGCCCTGTTTTCCGGCATAGGTGTTGCCGGGCCGCACGATATGGCAGGTGGGCTTCGATGACAGACTCATGGCATTGCTCCCCTGGATCCAGCAGCAAGGCGTCCTCGCCTCTCAAAGCTGCAGCAATGCCAAGCAGGATAACACGCAATCCGCCCCAACCATGCGGCGAAATCAGGACTGGTAGGTGTTAATGACGTCATCCGCTTCCTCCGTCGTCTCCGCGCGGAATCTCTGTCTCACCTACGATACGAATGACGGGCCGGTGCATGCGCTGAGCAATGTCGATCTCGACGTCCGCAAGGGTGATTTCGTCTCCTTCATCGGCCCCTCCGGCTGTGGAAAGACCACCTTCCTGCGGGTGATTGCCGATCTCGAGCGAAAGAGTTCAGGCGATATCAGCGTCAACGGCATGTCGCCGGAGGAAGCACGCAAGACCCGCGCCTATGGCTATGTCTTCCAGGCCGCGGCACTCTATCCCTGGCGCACGATCGAAAAGAACATCGCTCTACCGCTCGAAATCATGGGTTATGACGGGCAAGAGCAGGCCAAGCGCATCGCCCGAACGCTGGAACTGGTGAACCTCAAAGGCTTCGAACATAAGTTTCCCTGGCAGCTGTCCGGCGGCATGCAGCAGCGCGCTTCGATCGCCCGAGCGCTCGCCTTCGACGCCGATCTGCTGCTGATGGACGAACCCTTCGGCGCACTGGACGAAATTGTCCGCGATCATCTGAACGAACAGCTTCTGAAACTCTGGAAGCAGACGAACAAGACAATTTGCTTTGTCACCCACTCCATACCGGAAGCAGTCTATCTCTCGACGAAGATCGTGGTCATGTCGCCGCGTCCGGGTCGCGTGACCGATGTCATCGAATCGACGCTACCGACGGAGCGGCCGCTCGACATTCGCGAAACGCCGGAATTCCTCGAAATCGCCCACCGCGTCCGGGAAGGCTTGCGGGCCGGACATAGCTACGAGGAATAGGATCAGATCATGAACGCACAATTCCTCCTCTGGCTTGTCGGCGCAATGGCGATCTTCATCGGTGCTGCCACAGCTTCGCGCGCCTATATCGCCAACAACAACATGTTGGTCTTGATCCTGTCGCTCGCGCTCTATTGCGTCGGCAATCTGATGATGGTGCGGCTGATGCGTGAAGGTGGGCTTGGCCTGGCGATCTCCGCCTCCTCCATCGCCCAGCTCGTCGTCGTCAATGTTATCGCCTTCATCGTCTTCGGCGAACGGCTGAGCCTGCAGCAGCTTGCCGGCGTGGGTCTTGGCATCGTCGCCATGATCCTCATGCTGCTTCCCGCGCAAGGAAGGGCATGACCATGGAAAGGGAACGGTTCTTCAAGCACAAGTTCCTGCCGATTACGACCATCGTCCTGGCGATCCTGGTCCTGTGGTATGTCTTCGCGGTCATCCTCAACGCACCGTTCCAGCGCGATCTCGACCGGCGCGGCAACGTCACCCCGACGACGACGGAATTCATCGGCAAGACGCTGTCGCAGCCGAAGCCGATCCTGCCCGCGCCACATCAGGTGGCGCAGAATGTCTTCGACAACACCTTCCTTCGCGCTCCCACGAGCAGCCGCAGCCTCGTCTACAATGCCTGGGTCACCCTGTCTTCGACGGCTGTCGGCTTCGCCTTCGGTACCGTTCTCGGCATCCTGATCGCAGTCGGCATCGTGCATGTGGTCGCCCTGGACCGAAGCCTGATGCCGTGGATCATCGCTTCGCAGACCATACCGATCCTTGCGATCGCGCCTATGGTCGTTGTCGTGCTGGGTTCGATCGGCGTTACCGGCCTTATTCCCAAGGCGCTGGTCTCGACCTATCTCTCCTTCTTCCCCGTCGCCGTCGGCATGGTCAAGGGATTGCGATCGCCGGAGGTCATGCATCTCGACCTGATGCGCACCTATAATGCCAGCGCCATGCAGACCTTCTGGAAATTGCGCGTGCCCGCATCGATCCCCTTCCTCTTCACCTCGATGAAGGTCGCGATCGCCGCGAGCCTCACCGGCACGATCGTTGGCGAACTGCCGACGGGTGCGGTCGCTGGCATTGGCGCCAAGCTCCTCGCAGGCTCGTATCAAAGCCTGACAATCGATATATGGGCGACGCTCGTCGCCGGCTCGATCCTGGCGGCCGGATTGATTGCTGCCGTCAGCATCGCGGCGCGTATCGTCGATCGTGCCATGGGGGGCCGCGCGGCATGAGGAATTTTCATTCGTCGTGGCAGGGTACGCTCTCCCTCCTTCTCTGCCTTGCGGCCCTCCCTGTGCTGCCGCCGCTCGCAGCCGATGCCGCCACGCCCTTCAGCAGCGGCACCACCTTCGTCATTTTCATTCTCATCGCCGCCGCAGCCGCCATTTCCTTCATGAACCTATCTGCAGCCCTCTGCGCGGCGATCCTCTTCTTCGCCGCGCACGCGGTCGCCTGGCTGTTGCTGGCTGGAATATCGGGCAATGAGGGCAGCGCGGCTGCATCATTCTTTATCCTCCTCGCCGCGGCGTGGCTGCTCGCCTGGCGTTGCGTTTCCATCCTGTCGGCCATCCGGGTGAAATCGACCGCCGACAGCTATACATTACGGTTGCTGATCCCCGTGATCTTCGGCGTCTGGATCATCATCATCTGGGAAGCGGTGACGCGCGGGGCCGGTATTCCTTTCATCCTGCTGCCGCCGCCAAGCGCCATCGGCGCCCGTATTGCCGGCTCCATCTCGATCCTCTGGACGGATGTTCAGCAGACGATCTTCCGATCGGTTCTGATCGGCTATATCATCGGGTGCTCCAGCGGCTTCGTCGTCGCCATCCTCGCCGACCGCTTCGCCTTCCTGCGGCGCGGCCTGCTGCCGATCGGCAACCTCGTCTCCGCTCTGCCGATCATCGGCATTGCTCCGATCATGGTCATGTGGTTCGGCTTCGATTGGCAATCGAAGGCCGCCGTCGTCGTCGTCATGACGTTCTTCCCGATGCTGGTGAACACGGTGGCGGGCCTTGCCGCTGCCGGCAACATGGAGCGCGACTTGATGCGCACCTATGCATCGAGCTACTGGCAGACGCTGCTCAAGCTACGCCTGCCGGCCGCCGCTCCCTTTATTTTCAATGCGCTGAAGATCAACTCGACCTTGGCCCTGATCGGTGCCATCGTGGCGGAGTTCTTCGGCACCCCTATGTCGGGCATGGGCTTCCGCATCTCGACCGAAAACGGTCGGCTGAACCTCGACATGGTCTGGGCCGAGATCGCGATTGCCGCGGTTGCAGGCTCCGTTTTCTACGGTATCGTCGCCATTGTCGAGAGAATGGTGACGTTCTGGCATCCGTCTATCCGCGGTGGGCAGACGTAATCCGGGGTCCCTTCCAGGGGATCAAGGCATAACTTCAGAGGGAAAAGGGTAAAGAACATGAAAAAACTGATGTTCGCATTGATGGCAGGCACGATGACGCTGGCTGCCACGCAGGCCGCGATGGCCGCCGACAAGCTGACCTTGCAGCTGAAATGGGTGGCTCAGGGTCAGTTCGCAGGCTATTTCGTCGCCAAGGACAAGGGCTTCTACAAGGAGGAAGGCCTCGACGTCGACATCAAGCCGGGCGGCCCTGATATCGCACCGGAACAGGTCATCGCCGGCGGCGGCGCCGATATCATCGTCGACTGGATGGGTGGAGCGCTGGTTGCCCGCGAGAAGGGTGTGCCGCTCGTGAACATCGCCCAGCCCTTCGACAAATCAGGCCTGGAATTGATCTGCCCCAAGGATGGCCCGGTCAAGACGGAAAAGGACTTCAAGGGTCATACGCTCGGCGTCTGGTTTTACGGCAACGAATATCCCTTCTTCGCCTGGATGCATAAGCTCGGCCTGAAGACCGACGGCGGCAAGGACGGCGTCAACGTGCTTAAGCAGAGCTTCGACGTTCAGCCGCTCGTCCAGAAGCAGGCCGACTGCATCTCCGTCATGACCTATAACGAATACTGGCAGGCGATCGATGCCGGCTTCAAGGCCGAAGACCTGACCGTCTTCAACTATAGCAAGCTCGGCAACGACCTCTTGGAAGACGGCCTCTATGTCAAGGAAGACAAGCTGAAGGATGCAAAGTTCAAGGCTGACATGGTGAAATTCGTCCGCGCTTCGATGAAGGGCTGGAAATATGCCGTCGAGCATCCGGACGAAGCCGCCGAAATCGTCATGGACAATGGCGGCCAGGATGAAAACCATCAAAAGCGCATGGCCGGCGAAGTCGCCAAGCTGATCGGCAATGGCAAGCTCGACATGAAGCTTTACGACCGCACGGTCGAAGCACTGCTTGACCAGAAGATCATCAACAAGAAGCCGTCAGGCGCCTTCACGCACGAGATCACGGACGCTGCTCTGAAATAAGTTCGGAGTACTCGTAAAGACTTGAACGCGCGGGGTTTCAGGCTCCGCGCGTTTTTTTCATTTTGTAACAGCAGCAACAAAAGGCTGGCTTTCTCGCAAAACTTGGCGGAAAAGCCCTCGACTATCAACTATTCGAATGCTGACATCACAATGCCGTGATTGCTTTGCAGGGTTGCAAAGGATAGAAATACCCGCGAAATCATTTTCTCGTGATCTTGCGTAAATTGAAAACCGCTCCCATCTAGAGGAGCGATTTTAGGATGAGGGGCCTGCAAGGCATGACAGACGGATATTACAGCGCCGCACGTCAAATATGATGCGCAAGGCCGCTGTTCCTTAAATCGATTCGATTCAAGGAATTATGCAGTAATCCGCCGGAGAAGCCGGCACGCATGCATCGATCCCCGTATTCGCGACGGAAACAGCGAAATCCATTTACCAAACGCTGAACTGGAACTGGACGCATGGCTCTCACGCCGTTTAGACTTCTGAGCACGACCGCCATCCTGCTTTCCCTGCTGGCGGCGCCGGCCGCGCTGGCCGAGCAATCCGCCGTCACGACGCCGAAGCAGAACCTGCCGGCGATCGTCATCACCACAGCCACGATGCGCCACCTGACCGACAAGGTCGTTGCGACCGGCACGGTGAAGGCCGTCGAGGATGTTTACATTCAGCCGCAGGTGGATGGCCTCTCGATCCGCTCGCTCAATGCCGATGTCGGCGACAAAGTCGAGGCGGACAGCACGCTTGCTACGCTGAACGACGATGCATTGGTCCTTCAGAAGAGCCAGATGCAGGCGACAAGGGCAAAGGGCGAGGCGAGCCTTGCGCAGCTGCGCGCGCAATTGACCGAGGCGCGCGCCAATGCCGAAGAGGCGGAATTGCAGCGCGTCCGCGCCGTCACCATGGGAGCCAAGGGCACAATGTCGACCTCCTCGGTCGAGCAGGCCAACGCCGCCGCTGCCGCCAACAAGGCGCGCGTGGTCTCGGCCGAACAGGCAATCGCCGTTGCCGAAGCCGATCTTAAGGTCACCGACAGCCAGATCGCCGACACCGACCTGAAGCTTGCCCGCACTGGCATCAAGACGCCCGTCGCCGGCACCGTCGCCTCGCGCAACGCCCGCATCGGTGCCATCGCCAATGGCAGCGGCGACCCGCTCTTCACCATCATCCGCGACAGCCGGCTCGAACTGGTCGTCGATGTGTCCGAAAGCGATATCACCAAGATCGTTATCGGCCAGAAGGCTTTCATCGCCCTCTCCGGCAGCCGCGAGAAGCTTACCGGAACCGTCCGCCTCGTCGCCCCGATCGTGGATTCCGTCACCCGCCTCGGCGCGGTCCATATCTCGATCGACGATGGCGAGAAGGCGCGGGCCGGCATGTATGGCAGCGCCGAGATCATCATTCGCCAGGAGGATGGCGTCGCTCTGCCGCTGACGGCAGTCAACAGCGAGGAAAACGGCTCCTCCGCCCGCAAGGTCGAGAACGGCGTGGTCAAGTTCGTGACTGTCGAAACCGGCATTCAGGACGCAGGCTATGTCGAGATCCTCAAGGGCCTCAAGGCCGGCGACGAGGTCGTCGCCAAGGCCGGTGCCTATGTTCGCGACGGCGACCATATCACGCCCGTGCGTGATGCGTCGCAAGCCTCCAACTGAGCGAGAACGGCAAGATGAACTTCTCCGCCTGGTCAATCCGAAATCCGGTCGCCCCGCTCCTCGGCTTCTTCCTGCTGATGGTGGTGGGCGCGCACGCCTTCTTCAATCTGCCCATCACCCGGTTCCCGAATATCGACGTGCCTGTCGTCAACGTCACCGTGACGCAGAGCGGCGCCTCCCCGGCCGAACTCGAAATGCAGGTGACGAAGGAGATCGAAGACGCCGTCGCCAGCATCAACGGCATCGACGAGATCCAGTCGACCGTCACGGACGGTCAATCGCAGACCGTCGTCATCTTCCGCCTGGAAGTGCCGACGCAGCAGGCGGTTCAGGATACCAAGGACGCCATCGACCGCATCCGCGGCAACCTGCCCTCGACGATCGATGAGCCCATCGTCTCCAAGGTCGATGTCGAAGGACAGGCGATCCAGAGCTTTGCTGTTTCTTCTCCGAACATGACGCTGGAAGAGCTGTCCTGGTTCGTGGATGACACGGTCAAGCGTGCCCTGCAGGGTCAGGCGGGTATCGGCCGTGTCGACCGTTACGGCGGCGCCGACCGTGAAGTGCGCATCGAGCTCGATCCGAACAAGCTGAATGCCTACGGCATAACGGCGCTTTCCGTGAGCCAGCAGCTGCGCAGCACCAATATCGACCTCGGCTCCGGCCGCGGCCAGGTGGCCGGCAGCGAGCAGGCGATCCGCGTGCTCGGCGATGCCCGCAATGTCGCCCAGCTCGCAGATACGACGATCGCGCTCACCAACGGCCGCTTCGTCAAGCTTTCCGATCTCGGCGCGATCAAGGATACCTATCAGGAACCGAAATCCTTCTCCCGCTTCAACAGCACGCCCGTCGTCACCTTCGGCGTCTTCCGCGCCAAGGGCGCCAGCGAAGTGACGGTCGCCAAGACGGTGGGCGACACGCTCGACAAGGTGCGGGCCGAAAACCCGAACGTTTCGATCGAGATGATCGACGACGCCGTCTACTATACCTATGGCAACTACGAATCGGCGATGCACACGCTGATCGAGGGTGCGGTACTGGCCGTCATCGTCGTTTTCCTGTTCCTGCGGAACTGGCGCGCGACGCTGATTTCGGCGGTGGCGCTGCCGCTGTCTGCGATCCCGACCTTCTGGATCATGCACCAGATCGGCTTCTCGCTGAACCTCGTAAGCTTCCTGGCATTGACGCTGGCAACCGGTATTCTCGTCGATGACGCCATCGTCGAGATCGAAAACATCGCCCGCCACATCAAGATGGGCAAGACGCCTTACCGCGCCGCCATCGATGCCGCCGATGAAATCGGCCTTGCCGTCATCGCGACGACCTTTACCATCATCGCGGTCTTCGTGCCGGTCTCCTTCATGCCGGGTATCCCCGGCCAGTATTTCATCCAGTTCGGCCTGACGGTCGCCTTCTCGGTGTTCTTCTCGCTGCTGGTGGCGCGCCTGATTACGCCGATGATGGCCGCCTATCTGATGCGCGCCGAAGACGGTGTCGACGATCATCATGACAATGACGGCCGTTTCATGCGCGGCTACAGCTGGCTGGTGCGGCAGACGACGAAGCGCTGGTACACGCGCTATCCGACGCTGCTTGCCGCCTTCGCCTTCTCAATCGCCTCCGTCGTGGCGCTGGTGATGTTCGTCCCCGGCAGCTTCATTCCCCCTGACGATTCCTCGCGCATCGTTCTCTCGGCCGAACTGCCGCCGAACGCACGGCTGGACGATACGGAACAGGCGACCAACGAGATCTACCGGCGCGTCAAGGACATCGATGGCGTTGAAAACGTCTTCGTTCTGGGTGGCGCTTCGCCGAAGGGCGACCTGGAACTGCGCCGCGCCACCGTGACGCTGACGCTCGGCAAGCTCGACCAGTCGCTGATGAAGAAGCTGGTGAACGACGTTCTTGGCTCCATACCCGGCATCGGTCCATATCTGCCGAAGGTCGCCGTGCACGGCCGTGTGCGCCCGCAGTGGGACGTGGAAAAGGAAGTCTTTGCGAAGCTTCGCTCGATCCCCGACGTCCGCATCACCAAGCTGAACGACCGTGGCGACCGCGACCTGACCTATAACTTCCTCTCCCGCAGCGAGAAGGATCTGAACCAGGCTGTGGGCATTCTGGAGGCCAAGCTGCGCACCGATCCGGCGCTCGCTAACGTCAGCGCCGACGGCGCCCTGCCCCGCCCGGAGCTGCAGATCTATCCGCGCAAGGATGAGGCGGCGCGCCTCGGCATCACGCCGCAGACGATTTCAGACACGATCCGCGTCGCAACCATCGGCGATATCGACGCTTCGCTTGCGAAGATCTCGCTCGACGACCGCCAGATTCCGATCCGCGTGCAGGCCTCGCTCGGCATGCGTCGCGACCTGGCGGCGATCCGGGCGCTGCGCATCAAGACCGCGTCCGGTACGACGGTGCCGCTGTCGAGTGTCGCCGACGTCGACTATTCGGAGGGCCTCTCCTCCATCAAGCGCAACAACCGCTACCGCGTCGTCGCCATCGGCGCCGACCTGCCGCAGGGCGTGGCGCTGGATACGGCGTCGGAACACTTCCTCAATATCGTCAACAGCGCCCAGATACCGGCAACCGTTCATCTGGCGGAAAGCGGTGACACCAAGGTCCAGAAGGAAATGCAGCAGAGCTTCGGCAATGCCATGCTGCTCGGCCTTCTCCTCGTCCTGACCGTGCTGATCCTGCTGTTCAAGGATGTGATCCAGCCCTTCACCATTCTGCTGTCGTTGCCTTTGGCGATCGGCGGCGTGGCGCTGGCCTTGATCATGACCGGCAACGCGCTTTCGATGCCCGTTATGATCGGCATTCTGATGCTGATGGGTATCGTGACGAAGAACGCCATCCTGCTGGTCGATTTCGCCATCGAGATGATGCATCAGGGCATGCCGAGGCTGGAGGCCGTCGTCGAAGCCGGCCGTAAGCGAGCCCGCCCGATCATCATGACCTCGATCGCCATGTCGGCCGGCATGCTGCCATCGGCCCTCGGTGTCGGCGAAGGCGGCTCCTTCCGCGCGCCAATGGCGATTGCGGTGATCGGCGGCATCATCGTGTCGACGGTACTCAGCCTGGTGGTCGTGCCGTCGTTCTTCCTGATTATGGACGACCTGTCGCGCCTGCTCGGCTACCTCTTCGGCAGGCTTGTCGGAAGCAAGGATGCGGACGACGAAGTCGTGACCAAGGAAGGTCTGGCCGTCGCTGTCAACGAAAACCGCCAGTCGCTCACCAATCTAGAAGAGCGGCTGGAGGCCATCGAAAACAAGGATGGAAGAAACAGGTCGGTGGGCACGAATGTGCTGAAACTGCCGCCCTTCGCGGCTGAATAGAACAGGCTCGGCAGATGTGTGGATAATGACAGGGCGGATTAAAGACCGCCCTGTTCTTTGAGGAAGCTGACGATCGTGCTGACGCCATCGCCCCGCTTCATGTCGGAAAACACAAAGGGCCGAGCCTGGCGCATGCGGGTGGCATCGCGATCCATCACCTCGAGATCCACGTCGACGAAAGGCGCCAGATCCTTCTTGTTGATGACGAGAAGGTCCGATTTGGTGATGCCGGGGCCACCCTTGCGCGGGATTTCCTCACCCTGGCACACCGAGATCACATAGATGGTAATGTCGGCGAGGTCGGGCGAGAAGGTCGCCGCCAGATTGTCGCCGCCGGATTCGATGAAGACCACGTCGAGATCGGGAAGCCGCTCGTTCAGGCCGGCAATGGCTTGCAGATTGATCGTCGCGTCCTCACGGATCGCGGTGTGCGGACAGCCACCGGTCTCGACTCCGACAATGCGGTCCGAGGTCAGTGCCTGCATCCGCACCAGCGCCTCGGCATCCTCCGTCGTATAGATGTCGTTTGTCACGACGGCGACGGAATAGTCGTCACGCATCGCCTTGCACAGCTTCTCGGTCAGCGCCGTCTTGCCGGATCCGACGGGGCCGCCGATGCCGACGCGCAAGGGTCCATGTCTCGATTTCATGCTCGCAACTCCGATAAGGCGCTAGAGCGGTTCAGCTTTTCAAGGAATCTGTGAACCGCTCTATTTCTATGTTTTCTCGCAATTCCGGACGGAAAACCGCGGCGCACTTTTCCTGGAATTGCTCTAGCATAACGAAGCGTTCGGCCGCCGCACAGCGGCGAATGACGTAGTGACGCCAGGATCATGATATTTCCCCAACAGCGCATCATGAACGGAAGAGCCGCGTGCCCTGGGTTTCATGACGCAAGCTCGCTATGTCAGCCTGCACGCTCGCTGAGCCGAGATCATCGAGGCTGGATTGCGCCACCCGTCGCGCCATAGCGGCAAAGAAACCCTCCAGCCGCGCAAGGATGGCAACGCCATCCTTCTGCCCGCCGACACCGAGCCGGATGCCGGCCGACACCATCTGCGAGGCCAGCGCATGCAGGAAAGCGGCGGCGGCCTTTTCTGCCGGGATGCCATGAGCACCCGCGATTGCACCGACCGCAACAGGGTAAGCGATCCTTGCTGGAAGCATGGAAAAAATCTCCTGCGGCCAGGCGGCAGCGGCAGAAAGAAAGGCATTTCCAAGCAACAGGGTCTCATCGTGCCGCTCCTTCGAGCCTGCCAGCGCTTCGGCCAGCTCCGCGACTGCTGCGAGCCGCTGCGCATCCGCGCCCGCCCGATGCGCCTCGACCAGCAGGACCACGTCATTCCACACCGAACCATTCTGCATGAGCGTGGAAATCCAGTCTCCGAGCCCGGCACTGTCTGCCACCAGACCGTCGTGTACGGCACGCTCGAGACCACCGGAATAGGCGAAGGACCCCACCGGAAACGCCGGCGATAGCCAGGCCATCAGCCGCAGGAGCGCCTGCAGATCGTCGCGATCATCCGTCACCGCAATGTCCATCGACGTTCAATCGTGCGCGTGATCATGATGATCATGCCCATGATCGTGATTGTGCCCGTGCCCGTGCGAATGGCCGCCATGGGAGTGATAGGCGCCGCGGGCAGGCTGGAAAGGCTCGCTCACCTCGGTCACAACTGCGCCCAATCCTTCGAGCATGGAGCGGATCACATGATCGCGCAGGATCAGGATGCGCTCTTCCTCGATCTGCGCGGACAGATGCCGGTTACCGAGATGCCAGGCGAGCTCGATCAGATGCCTGCGGTCGCGCGGGCGAATCTCGAAAAGCTTTTCGTCCGCCGCGACGATTTCGATCAGCTCGCCATCCTCGCGCACCAGCAGATCGCCGCTCGCAAACAGCACCGGCTCCTTGAGGTCGAGCATGACCATGTCGCCATTTTCGAGATGCAGCAGCTTGCGGCGAAGATGCCTGAGATCATGCGGCAGGACGACACGATCGATCGGATTGGAAGAAGGAGTGCCGGCCGGCAGATAGGAGGTGACGCGTTGCATGTCGGTTCCAAATTATGAGTTTGTCAGACCATGCAAAATAGTCATCCGCTGTGCAAGCATCAATGACACGCCTATGTGCTACATCCGCTGCACGTAGCGCTGCAGCTCCCGGGGATCGGTCGTCGCTTCCTGCTCGTGCTCGGTCGCGCAGCGATGCCAGACCTGCGACAGTCGCTCGCGCTCGTGCATGACACGATTGCGGCCGAGCGTTTTGGCAAGATAAAGGGCCTTGTCGGCCGCGGCATAGACGGTCTCCGTCTTGCGATCCCTGGTGATGTCGGCAATCCCGGCGGACATGGTGATCTTCACCGAGCCGCCGTCGACGACGATTGGGTGTTCGGCAATCCGTTCCTTGATTTCTTCGATGCGCGCAATGCGCGCGGCAGTGTCGCCACCATAAATGATCGCGCCGAATTCTTCGCCGCCGAGCCGGGCGATCACGTCATCTCCCGTAAAGGCGTCGGAAAGTATCTGCGACACCGCAACGATTACGGCGTCGCCGGATGCGTGTCCGAAGCGATCGTTGATTGCCTTGAACCGGTCGAGATCGAAGATAACAAGCGAAGCGCCGTCTGCAGCCGTATCCAGCGCCTCGGTGAAAGCGCGGCGGTTGAGGAGGCCGGACAGCATGTCGGTACGGCTCAGCCGTTCGAACTCGGCGCGGGAGACCGCAAGCCTGTGAATCGAAAAGCCCGCCAGCACTGCCACAGCGCCGGAAACTGTGCCGCCGATAATCCATGCCAGAAGAACGCCGAAGCGCATTGCCTCCAGAATCGGCAACGGCAGAAGATCGAACCATTGCAGCAGGAAAAGCATCGCCAGGATGATGGCAAGCGACATGATGACGGCGACAAAACTCATCTTAAGCGCGAAAATAAAAATCGCACGTCGCTGCTGAAAGTTACCGAGCTCGGCCTGCAGCGAAATCCATCGTTTCATGCGATTCACCTTCCTCAGCCTACCGTTTCGATCATGTGAGATAGGGGTGAAGGCGCTTCCAGGTCTTTAATGTAATGATTAAAATGCGTTGCATTTCCCAAGTTGTGAACAACCAAGAGCGCTGATCTGCAAAATCAGGGTTGCCGATGGAAATGCGAGGCGCCGGCACCGCCACACCACGCTTTCGGCAAAACCGCATTCGGCGCGCAGCATCGGAAAAACCCCGAAACCGGGGCTTTCTCACACTCGCCGGCAATCAAGCTTGGAAATGTCCTCAGAACAGGAAATAGCGCTGCGCCATCGGCAGCACCGTCGCCGGCTCGCAGGTCAGCAGCTTGCCATCGGCGCGCACTTCATAGGTTTCCGGATCCACCTCGATATGCGGCGTTAGGCTGTTATGGATCATCGATGCCTTGGAGATGCCGCCGCGCGTGTTTCTGACGGGCAGCAGCGCCTTGGCGATGCCGAGCTTGCCGGCAAGCCCGGCATCGAAAGCAGCCTGCGAAACGAAGGTCACGGAGGAGTTCGTCCGATTCTTGCCATACGCGCCGAACATCGGCCGGTAATGCATCGGCTGCGGCGTCGGGATCGAGGCATTCGGATCACCCATGGGCGCCGCGGCAATGGACCCGCCGAGCAACACCATCTCCGGCTTCACGCCGAAAAAGGCCGGATTCCAAAATACCAGATCGGCGCGCTTGCCGACTTCGATCGAACCGACCTCATGGCTGACGCCATGCGCAATCGCCGGATTGATCGTATATTTGGCGATGTAGCGCTTCACCCGGAAATTGTCGTTGTCGCCAATCTCCTGCGCCAGACGGCCGCGCTGGCGCTTCATCTTGTCGGCGGTCTGCCAGGTGCGGATCGCCACTTCGCCGACACGGCCCATGGCCTGGCTGTCGGATGAAATGATCGAGAAGGCGCCGATATCGTGGAGAATATCCTCCGCAGCGATCGTCTCCTTGCGGATTCGGCTTTCGGCGAAGGCGATATCCTCCGGGATCGACGGCGACAGGTGATGGCAGACCATCAGCATGTCCAGATGCTCGGCGATCGTGTTAACCGTATAGGGACGCGTCGGATTGGTCGAAGACGGGATGACGTTCGACTGGCCGCAGATTTTGATGATATCGGGCGCGTGCCCGCCGCCTGCGCCCTCGGTATGGAATGCATGGATCGTGCGACCCTTGATGGCGCCGATCGTATCCTCGACGAAGCCGCTTTCGTTCAAGGTATCCGTGTGGATCATCACCTGAACGTCGTATTCATCGGCAACGCTGAGGCAGCAGTCGATCGCCGCCGGCGTCGTGCCCCAGTCCTCATGCAATTTGAGTGAGCAGGCGCCGCCGAGCACCATCTCCTCCAAGGCGGCGGGCAAAGACGCATTGCCCTTGGCCGAGAGGCCGATATTCATCGGGAAAGCGTCGAAGGCTTCGATCATGCGCGCCAGATGCCAGGGGCCGGGCGTGCAGGTCGTTGCCAGCGTTCCATGGGCCGGGCCGGTACCGCCGCCGAGCATGGTGGTGATACCAGACATCAGGGCTTCATCGATCTGCTGCGGGCAGATGAAATGGATATGACTGTCCATGCCGCCGGCGGTGACGATCTTGCCCTCGCCCGCGATCGCTTCCGTGCCCGGTCCGACGATGATGTTGACATCGGGCTGCATATCCGGATTACCGGCCTTGCCGATCGCGACGATGCGGCCCTCCTTCAAGCCGATATCCGCTTTCACGATGCCCCAGTGGTCCAAGATCAGCGCATTGGTGATGACGGTATCGACGGCCCCGTTGGCGCGCGTCACCTGGCTCTGGCCCATGCCATCGCGAATGACCTTGCCGCCGCCGAACTTCACTTCCTCGCCATAGGTGGTGAAATCCTTCTCCACCTCGATGAACAATTCGGTATCGGCCAGCCGAACCTTGTCGCCGACGGTCGGTCCGAACATGCTGGCATAGGCGGCGCGGGAAATCTTGTAGGGCATGGGTCAGTCTCCTTGGGAGGCAGAGATGAGGTTCGTGTCGGCAAGGCGCCGCAGGCGGCCGAGGGATATGTAAGCCTCCGCCAGCCGTTTTTCGGCGGCAAAGGGATGTTCTTCCCAGCCCGTGTGGCTGAAACCGGTAATGGCGATATCATCGTCGGGATGGCGCAACAGCACATCGGCAATCACGATTATGCCGCTGCTCGGCACCACATAGGAGCCTGGATCGTAACCCGCCAGCGCCGCGTCCACGCCTTCGTGAACGGATTGATCGATCACGACATGCCGCTTGCCGGTCGCCTGGCAAAAGGCAGCGAACTGATCGGTATAATCGTCGCAGAAATCGTCGAGTTCCGGATGCGAAATTGCCAGCGGTGCGCGCAGTGCGGCGAATTTTCTTGGATCGCGCACGCTCCAGACTTCAGACGAGGAGGCAACGGCGGGGCTCCTGCGCCACTCGGCCGAGCCGAGCATGGCGCGTGCCGGCTGGCCCGTATTGCAGACCGCGACGACATCGGTGCGGCTGCCGCCTGCTCCCATCGAGCGACAATCGTTGAAGCGGATCACGAGATCTGCAGCATCGATGACATCCGCCGCGCCTGCCGCGATCTCACCATTACCGACGATCATCACTGCGCGCCTCAGGCTCACTGATTGCCCTCCGGCCCAGCGGCGAGATCCTTCAATTCCTTGGTTCGCTTCTTGGTCAAATCAGCTTTGCAACCGGAAACAAGCATGGGCTCCATGGAGCCGCCCCGCGCCTGAAATCCCTGCGCCTCGCACTCGCCGTCGCGATAATCCACCCAGGCGCGCTGCGCTTTGATGAGCGCCTTTTCGGCACCCTTCATGTTATTGTCGAGATCCGCATCGATGGCGACCATAGCTGCGCGCGTCTTCTTATATTGTGCGTTCAGTGCCTTGTCGGCCTCACCGAATTCGAGCACAGCACAAACGTTCAAGTCCGTCTGTGTCTCTGCCTTGGCACAATCGACCTTCGGTTCGTGCATGGTCTGCTGTGCAGAGACTGGGCCGCAGGTCAGGACTGCGACAAGGGCCGCAACCGGTGCAAGCGATTTCATCGGCATGGAGCTTCTCCTACCCTAAAGCTTGCCCATGACCAGCTGGCGGAAACCGTAGACTTCGCGCTTGCCCGACAGTGGGATCAGCGTCACCGAGCGTGTCTGTCCCGGTTCGAAGCGCACGGCGGTTCCGGCGGGAATATCGAGCCGCATGCCCTTCGCCTTGTCGCGGTCGAAGGAAAGCCCGGCATTGGTCTCGGCAAAGTGATAGTGGCTTCCGACCTGCACCGGCCGATCGCCGGTATTGGAAACCTCAAGCGTCACGGTCGGCGCTCCGGCATTGAGTTCGATGTCGCCGCTCGCGGCGATGATTTCACCTGGGATCATGGTTCTCTCCTCATGCGGCCTGGATGGGCGCACATCCCTCAGCTTTTAGAACACGCTTGGTCGAAGCGGGATATTTGGCAAGCAGCGCCACCGGGCGGATGGGACGCCGCGCGAAATCACCGCCGCAGTTCGGGCAGACGCCGTCCAGCACCGCATTGACACAATCGGCGCAGAAGGTGCACTCGAACGTGCAGATCATTGCCTCCTCGCTGTCCGGCGGTAAATTCTTGTCGCAGCATTCGCAGTTGGGTCTCAGTTCCAGCATTTCAACCTCACCGGATAGGCTCGTGGACGGTCACGAGCTTGGTGCCGTCGGGGAACGTCGCTTCGACCTGAACGTCATGGATCATCTCGGCGACACCTTCCATCACCTGATCGCGGGTAATGACATGGGCGCCGGCCTCCATGAGCTCGGCGACGGCGCGGCCGTCGCGGGCGCCTTCCACTACGAAGTCCGTGATCAGCGCGATGGCTTCGGGATGATTGAGCTTGACGCCGCGCTCCAGCCGCCGCCGCGCCACCATCGCCGCCATCGAAATCAGCAGCTTGTCTTTTTCTCTCGGAGTGAGGTTCATCGCCTACCTATGTGATTGCTGTTTGCTCAATTTACAGGTTCCAGACTTTCGGCACAGGCGCTCCATTGCGCAAGGTGGAAATGATCGGGATGAGGATTTTTCTGAGCGCGAAACCATCGGCGGCGGCAAGGCGCACGACGAGCTTCTCGCCCCAGTGGCTGGCGCCTCCCATATGCGTTTCGAGGAGCGGCCGGATACGGCCGAGATAGGCTTCCGCCTGCGGACCGACATAAAGCAGGGTCGCGAAGGCAACCTGGCCGCTCAGGACAGCCGCCTTGGCCGTTAATGCGGCTACATCGCCGTCCAGGCGCAGCTCCTCGGCATGAACCAGCCGTTCGCCGCGGCGGATGCGCCAGCGATCGCGAAACAATCCCTGCTCCATGGCCTCGCCCATGGCTTTCCGCCCAAGCAGGATCGCCTCGACGGCAAGGAATTCGGCCGTGCCGTCAAGCTCTACAGTCAACGCGCGCGAAAGCGAAGCACGATCGAAGAGGATGGTCTCCTGCGGCAGCCAATCGACCCGCGCACCGGCGCCAATCTTTATGGATGTCAGCACCTCGGCCGTACCCGCCGAAGCCTTGTAGATCTTCTCACAGGCCTGCGTCGTCACATCAATGCGCGTACCCGGCCCGGCGACGACGCTCCAATCCATCCGGTCGCCGCCGGTCAGGCCGCCGGCGGTGTTGATAATGACGGCTTCCATGGAATGGTCGAAGGTTTCCGGCAGTCTGATCTTTGCCGCACCCTCCTGAAAGAGCTCGGCAAGGCGCGTGCGGCCGCCAAGCGACTTGGCCGCAAGATGGCCGCGACCACGCGCCCTCTGCGGTCTCGTGCCTGCCGCCGTCATTGCCATCTGCCTCTCCACACATCACATCATGCCAAAGCCCCTGCATAATTCCCTAAATCGGCATCGATTTAAGGGTAAAATTATGCAGCAGATTAAAAGTGCTACAACGACCTTTGCGCGTCATGATTGACGCCCAGCCCTGCAGCCATTGAAACCCGGCAAAGAACAAACGCAAGCAATTTCTGTGCCTTATGCGATGCCACGCGATATCGGCCCATTATCAGCCATGTCAGCCACATTTTTCATCAAAAGCCAAAAAGAAAGGCAATCGCCTCAGACGGTCAGATGACGCCGGGCCTCCGGCGTATCCAGTGTCTCCGCCAGGCCTTCATGCACGATCTCGCCACGATCCATGATGTAGACGTAATCGGCGAGCTCGCGGCAGAAATCGAGATATTGCTCGACGAGCAGGATCGCCATGCCGGTGGAATCCCTGAGATAGCGGATCGCGCGGCCGATATCCTTGATGATCGACGGCTGGATGCCCTCGGTCGGCTCATCCAGCACCAGGATCTTCGGCCGCGTCACCATCGCGCGGCCGATCGCCAGCTGCTGCTGCTGGCCGCCGGAGAGATCGCCGCCGCGGCGCGAGAGCATGGACTTCAGCACCGGGAACAGGCTGTAGATATCATCAGGAATGCTGCGGTCGCGTCGGGAAAGCGGCGCATAACCGGTCTCGAGATTTTCCTTCACCGTCAGCAGCGGAAAGATCTCGCGGCCTTGCGGCACATAACCGATCCCCTGCTTGGCGCGCGCGAATGGTGCCATGCCGTTCAGTGTCACACCATTGAACGCAACCGTGCCGGCCGACAAGGCATGCTGTCCGGTGACCGCACGCAAGAGCGAGCTTTTGCCGACGCCATTGCGCCCAAGGACGCAGGTGATCTTGCCCATCTCGGCCTTGATGGAGATGCCGCGCAGCGCCTGAGCGGCACCATAATGCAGATTTGCGTTTTCGACTGTCAGCATCTCAATTCTCTTCCTTTTCCCTCACGCCCCCTCATCCCAAAACCACCTACCGCCCCAGATAGTTCTCGATTACCCTCGGATCACTGCTGACGAAATCGATCGATCCTTCCGCCAGAACAGATCCTTCGGCGAGACACGTGACCTTGACGCCGAGATCGCGGATGAAGCCCATGTCGTGCTCGACCACGACGACCGAACGCGTCTTGGCGATTTCCTTCAAAAGCACAGCGGTTTCCGCCGTCTCGGCATCCGTCATTCCCGCCACCGGTTCGTCGACCAGCAGGAGCTTCGGCTCCTGCGCCAGCAGCATGCCGATCTCCAGCCACTGCTTCTGGCCATGCGAAAGGTTGGCCGCCAGCTCGTCGCGCCGATGCGAAAGCCGCACCGTCTCCAGGATTTCCTCGATACGCTCGCGATCGGCGGGCGTCAGCCGGTAGAACAGCGTCGCGAAGACGCCGCGATTGCGGTTGAGTGCCAGTTCGAGATTGTCCCAGACGGTATGGCTTTCGAAGACGGTCGGCTTCTGGAATTTCCGGCCGATGCCGAGCTGGGCAATATCGGCCTCGTCCTTCTTCGTCAGGTCGATCTGGCCATTGAAGAATACTTCTCCCTCGTCCGGTCGCGTCTTGCCGGTGATGATGTCCATCATCGTCGTCTTGCCGGCACCGTTCGGTCCGATGATGGCGCGAAGTTCGCCAGGCTCGATGACGATCGACAGCGAGTTCAAAGCCTTGAAGCCATCGAAGGAAACGGAGACGTTGTTGAGATAGAGCATACTGTTGGGTTTGATATCGGGGATCATGGTCCTACTCCGCAGCCTGCACGGACTGTTGGGCTTCATCCTTCGCAGCCTTGGGCGGTGGGCTTGCCGGCGTATGTTTCCTTCCGAGATACTGCGCGATGGTGCCGACGATGCCCTTTGGCAGGAACAACGTCACCGCGACGAACAGGCCGCCAAGCGCAAACAGCCAGAACTCGGGAAACAGCCCGGTAAAGATGGTCTTGCCGCCATTGACCAGCACGGCGCCGATGATCGGGCCGATCAGGGTCGCTCTCCCGCCGACGGCCGTCCAGATGACGACTTCGATCGAATTGGCCGGCGCAAACTCGCCGGGATTGATGATGCCGATCTGCGGCACGTAGAGCGCGCCGGCAATACCGGCCATCATGGCCGATACGACGAAAACGAAGAGCTTCATATGCTCGACGCGATAGCCGAGAAAGCGCGTGCGGCTTTCGGCGTCGCGCACGCCCACAAGCACCTTACCGAACTTCGAGCGGACGATGGCCGAAGACAGCATCAATGCCAGCGCCAGGAACACGGCCGTGATGGCGAACAGCACGGCACGCGTGCCATCGGCCTGGATGTTGAAGCCGATAATATCCTTGAAATCGGTCAGACCATTATTGCCGCCGAAGCCCATGTCGTTGCGGAAGAAGGCAAGCAGCAGCGCATAGGTCATCGCCTGCGTAATGATCGACAGATAGACGCCGTTGACGCGCGAGCGGAAGGCAAACCAGCCGAAGACGAAGGCAAGCAAGCCGGGCGCGACGAGGACCATCAGCATGGCGAACCAGAACTGATCGAAGCCATACCAGAACCACGGCAGCTCCTTCCAATTCAGGAAGACCATGAAGTCGGGCAGGATCGGATTGCCGTAGGTGCCGCGCGAACCGATCTGCCGCATCAGATACATGCCCATCGCATAGCCGCCGAGCGCGAAGAAGGCGCCATGGCCGAGCGAGAGAATGCCGCAATAACCCCACACCAGATCGAGCGCCAAGGCGAGCAGTGCATAGGTCAGATATTTGCCGAACAACGACATCAGATAGGTCGGCACATGTAGTGCGCTCGTTTCGGGCAACAGCAGGTTCGACAGCGGCACGAGCACGGCGACGGCAAGCAGGATCGCGATCGCGATGCTGATACGGCGGTCGAGCGAGCGAAGAAGAAAGGCCGTGATCATGCTTCCACCGCCCTTCCCTTGAGGGCGAAGAGCCCGCGCGGACGTTTCTGAATAAAGAGGATGATGAGAACGAGGACGAGGATCTTGCCGAGCACCGCCCCCGCATAGGGCTCGAGGAACTTGTTGAGGATGCCGAGCGAGAAGGCCCCGACGAGCGTCCCCCAGAGATTGCCCACACCGCCGAACACCACGACCATGAAACTGTCGATAATGTAGCTCTGGCCGAGGTTCGGCGAGACGTTGTCGATCTGCGAGAGCGCGACACCCGCCATGCCCGCGATGCCCGAGCCGAGCGCAAAGGTGAAGGCGTCAACCCAGGAGGTACGGATCCCCATCGATGAGGCCATGCGCCGGTTCTGCGTCACCGCCCGCATCTGCAGCCCGAAGGCCGAGCGCTTGAGAAGAAGCAGGAGCGCAACGAACACGCCGAGCGAAAAGACGATGATCCAGAGCCGGTTCCAGGTGATGGAGAGATAGCCGAGGTCGAAGGAGCCGGACATCCACGAGGGGTTGCCGACTTCCTGATTGGTCGGCCCGAAGATCGAACGCACCGCCTGCTGCAGGATCAGCGAAATACCCCAGGTGGCGAGCAGCGTTTCGAGAGGCCGGCCGTAAAGGAAGCGGATAACGCCGCGCTCGATGACGAGGCCGACGGCACCGGTGACGATGAAGGCGACAGGCAGGGCGATCGCCAGCGACCAGTCGAAGAGTTCGGGATAAGAGGTGCGGATGATGCTTTGAACGACGAAGGTCGAGTAGGCGCCGAGCATCACCATTTCACCATGGGCCATGTTGATGATGCCCATGACACCGAAGGTAATCGCAAGGCCGATGGCGGCCAGCAGCAGCACCGAGCCGAGCGACAGGCCATACCAGACATTCTGAACCGCATCCCAGAACTTCAATTGATCCTGGATGCCCGCAATGGCGGCGGTAACATCGGGCTTCAGGCTATCATCGACGGAAACCGACGAGAGAATGCCGATGGCATCGCGGCCGCCTTCGTTCTTGATCGTCTCGATTGCCGCCTTTTTTTCTTCGATCGGACGGTCCGAGCCGAGCACGGCAACCGCTTTTGCGCGTTCAAGCACACCGCGAATGTCCGTGTCCTTCTCGGACTGCAGCGCCGTCTCGACGGCGTCAAGCGAATCCGCACTCGGCGCCTTCAAAACGGATTGCGCCGCCTCGAGCCTCGTAGCGCGATCCGGGCTCATCAGCGTCAGACCGCCGAGAGCCGCGCGAACCGCACGGCGCAGATTGTTGTTGATCTTGATCTTGCCGAGATTGTCCTTGCCTTCCTGGCCGACCACCTGCCCGCTCACGGGATCCAGCAGATCCATCATGTCGCCAGAGGATTTGGCGATGAATACCTGATTGTCGGATTTCCTGACATAAAGATCGCCGTCGGAGAAGGCCTGCAATGCCGGTACGACCTTGGGATCACCTGACTTCGCAAGGCTCTGGACGATATCGCCGGCCTTCTGGAAATTGGCCTGGCCGAGCGAATTGATCAGGCTATGGGCGTCCTCCTGGGCGCGCAGGCTTGTCGCCATCAGCACCAGCATCAGACAGAAGCAGGCGACCAGCGCCAAGGCCATGCGGTAAACGAATTTGTCGAACATTGCGCTAGTCCCCTCAAGCTGCCGCGGCCAGAAAATCCTGCCCGCGGCGATCTTGTGTCGGCTGGTATCAGGAGCCCTTGCCGCCGCACTTGCCGGTGGTGACGTTGAAGTTGCCGCAGTTCAGCGGCATGCGCCAATCCGAGATCAGGTCCTTGCTATCAGGCAGGTAGTCGGACCATTCCTTGCCGACCACGGCCGGGGTCTGCGACACGACGTCGAACTGACCGTTTTCCTGCACTTCGCCGATCAGGACTGGCTTGGTGATGTAGTGGTTCGGCATCATGGTGGCGGTGCCGCCGGTGAGGTTCGGTACCGCGACACCGACGAGCGCGTCGATCACCTTGTCCGGATCGGTCGTGCCGGCCTTCTCGACGGCCTTTACCCACATGTTGAAGCCGATATAGGCGGCTTCCATCGGGTCGTTGGTCACACGCTTGTCATTCTTGGTGTAGGCATGCCACTCCTTGATGAAGGCGGCGTTGGCGGGCGTATCGACCGACTGGAAGTAGTTCCAGGCGGCGAGATGTCCCACAAGCGGCTTGGTGTCGACACCGGCAAGCTCTTCTTCGCCGACCGAAAAGGCGACGACCGGAATATCTTCAGCCTTGACGCCCTGGTTGCCGAGCTCCTTGTAGAAGGGAACGTTGGCGTCGCCGTTGATGGTGGAGACGACGGCCGTCTTCTTGCCGGCCGCGCCGAAGGCCTTGATCTTGGAGACTTCCGTCTGCCAGTCGGAGAAGCCGAACGGCGTGTAGTTGATGATGATGTCTTCGTCCTTGACGCCCTTCGATTTCAGATAGGCTTCGAGGATCTTGTTGGTCGTGCGCGGATAGACATAGTCGGTGCCTTCGAGCACCCAGCGCTGCACGCCTTCGTTCTTCATCAGGTAGTCGACGGCCGGAATTGCCTGCTGGTTCGGGGCGGCGCCTGTATAGAAGACGTTACGCTCGGACTCCTCGCCTTCGAACTGTACCGGATAGAACAGGATCGAATTCAGTTCCTTGAAGACGGGCAGCACTGACTTGCGCGACACGGAAGTCCAGCAACCGAACACGGCGGAGACCTTGTCCTTCTGGATCAGTTCGCGGGCCTTTTCGGCAAAGAGCGGCCAGTCGGAGGCCGGATCGACGACGACGGGCTCGAGCTTCTTGCCGAGAACGCCGCCCTTCTTGTTCTGCTCGTCGATGAGCATCAGCATGGCGTCCTTCAGCGTCGTTTCCGAGATCGCCATGGTGCCGGACAGCGAATGCAGGACGCCGACCTTGATGGTGTCGTCGGCTGCGAAAGCGCCGTGGAATGCTGTCGTGGACATGATGGCGCCGAGCAGCGCGCCGGAGACGAGAGTCTTGAGTTTCATCTATGGTTCCCCTCTTTTGTCTGCCGCAACGGCCGGTAAACAAGGATTAACCGTTGCCTTCAGCGACTATCCGGCAGCCCCTTGGGAAACCACATACGTAATATGACGTAGGCGCCGGGGCGAAATGTGCAGCTTTGTGCACTCTCATGCCCTTAAGCACCGTATCGATCCGTGTTACGACATCTCTGGACCGCCGGAACGACCAAGGCGGGACGACTGAAGGGCAAGCATGGCTGCGCGGCAACGCATCATTCCGGTAAGACGCGAATATAATCGCTGGGTCGCAAACCAGACGCTGGAAGACTACGCCCTGCGTTTTACCGCCAAGAGCGCACGCCAGTTTTCCTCGCAACGCATCTCGCAAACCGCGATCGGCGCCATTTCCTTCCTGGCGCTGGAGGCGATCGGCGGCACGATCACGCTGTCCTACGGCACGACCAACGCTTTCTACGCGATCATCGTCGCCAGCCTCGTCATGCTGGCCGTCGGCCTGCCGATCAGCCGATACGCCATCCGCCACGGCGTCGACATCGATCTTCTGACCCGCGGCGCAAGCTTCGGCTATATCGGCTCGACCATCACTTCGCTGATCTATGCCAGCTTCACCTTCATGCTGTTTGCGATCGAAGCCTCGATCATGTCCGGTGCGCTCGAGCTGACACTCGGCATACCCGTGTGGATCGGCTACATCGTCAGCGCCGTCATGGTGATCCCGCTCGTCACCCATGGCGTGCGCCTCATTAGCCGGTTCCAGCTGCTGACGCAGCCCTTCTGGATCGTTCTCAACATCCTGCCCTTCGTCTTCATCGCCTTTGCCGACTGGGAAAAATTCGATCTCTGGCGCGCCTTCGCGGGCATCCATCATCCCGCGAGCGCACCAGGCACCGCCGCCCCCTTCGATCTGATCGAGTTCGGCGCCGCCTCCGCCGTCATCCTGGCGCTGATGTCGCAGATCGGCGAACAGGCCGATTTCCTGCGCTTCCTGCCGCCGGACGGCCATCGCAAATGGCGCCATCGCCTCGCCATCTTTCTCGCTGGACCGGGATGGGTCATCATCGGAGCGCCGAAGCTGCTCGCCGGTTCCTTCCTCGTCGTCCTGACGCTGACCTCTGGCGTGCCGGCCGACCGCGCCGCCGATCCCGCGCAGATGTATCTGACCGCCTTCGGCTACATGATCCCCTGGCACAATGCCGCGCTGCTCCTGATGGCAGCCTTCGTGATGATCTCGCAGCTGAAGATCAACGTCATGAATGCCTATGCCGGCTCGCTCGCATGGTCGAACTTCTTTTCGCGGCTGACACACAGCCATCCAGGCCGCGTCATCTGGCTGGTCTTCAACGTCGCCATCGCGCTCTTGTTGATGGAGCTCGGCATCTACCGGCTGCTGGAGGAGACGCTCGGCATCTTCTCGATCATCGCCATGGCCTGGCTCTGCACCATCTCCGCCGATCTCTTCATCAACAAGCCGCTGGGGTTGGCCCCGCCCGGCATCGAATTCAAGCGCGCGCATCTCTACGACATCAATCCGGTCGGCCTCGGTGCGATGGCGCTTTCGGCTACCATCGCTCTCATCGCGCATTTCGGCGCCTTCGGTTCGATCGCCGCCTCGCTTGCACCCTATATCACCCTGATCGTCGCACTCATCGCCTCGCCCGCCATCGCCTGGATCACGGGGGGCAAGTACTATCTTGCTCGCAAACCGCGACAGAGCTGGAAGAACCTGACCACCATTACCTGTTCCGTCTGCGAACACCCGTTCGAGCCGGAGGATATGGCGTGGTGCCCTGCCTATGCCGCGCCGATCTGCTCGCTCTGCTGTTCGCTCGACAGCCGCTGCCACGACATGTGCAAGCCGAAGGCGCGCCTCAATACGCAGGTCGCTACCGTCGCAAGGACCCTGCTGCCGGAAAGCATCGTGGCGAAGCTCGCCACGCGCCTCGGCCGCTACGGCATTGCCGTTGCCGTGGCGCTGACCGCCGTGGGAGCGATCCTGGCAATGATCGCGCATCAGGTCGGGGCCGCTTCTCCGGAGACGGCCGCCGTCGTCAATCGCACCATTCTCATCGTCTTCTTCGTCTTTGCCGTCATCGCCGGCGTCGTCTGCTGGTTCTATGTGCTTGCCCATGACAGCCGCGTTGTCGCCGAGGAGGAATCCTCACGCCAGAACACGCTGCTCTTGAAGGAAATTGCTGCGCACAAGAAGACGGACGCTGCCCTGCAGGGTGCCAAGGAAGCGGCGGAGGCGGCAAACCGCGCCAAGAGCCGCTATGTCGTGGGTCTCAGCCACGAGCTGCGCACGCCGCTCAATGCTGTGCTCGGCTATGCGCAGATATTGGAGCGCGACGAGACCATTCCGGCGCCCCGGCAATCCTCGCTGAAGGTCATCCGGCGCAGCGCCGAGCATCTTTCAGGCCTGATCGACGGGCTGCTGGATATTTCGAAGATCGAGGCGGGCCGTTTGCAGGTCTATTCCAACGAGATCAACATCCAGGATTTCCTCGACCAGATCGTCGACATGTTCCATCCGCAGGCACAGGCCAAGGGGCTGACTTTCATCCACGAACGCTCTCCAGCGCTGCCCGACTATGTCCGCACCGACGAGAAGCGGCTGCGCCAGATCCTGGTCAACCTGCTTTCAAATGCCATCAAATTCACCGATGAAGGCAGAGTCCGCTTCGAAGTGAGCTACCGCAACCAGGTCGCCACCTTCACGGTTTCCGATACCGGTCGCGGCATCGCGGCAAAAGATATTACCCGTATCTACGAGCCTTTCCAGCGCGGCGAGGCCGACAGCGTCAGACCCATGCCGGGGCTTGGCCTTGGTTTGACGATCACCCAGCTGCTGACGAATACGCTCGGCGGCGAGATTTCGGTCACAAGCGAGAAGGATGTCGGCTCGACGTTCAGAGTGCGCCTGATGCTGTCGGCCGTGATTCGGCCGATGAAACCGCCGGCGCAGGAGCAGCGCATTGCCGGCTACGAGGGGCCGCGCCGTACCATCGTCGTTGTCGATGACAATGAAGATCATCGCGAGCTGATGCGCGAGATACTGTCGCCGCTCGATTTCATCGTGCTGACGGCGGCCGGCGGGCCGGACTGCCTGACGCTGATCGAGGGCATCAAGCCGGATCTGTTCCTGGTCGATATTTCCATGCCCGGCATGAATGGTTGGCAGCTCGTCTCGCGGCTTAGGGAAAACGGCCAGACGGCGCCGATCCTGATGCTGTCGGCCAATATCGGCGATGCCGCCGCCGCGACCGACAGCGACGACAGCCACAACGACGCCATCTCCAAGCCGGTCGATATCCGCCAGCTGCGCGACAAGCTTGCGCTGCACCTCGGGTTGAAATGGCTCTATGCCGATGCCTCCGCCCCGGTCGCGCCAAAGCCGCCACCGCCCCTGAAGAGCCCAGGGATAGAACATGTCCGCGAACTGATGCGACTCGGCGAGATCGGCTATATCAGAGGCATCGAGGCGAAGCTTGCGGATCTCGCCAAGCTGGACGAGAACAGGCCCTTCACCGACGCTTTGCGCGCTCATGTCCAGGCCTTCGATCTCGACGGGTTCCTGAACGTGCTGCACGGCTTCGATACTGAAAAGGTAGAACAGATTGGCTGAGCCCACCCTTCCCCGTGACATAGTCTTGCTGGTGGACGATTCGCCCGAGGCGCTCGGCTTCCTGACGGATGCGCTCGAGCAATCCGGCTTCTCCGTACTGATCGCCACGTCCGGATCGGCGGCACTGAACATCGTCGAACGCATCACGCCCGATCTCATCCTGCTCGACGCCGTCATGCCAACGATGGATGGTTTTGAGACCTGCCGCCGCTTGAAGGCCAATGCGGGCATCGCCCAGATCCCCGTCGTGTTCATGACCGGACTGACCGAGACCGAGCATGTGGTGCATGCGCTCGAATCGGGCGGTGTCGACTATCTCACCAAACCGATCAATATCGATGAGCTGCGCGCCCGCATCCGCGTGCACTTGCGCAATGCCCGCTCCGCCCAGAGCGCCAGAGTGGCTCTCGACGCTGCCGGCCGCCATCTCCTGGCGGTCAAGGGCAATGGCGCCATCCATTGGTCGACGCCGCAGGCGACCCGCCTCATCAATGCCGCAACCGGCAGCGACGACGGGCTTGATCTCGCCTCGAAACACATTGCCGCCTTCATGCTGGAACGGGAACGGCTCGGTGCGGCACGCGACAATCTTCTTTCGATCAGCAATGGCGGTCAGGCCGCATTGCAATTCACCTTCCTCGGAGCCATCGGCCCCGACGAATATCTGTTTCGCCTGACGGCCACCAGTCAGCGCGCAGACGACGAAGCCTTGCGCCAGCACTTCGCGCTGACGCAACGCGAATCCGAAGTGCTGCTGTGGCTCGCCAAGGGTAAATCGAACCGCGACATAGGCGAAATCCTCGGGCTGTCAGCCCGCACGGTGAACAAGCATCTGGAACAGATCTATGTGAAGCTTGGCGTCGAGAACCGCGCATCGGCCGCCGTCAAGGCAGCGCATGTTCTGCATGAAGTGTAGGCACCGTCACGCCCTCTCTCGGCTTGCGGCAGGAAGAAGCTATATCACCCGATCCGGCGGCTGGTGCCCGGCAAAGAAGGCGGTGATATTGTCCACGACCTTCATGCCCATGGCGGTGCGCGTCTCTTCGGTGGCGCTGCCGAGATGCGGCAGGAGGACGACATTGTTCATCGCCCGCAGACGCTCGGGTACATGCGGCTCCGCCTCATAGACATCGAGGCCGGCGCCGCGGATCGTCCCCTTCTCCAGTGCGGAAATCAGCGCCGCCTCGTCGACGACATCTCCCCTTGCCGTATTGATCAGGAAGGCGCCGGGTTTCATGGCTGCGAAGCGGGCCGCATTCATCAGGTGACGGTTTTCGGCACCGCCGGGGCAATGAAGGGAGACGAAGTCCGAGACTTCGAGAACATCCTCCACCCTCTGCAGTTGCACGGCGCCATAGCGCGCGGCCTCCATCGGATCGATGGCGGAGCGGTTGTAGAAGACGACATCCATGCCGAAGCCGAAATGGCAGCGTTGCGCGAACGCCCTGCCGATGCGGCCGAAGCCGATGATGCCGACTGTCTTGCCGGTGACTTTGGTACCGACGAGATGCGTCGGCCGCCAGCCGGTCCATGCCCCGGCCCTGAGTTCGCGCTCCCCTTCTCCGCCGCGCCGGGCAACGGAAAGCAGGAGCAGCATGGCGATATCGGCCGTGCAATCCGTCAGCACGCCGGGCGTGTTGGTGACGACGATGCCCTTTTCCTTGGCGGCGGCGACATCGATGTGATTGAAGCCGACACCGAAATTGCCGAGGATTCTTGTGCGGATTACCTGACCTTCGAAGAGCGCGGCCGGAAGCTTGTCGGATACGGTCGGCAGGACGCCGTCATAGGTGAGCAGCGCCTCGCGCAGCTGCCCCGCATCGAGTGCTGCGTCATCCCTGTTCAAAGTGGTGTCGAAACGCTCCGAGAGCACGGCCTCGACCGCGGCCGGCCAGCGCCGTGTAACGAGAATACGGGGTTTGCTCATGCTGCCTTCCTCCTGCCGATACAGGGGCAGATTTAAAGCAGCTTTTGCACGAAGGAAACGGCGAACCGACTTCGGAACTATGAAAACGGCATGAGAAAAGCCCGGCCGATGGCCGGGCTCCTAAGATCAGCAATGCCCGTAAAGGCGATGCAAGAATTACTTCGAGATTTCGTCGTAGTTGTACTTGCCGTCGGAGCCCTTGGCCCACTTGTACATGACGTAATCCGGACGGGTGATATCGCCCTTGGCGTTGAAGCCAAGCTCGCCGATGGCGGTCTTGAACGGACCCTTTGCCTTCAGAGCGTCCGCAACAGCCATCGGATCGTTGGAACCGGCAGCCTTGGCAGCGGCAGCGATGACCTGCAGAGCCGAGTAGGAGTAGAGCGTGTAGCCTTCCGGCTCGTAGCCTGCAGCGCGGAACTTGGCAACCAGATCCTTGGAAGCCGGGTTCTTGCGCGGATCCGGCGCGAAGGTCATCAGCGTGCCGTCAACGGCGTCGCCGGCGATCGAAGCCAATTCGTTCGAGACGATACCGTCACCGGACATGAAGTGAGCCTTTACGCCCTGGTCGGCCATCTGACGCATGATGAGGCCGGCTTCGGTATGCAGACCGCCGTAATAGACGAAGTCGACGCCAGCCTGCTTCATCTTGGCGATGAGGGCGGAGTAGTCCTTGTCACCGGGGGTGATGCCTTCGTAGAGAACCTCCTTCACGCCGGCGGCGTTGAGGTTCTTCTTGGTTTCGTCGGCAAGGCCCTGACCATACGGGGTCTTGTCATGAACGACGGCAACCTTGGCGCCCTTGAAATTGTCGGCGATATACTTGCCGGCAACTTCGCCCTGCTGGTCGTCGCGACCGCAAGTACGGAAGGTGTTCCACAGGCCGCGTTCCGTGAACTTCGGATTGGTCGAAGCGGGAGTGATCTGCAGGATGCCGTTTTCGGCGTAAACTTCGGAAGCCGGGATGGAAACGCCCGAGTTGAAGTGACCGACAACGAACTTCACACCGTCTGCGACGAACTTGTTGGCAACTGAAACGCCCTGCTTGGCGTCGGAGACGTCGTCGCCGAGTTCGATCTTGACCTTTTCCCCATTGATGCCGCCAGCCGCATTGATATCGGCAGCGGCCTGCTCGGCACCCTTCTGGAGCTGCGCGCCGAACGCAGCATTCGGGCCTGTCAAGGGACCGCCAACGCCGACAATGATGTCGGCCTTAGCAACGCCGCCGAATGTGATCATCGCCGACAGAGCCACCGCCGACAGAAGATACTTCTTCATATTGTTACTCCCAATTTTTTAAGCGGGTTCCGTTTGATTTGCCCTGCGCGATACCCACCAATCATCACGCCGGTAAAGCTTGTATTCCGAACTTTGGAAGCATCATCCTGTCGTCGGTCTTTCGTTTTTATGAGGCAGGATGACGCAACTTCTACATACAGACTGTGCCTAGTTTCGGCACGCTGTCAATTCTTCTTCTTCCAGGAAAAGGCCGAGGTCTTTTCATAGAGCCAGTAATAGTTATTCACCATCTGATCGGTACGCCGATACCGGTATCCCGCCGTCGCAAAGACGAGCAGAAGAACGATGTCGATGATGTAGATGGTGGGATCGAACACCGGCCCTTCGAATAGCGAATGGTGCAGAAACTGCAGGCCAAGGCCGATCAGAAAGCTGTAGATGACGACAAGAGGATAGGTTTCCCAGTTGGAGGCGACAGCGCGGCCTGCGCGCCATGCGGTCCAGAAGCCGAGAATGACGATAACCGCGCGGATGACCATGCGGCCGCCGGTATCGCTGTCGAAGAGAAGTCCCTGCATGTCAAATTCTCCGAGGAACGAAACTCAATGATGTCCGCCTTCGAGATAGGCGGCGCGCACTTCCGGATTGGCGAGCAGTTCCTTGCCCGAACCGCTCATCGTCACACGGCCGTTGACCATCACATAAGCGCGGTCGGATAGCTTGAGCGCCGCAAAGGCATTCTGCTCGACAAGAAAAACCGTCAGCCCCTGGGTCCGGTTCAAGACCTTGATAGCCTCGAAGATGCCCTTGACGATCAAAGGCGCAAGACCGAGCGACGGCTCGTCCAGCAACAGCAGCTTGGGACGCGCCATCAGCGCGCGGCCGATCGACAGCATCTGCTGCTCGCCGCCCGAGAGCGTACCGCCGCGCTGCGACTGGCGCTCCTTGAGGCGCGGAAACAGCGTGAAGATCTTCTCGACGTCCTCGTTGAAATGCTTGAGCTTGTCGAGGCTCGCGCCCATCTGCAGGTTTTCATAGACCGTCATGCGCGGAAAGATGCGCCGGCCTTCAGGCGACTGGGCGATGCGAAGCCGCGCGATCTCGTGCGTCGGCATGTGGGTGATATCGCGGCCGTCGAAGGTGACCGATCCGGTT
Organism: Rhizobium aureum; assembly: GCF_030182495.1. Lineage (NCBI taxonomy): Bacteria > Pseudomonadati > Pseudomonadota > Alphaproteobacteria > Hyphomicrobiales > Rhizobiaceae > Rhizobium > Rhizobium aureum. The sequence continues at coordinate 104,157 of NZ_JAQJCI010000005.1, read as the reverse complement.
CGGGCCTGCGGGCTGCCGCAGATCGTCATCATCAGCGTCGATTTGCCGGCACCGTTGGCACCGATCAGACTGACGATCTCACCGCTGTTGACTTCGATATCGACACCGGCAAGCGCGCGGATATTGCCGTAGTAGGTTTCGACACCCGCGACCTTCAGAAGTGGTTGCCCCGCCATCAATTTTCACCCTCTTGGAGGTGTTCGACTTCGGCAATCACCTCTTCCACTTCCTCATCCTCGACACCCAGATAGGCAGCGATCACCCTCGGATCGTTCTTGACCTCATCCGGCGTACCGTCGGCGATCTTCTGTCCGTATTCGAGCACGATGACATGGTCGGAGATTTCCATGACCACAGACATGTCGTGTTCGATCAGCAGGATCGACGTGCCGGTATCCTTGCGGATGCTGCGCAGGAATTCATTCAGAACCAGGGATTCGCGAGGGTTGAGACCGGCCGCCGGCTCGTCGAGGCAGAGCAGCTCGGGGCCTGTGCACATGGCGCGGGCAATTTCCAGACGGCGCTGAGCACCGTAGGAGAGATCACCAGCGGGATCGTCGGCGCGGTCTATGAGATCGGCTTTCTCAAGCCAGAAGCGCGCGAGCTCGATCGCATTCTTCGCTTCGCTGCGATACCGGCCGATCCCGAGAAGACCGAGGATCGTGTAACCGGAGGCGCGCATCAGCTTGTTGTGCTGCGCCACCAGCAGGTTCTCGAGCACTGTCAGGCCCGAGAACAGGCGGATATTCTGGAAAGTGCGCGCCACCTTGGCCTCGCGCGTGATCCGAAAATCCGGAAGCCGTTCCAGGAGATATTCCTTGCCGGTTTTTTGATGCAGGCTGATCATGCCCATCGTCGGCTTGTAGAAGCCGGTGATGCAGTTGAACACCGTGGTCTTGCCGGCGCCGTTAGGGCCGATCAGTGCCGTGATGTCGCCGCGCTTCGCCTCGAAGGAGAAGTCGTTGATCGCCATCAGGCCGCCGAACTTCATCGACAGGTGATCGACCTTCAGCAGGATGTCGTCGGGGGTTGCGGTCACAGCGTTCATCAGCCGTGGCCCTCCTTGGTGAAGCTGCCGGAGATCGCTTTTCGCTCCTTGAGGAAAGCGGTCGGCTCACGCGTGCCGACAAAGCCGCGCGGCTTGAAGATCATCACGACCACCATGGCAAGGCCAAAGATCAGCATGCGGTAGAGTTCCGGTGTGAAGTCCGGGCCGAAGCCGGGAATGATCGTCGTATCGCCGAAGACCAGCCCGGTCTTTAGGAAGCTCATGTTGCGCAGCAATTCGGTGCCGCCAACCATGGCGATCGCAGCAATCGCGATGCCCTTCAGCGATCCCATGCCGCCGAGAACGACGATGGCGAGGATCACGGCGGATTCGAGAAAGACGAAGGATTCCGGCGAGACGAAGCCCTGACGCGCGGCGAAGAAGGAGCCGGCAAAACCGCCGAACATCGCGCCGGTTGCGAAAGCCGTGAGCTTCGTCGTCACCGTATTGATGCCGAGCGAGCGGCAGGCGATTTCATCTTCGCGTAGCGCTTCCCACGCACGTCCGATCGGCATGCGGCGCAGCCTGATGGTGACATAAGCGGTCAGCATGCAGAGCAACAGGATGACGTAGAACAGGAAGATCTTGTACCAGGCCGACGAGATCGGCAGGCCAAAGCTACGGACGAAGTTGTGCGGATCCTTCATATCGAAGGTGTAGAAGCCAAAGAACGATGCCTTGGTGATGTTGGAGATGCCGAAGCTTCCCTGCGTCACGTCGGTCCAGTTGGTCAGCACGATGCGGATGATTTCGCCGAAGGCCAGCGTGACGATCGCCAGATAGTCACCTCGCAGACGCAGGACCGGAAAGCCCAGGATCATACCCCAAAGCGCTGCAAGAAGGCCCGATATCGGCAGAAGCAGCCAGAAGGACAGACCGAAATGCATCGACAACAGCGCGTAGGAATAGGCACCGACCGCGTAGAAGGCGACATAACCGAGGTCGAGCAAGCCGGCGAGGCCGACAACGATATTCAGGCCCCAGGCGAGCATAACATAGATGAGGATCTGAATGCCGAAATTGTCGACATAGGTCAGCGATCCCTGCGGGCCTAAGATCGCCACCGCCGCCAACGGATAGATGAGCAGGAGGACGAGCGCGATCTTATTGAAATGCCTGGTGGCGAAGCTGGGTTCGCCCTCCACCTCAACGACCTTGGCCTTGGCGGCCTTTCGCGCGGCCAGATAAGGCTGAACGAAGACCGTCATGATAAAGCGACCGACGGCAGCGATTGCAACGATGATCGCCAGAAGGCCCCAGCGCTGCACGATGATCAGCTTGTTGTCCATGTTCTGTTCGGTCTTGAGACCGATGTAGAGAACGAACATGCCGAAAGCGATCAGCGCGGTCCAGAAGGCGTCCGTAATCCCTTTCTGGACAAGGCCGGGTGCGGTCTTGCCTGCAACGAAGTTTGAATGTGCCATGGCGTTATACCTTTTCGACTTCCGGCCGGCCGAGAATACCCGTCGGCTTGAAGATCAGCACGTAGGCCAGGATGCCGTATGTTGCGACGTCCTTGTACGCGATAGCGAAATTGCCCGACCAGAACGACTCGATAAGACCGATCATCAACCCGCCGAGGACTGCGCCCGGCAGCGAGCCAATGCCGCCGAGAACCGCGGCGGTGAAGGCCTTGACGCCCGGCACGAAGCCGTCCGAAAAGTTGGCGACGCCATAATACATCAGATACATCGTGCCGGCGACGGCAGCCAATGCCGCACCCATGATGAAGGTCACGGAGATGGTGCGGTCGACATTGATGCCGAGCAGAGCCGCCATCTTGCGATCCTGCTCGGTGGCGCGCTGGGCGCGGCCAAGCGCCGTCTTGTTGACCAGATACCAGAAGGCGGCAAGCAGCACGACCGTGATGATGTAGATGACGATCTGCTTCAGCGACACCGAGACGCCGCCGAAATTATAGACATCGCCCACAAGCGTCGGGATCGGCTTGTTGCGCGGACCCTGAGCGACCTGGATGAAGTTCGACAGCACGATCGACATGCCGATTGCCGTGATCAGCGGCGCAAGGCGGAAAGAACCGCGCAGCGGACGATAAGCTACACGCTCGATCACCCAGTTCCACAGGCTCGTCATCAGCATCGCGACGATGAGCATGACGAGCAGCATGATCGCCACCGGCAGGCCGGCGAAGAGCGAAACGAGGACCAGATAGGCGATGAGAGCGGCAAAGCCGCCAAGCATGAAAACATCACCGTGGGCAAAATTGATCATGCCGATGATGCCGTAAACCATGGTGTAGCCAATGGCGATCAGGCCGTAGATCGACCCGAGAGTCAGCCCGTTTAAGAGCTGCTGGATAAAATAATCCATATATCATTTCCCCTGGATGCGGCGTCAGCCCACCGCATCTCTTATTGCTTTTTTAGGTTCCTTCGCGAAGGCCCGTGGCCGCGATTCCATACTGTTTTCGAAGGAAATGTGAAGCCAAAAAGGCAAGAAATTGACAAATTCTTTTCAAATCGCTGTGGGCTGACGCGAATCCGACCAAAAATGACACAAAAGCGGCAGCTCGTGGCTCAAAAACAGCCAAAACGACCGAACTTCGAATCTTCGCTGAAAAGCTTTTATCAGCGACAGACCCTATCTCGGGCCTGCCGTCCTTGCGCTCGACGATATCTGTCAGGCGCGCATGCGTGCGCCATCGGCATCGAACAGAGGTTCAGCCTGCAAGCTCGCCGGCAGAAGCTCGCCGAGCAATTCAATTGACCACCCCTGCGCCTCGTCGGCGATGTCCTTCGGCACATAGCCGACGGCAACCGAAAGCCCGGAGGCGTGGGCGTAGCCGCCCGACGTAACCCAGCCGCAGACGGCGCCATTGTGATAGATCGGCTCGTCGCCGATGACATCGGCGTCCTTTGCCGAGAGAATGAAGCTACGCAGCCGCAGCACCCCGCCTTCCGCTTTCTCCTTGGATGCAGCCGCCTTGCCAATGAAATCGGCCTCCTTGGACAAGGCCACGAAGCGGTTCAGTCCCGCTTCCAGCGGCCCGTAAAGCGGACGATATTCACGCGCCCAGCTGCCATAGGATTTGTCGAGACGAAGCGCGTTCAATGCCCTCAGACCAAAGAGCCGGATGCCGAATTCGGCCCCCTCCTCCATCAGGAGGTCGAAGATGTAGCGCTGATATTCCGGTTTCATCCAGATCTCATAACCGAGATCGCCGGTGTAGGAGACCCGGCCGACGATCGCCGGCGCCATGCCGAGATCCATGCGGCGGATCGACATGAAGGGAAACTCTGCGGTGGAGAGGTCCTGATGGGTCAGCTTCTGCATGAGCTTGCGGGCATTCGGACCGGCGACCGACAGGCCAAGCAGCGAAAGGCCGAGAGCCTGCAATTCGACCGAGCCATCCTTCGGCAGCAGGCTTTCGAACCAACGCATATGATAGGCCTCGGCAATGCCGGAGCCGATGAGAAGGAAATCCCCCTCGCCCAGTTTCGCCAGGGTGAAATCGCCGATCAGCTTGCCGTCATGCTTCAGCATCGGAGCCAGCGTCATGCGGCCGATGGCGGGAATGCGGCAGGTGAGCAGCGTATCGAGGAAGGCTTCCGCGCCCGGCCCCTTGACCGAATATTTGGCAAAGCCCGAAGTTTCCATCAGGCCAACGCTCTCGCGCACGGCCTTCGCTTCGGCGCCGACGACATCGAAGTCGTTGGAACGGCGCCATGAGAATTGGTCGACCTCACCCTTCGGCGCGAACCACAGCGCCTGCTCGAGACCGTAATAAGCGCCGAAGACGCCGCCGGCCTGCTGCAGTATGTCGTAGATCGGCGTCGTCAGCAGCGGACGCGCCGCCGGCAGCTCCTCGTTGGGATAGCGGATCGAGAAGCGACGGGCATAATTCTCGCGTACCTTGGCATTCGTATAGGCGAGCGTCGCGTAGTCGCCATAGCGGGAAACATCCATGGCGAAGACATCGAAGCCCGGATCGCCGTAGATCATCCAGTTGGCGAGCGCGAGACCCACACCGCCGCCCTGGCTGAAGCCGGCCATGACGGCACAGGCCGACCAATAGTTCCTCAAGCCGCGCACCGGCCCGACGAGCGGATTACCATCGGGCGAGAAGGTGAAGGGTCCGTTGATGATCCGCTTGATGCCGGCATTGTTGAAGGCCGGGAAATGGCGGAAGCCGACTTCCAGTTCCGGGGTGATGCGCTCGATATCCTCGGCCAGCAACTCGTGGCCGAAATCCCACGGCGTCGTCACCGGCGACCATGGACGGCAGGCCTTTTCATAGGTGCCCATCAGCATGCCCTGCCGCTCCTGGCGCAGATAGATCTCGCCGTCGAAGTCGACACAATGCATCAGCTCCTTGCCCGTCGTCTTGTTGAAGTCGATGACCTCGGGCATGTCCTCGGTGATGAGATACATATGCTCCGTGGCGAGCACCGGCAGCTCCAGCCCCACCATGCGGCCGACTTCGCGCGCCCAGAGACCGGCGGCATTGACGACATGCTCGGCGATGATCTCGCCCTGGTTGGTGATGACGCGCCAGGAGCCATCCTCGCGCTGCACCAGCTCCTCCACCTTGGTATGGAGATAGATTTCAGCGCCGTTCTTCTTGGCCGAACGGGCATAGGCATGAGTTGTGCCATAGGGATCGAGGTGGCCTTCGACGGGATCGTAAAGCGCGCCGACGAACTGATCGGGATCAAGGAGCGGCATCATGTCGTGCGCTTCCTTCGGCGTCAGCAGCGTCGCCTCCAAACCGTTGTAGCGGCCCTTGGCGAGAATGGATTTCAGCCAGTCGAAGCGCTGCGGCGTGGCCGCCAGCATCAGGCCGGACGTCAGATGCAACCCGATATCCTGGCCCGAATATTCCTCGATCTCCTTATAGAGTTCGACCGTATATTTCTGCAGCTTGGCGACGTTCGGATCGCCATTGATCGTATGCATGCCGCCGGCGGCATGCCAAGTCGAGCCGGATGTCAGTTCGGAGCGTTCGAGCAGCACCACATCCGTCCAGCCGAATTTCGTCAGGTGGTAGAGCACCGAACATCCGACGACACCGCCACCGATGACGACGACCTTGGCATGGCTTTTCATTGGGAATCCCCTGTTTTCGGCACGAAGCCGCCGGGTGTCTTCCCGCGCGACCGACCGTATTTGAGAGGAAACCTAGAGGCTATCCGGAAGGCCAAATAGCCCGAACTGCGAAACCGATATGTCTGTTTGCGCCATCGCAATTGTTCGGATCGCGCCATCTGCTATCGGCAACGGAATCCGGCTGCAAGCCATTCCATGTCCGGCGACATAAGGTTTTTCAATCGGCGAAACCGGCCGTCAGCGCGAACTCCCGCCCCATTTCCATGATCTCTTCGAAGACGCTGCCGGCATAGGAGCGCGGCACGATGATTTCGAAGCGATCGAGGCCGGTGCGCGCGACATTGGCGCCGACATGGCAGCACAGCATGCTCGCTGACTGTCCCTCGGCAAAGACCTGCGGATGCAGATCGACAGCCACGCATTTGGCAAGGATTCGGCGAACGCTGGGACCGGAAATGCGCAGCAGCACACGGCCATCGCTCTGCTCGAAGAAGGAAAGCCGGGCCGGATCGAGCTTGAAGAGATCCCGCGCCACACTATCGGCGCCAAGCGCCTCCGACACGACAAGCCATTCCCTCGGTCCGACGTTGCGAACAGATACGTCCTTGATCGCCTTCAAGCTCGCCAAGACATCATCCTGATCCCCGGCCTTGCCAAGCACCGAGAAGATCACCGGACGACGCAGCACAGCGAGATGATTCGGATTTGCGGCCGCCTCGAAGCCCGAAATATGATCTTCCAGCACGTGCCTGTTCTGAAACGCGACGCTCATCAATCCATCACCCCAAAAGTTTCTTGTTGTCGGGATCGACAAAGACCGGACTGCAGATTTCCGCCCCCACTTCCTCGCCGCGCAATCCGTCCCAGACGATCACATGCTCGCCAATCCGCTCCCGGCCCGACTTCAGGAAAGCGAGCGCGATGGAATGACCGAGCGTCGGCGAGAAACAGGCCGAGGAGACATGACCCTGATCGTTCACGGTCGATGGCCGTGCGCCTTCCTTCAAAAGATGCGCGCCGGCGTGAATTTCCTTCGTGGTATCGAGAGGCTTCAGGCCCACGAGTTGCCCGCGATCGGCGGCCGTCAGACCAAAGCGGGTCGAGAGCCTCTTGCCGATGAAATCCGGCTTCTGCGCCGCCATCATCCGTCCGAGCCCGACATCGTCAGGTGTGGTGCGGCCATCCAGTTCATTATGGGTGACATGACCCTTCTCGATACGCAGCACGTTGAGGGCTTCGACGCCATAGGGGCAGATGCCATGCACCTTGCCGGCCTCCATGATGGCATCGGCAACCGCCTCGCCGTAGCCGGCCGGCACCGCCAGTTCATAGGCGAGCTCACCCGAGAAGGAAATGCGGAACAGGCGCGCCCTGAGCCCACCCTTCAGCATGATTTCGGCTGCCGCAAGGAAGGGGAAGAACGCGTCGGAAATATCGTCTTCCACGATCTGCTCCAGCACCAGCCGCGCCTTCGGGCCGGCAATCGCCATCTGCGCCCATTGATCGGACGAGGACACGAAGCAAACGTCGAGCTGCGGCCAAAGCGTTTGAGCGCAGAATTCCATATGCGTCATCACCTCACCGGCCATCGCCGTCGTGGTCGTCATGAAAAAGTGGTCGGGCGTCAGCCGACTCGTCGTGCCATCATCGAAGACCATACCGTCTTCGCGCAGCATCAAACCATAGCGCGCCTTGCCGATCGGCAGCTTGAGGAAGGCGTTGGAGTAGAGCCGGTTGAGGAACTCCGCCGCATCCTTGCCGAAGATCTCGATCTTGCCGAGCGTCGACACATCGCAAAGCCCGACATTGTTACGGACATTCAGCACCTCGCGGTCGACGCTGTCGCGCCAGCCCTTCTCGCCCGGCCGGGCAAACCAGGACGAGCGATACCAGAGACCAGCCTCGACGAAGGCCGCGCCATTCTTCTTCGCCCAGCCATGCAGCGGCGATTCCCTGATCGGCTGCGCATGCTTGTCGCGCGCGGTTCCCGCCAGTGCGCCAAAGGATACCGGCGTATAGAACGGCCGGAATGTCGTGGTGCCGACGGCGGCCGGGCTGACACCGCGCATGCCGGCGATGATGCCGGCGGCGTTGACATTGCCGAGCTTGCCCTGGTCCGTTGCCATGCCGCTGGTCGTATAACGCTTGGCATGCTCCACATGACCGAAGCCTTCACGCAAAGCGAGGCCCAGATCCTTGCTGTGGACGTCATTCTGGAAGTCGACGAATGCCTTGTCCTTGGCACCCGGCACATGCCAGATCGCGGCGAAGGATGGATCATACTCACCCTCCACTTCGGGCAAGTCAGCCGCATAAGCCGTGCGGCCCAGGTTTTCGACAATCTTCCGTGCCTTGTCCGCGCCGTCGGCAAGACAGCCGGAAACGCTCTCGATACCCGCAGCCGAACCGGCAATCTCCAGCTCTCCAGAAACGATTGGCGCCATGAAGGCCTGCTTCTCGTCCGACCAGACCGGCTTGGCGCCGCGCTGGCACGCAAGATGGATGATCGGCGACCAACCGCCCGACATTGCCAGTGCATCGCAGGCGATCAGCTCATCCAGCCCACCGCGATCGGCGATGACGCCGCTGATGCGATATTTGCCTTTGGTCGCGTGGACGCTTGCCGTATGAACCACGCGCACGCCCTGAGGAGCAGCATCCGCCGATGCGGCACGCGTGTCGAGGATTGCCGAAATCTCGACGCCTGCAGCGGCGAGATCGGCCGCAGTTCGGTAGCCGGAACCGCCATTGGTGAAAACCGCCACCTTCTGCCCGGCAACGACGCCATAACGGTTGAGGTAGCTGCGCATGGCGCCGGCCATCATCACGCCCGGGCGATCATTACCGCCGAACACCAGCGGCCGTTCTTCCGCACCCGAGGCGAGGATGGCGCGCTTGGCGGCGATGCGCCAGAGCCGCTCGATCGGCAGGTCGGGCGATGGCATCGCTACATGCTTCTGTACCTTCTCGACCGCGCCGAAGACATTGCCGTCATACCAGCCGAACACGGTGGTCCGCGGCATCAAGGTCACGTTATCGAAGCTCTGCAGCTCCTCAAGCGTTGCCTGCACGAACACGTCAGCAGAAGCGCCGCCGATCGTCAGCTTTTCCGACAATAGCGAGCCGCCGAGCCGAAAGCCTTCGTCGGCCAATACCACGCGCAAGCCCGCGCGGGCAGCGGTCAGAGCCGCCATGAGCCCCGCCGGACCGGAGCCGATCACAAGCAGGTCGCAATGCGCCCAGGCCTTCTCGTAACGGTCCGGATCGGCCTGCATGACCGCCTTGCCGAGGCCGGCAGCGCGACGGATCAGCGGCTCATAGACCTTTTCCCATAAGGCGGCCGGCCACATGAAGGTCTTGTAGTAGAAGCCGGCGCCGAGGAAGGGCGAGAACAAGCCATTGATCGCGCCAAAATCATACTTCAGCGACGGCCAGCGGTTCTGGCTCACTGCACTCATGCCCTGATAGAGCTCAGCGACGGTCGCGCGCGTATTCGGCTCGGTGCGGCCATCCTTGCCGATGGTGACGAGCGCATTCGGCTCGGCCGAGCCTGCGGTCAGAACACCACGCGGCCGATGGTATTTGAAGCTGCGCCCGACCAGCATCTGATCGTTGGCAAGCAAGGCGGCGGCGAGTGTATCGCCTTCCAGACCCTTCATTTCCTTGCCGTCGAATTGGAAGGAAAGCGGGCGGCTCCGATTGACGAGCCCGCCTGTCGACAGTCGATAGGCCGTCATCGTGCCGCCTCCCTCGCCTTGTCCTCGGCATCGGTAACGGAAAAGACCTCGTGCGTGACATTGCTGCGCTCGACGACCAGCCAGCGGCGACATCCCGCGCTATGATGCCAGTACTCTTGAATCCGGCCGCGCTCGTTGTCGCGGACAAAGACATAGCGGTTCCAGTCTTCATCCGGTGCAGTCGGCGCCGGGCGAACGACGGATGCGCCGCGAATGGAGAATTCTTCCTTGGGTCGCACGCCGCAATGCGGGCAGATGATCAAGCTTGCCATTGGTATTGTGCCCTCAATGCAGGTTCGGCTGCGGACCCTTGCCGCCTTCGTCGATCGCAAAGCCGCGCTCGAAACGGTCGAGGCGCAGAAGGCGGCTGACATCGTGGCTCTCGCCCTTGGCGATCAGATGCGCGAAGCAAAAGCCCGAGGCGGGCGTCGCTTTGAAGCCGCCATAGTTCCAGCCGCAATTCAGATAAAGATTTTCGATGGGCGTGCGATCGATGATCGGCGAACCGTCCATGCTCATGTCCATGACGCCGCCCCAGGTGCGCAGCACGCGGACGCGCGACAGGCCGGGGATAAGCGCCACCCCCTCCTCCATGGTATGCTCGACGGTCGCAAGATTGCCGCGCTGCGCATAGGAGCTGTAGTAGTCGATATCGGCGCCGAAGACCAAGCCGCCCTTGTCGGACTGGGATATATAGAAGTGTCCTGCGCCATAGGTGATGACATTGTCGATAACAGGCTTCAGCCCCTCGGAAACGAAGGCTTGCAGCACATGCGTTTCGATCGGCAATTCCAGATCGGCCATATTGCCGAGGATCGATGTATGGCCGGCGGCCGCGAGCGCCAGCTTGTTGCAGCCGATGAAGCCACGGTTCGTTTCCACCCCTGTCACTGCACCACCCTCGTCGCGGCGGATGCCGATTACTTCGCATTGCTGGATGAGATCGACGCCGCGGCTGTCGGCGCCACGCGCATAACCCCAGGCGACCGCATCGTGCCGCGCCGTGCCGCCGCGCCGCTGCAGGAGGCCACCAAGAATCGGAAAGCGGGCATGATCGAAGTTCAGATAGGGCATCATCCGGCGGACCTGCTCGCGATTGAGCAATTCGGCATCGACGCCGTGCATGCGCATGGCATTGCCGCGCCGGGCATAGGCATCGCGCTGGCCATCGGAATGGAACAGATTGACGATGCCGCGCTGGGACACCATGGCATTATAGTTGAAATCCTGCTCAAGCCCTTCCCAGAGCTTCATCGAGAACTCGTAGAAAGGCTCGTTACCGGGCAGCAGATAGTTGGAGCGGATGATCGTCGTGTTACGCCCGACATTGCCGGAACCGATATAGCTCTTTTCCAGCACTGCGACATTGGTAATGCCGAATTCCTTGGCGAGATAATAGGCCGTCGCCAAGCCATGTCCGCCACCGCCAACGATGATCACGTCATAATGTGGTTTCGGCTCCGGCGTCCGCCACAGCGGCTGCCAATGGCGATTGCCTGAAAACGCCTGTTTTAGAAGCTGATAAGCCGAATAACGCATGCATTCATCCCGATCACGACCCGGCCGCACATTCGCACATGCAATAAAAACGACAAGTCCCGAAAGGACGAAAAAGCTTCGCAAACAGAACAAGATCTTTTCCGAATGCGCAGTGACGGGCACGGTCTGCTCTCGGAAGAATACATTGCCAAGCTGCCGAAAAGCCCGCCCACTCGGAAAGCCACACGGGGCGCTGTTGCTAAACCTTTGCTTACACGTTAAGGCGAAGGAAGGGGCATCGGAAGTCTAAACTTCGCAATCGCAACTTCTTATATATAATGTCCGGAGAGTTCAGGCGCGGACTGTGCGCGGAAGACGAAGAAGCAGATGCTTGCAACATTCGAAAAGGCGGCGCTCGAGGCAGGAAAGGCCATTCTGGAGGTCTATCGTGCCGGCTATTCCGTTGCCTTGAAGCAGGACTTGAGCCCCGTCACGCTGGCGGACGAACGCGCCGAAAACATCATTCTCCGGCACCTCGAACGCGATTTTCCCCATATCCCCGCCATTGCCGAGGAGCAGGTTGCCGCCGGCAAGATTCCGGACGTACGCGGCCGCGCCTTCTTTCTGGTCGACCCGCTCGATGGCACCCGGGAATTCATCGAGCATCGTGACGAGTTCACCGTCAACATCGCCTATATCGAGGATGGTATTCCCCTCATCGGCATCGTCTATGCCCCGGCACTTGGTGTCGCCTTTACCGGTGAACCCGGCAGAGCCCGCAAGCTGATCGTCGACGAGCAATTTTCCGTTGCCGACCGCCTGACCATCGCCGTGCGCGAACCACCCGCCAAACTGACCGCGCTAGCCAGCCGCTGCAACAGCAATGCGAAAACCGAAGGCTTTTTGACGGACAATGCGGTTTCCGGCTGCACATCGATCGGTTCGTCGCTGAAATTCTGCCTGCTCGCCGAGGGTAAGGCCGATGTCTATCCACGTTTCGGCCGGACCATGGAATGGGATACGGCAGCCGGCGATGCCGTGTTGAGGGCGGCGGGCGGCATGACGGTAACCGTCGAAGGCGGCCTTCTGACATACGGCAAGACCGATCAGAGTGAGGATTGCGACTTCGCCAATCCGCACTTCATCTGCTGGGGTGGACAGAAGCAAGGCGTGTCGGCGTAAGTTTATTTTTGCAAGTAAAAACAATTCTTGCACCTGCTCCCGAGCCGCAGAGCAGCAAATCAGCTACCGAAATTTCGGCCCTAAAGCGTAAGTTTTCACTGACGAAAAATCATAGAGTGAATACGATTCACCCTGAAATAACAGGGACTTTCAGGTGTTTTGCTCAGGCGAAACATACGCAAATCACCTCTCCGCCACATTGATTAAATTTATTAGCAAAGTCTTACCATGTGCTTAGGCAATTTTTAAATGTGGCAAGATAGAGTGCCTCTCGTGGTCTTGAGTGTGTGTAGAGAGTCCAATGACCGAAATGATACGTCCCCGAGTGAAGTATGTCATCGGCCCCGATGGCAGCCCGCTGACGATAGCAGACCTTCCGCCGCCGAATACGCGCCGCTGGGTCATTCGTCGTAAGGCAGAGGTTGTCGCCGCCGTGCGTGGTGGTCTGCTCAGCTTGGAAGAAGCCTGCGAACGTTATACGTTGACCGTCGAAGAGTTCCTCTCCTGGCAGTCGTCCATCAATACCCATGGCCTTGCCGGCCTCCGGACGACCCGCATACAGCAGTATCGCCACTGACAGCAGCGACAGCACCACCTTAATTTGCTTTTGTGTTCGGGCCTCTTTCCAGCAAAGAGGCCCGAATTATTTGTCGCACTGCTCTCTGAGAATGTAGCGCGCTTGGCAGCAAAGGGCTTGGCTCGGCGTTTTTCGACACCAATTTAAACGGAGACGATCCGTTAACAATCTCGATGGTTGGCATACGTCGGAGCACATGCAATCCTCGTCATCTGCAACGCGTTAAGGGAAAAAATCATGGATATCCGCAACGAAAACAATGCATCCGGCGGGCGGTATGTCGCGACCGTCGAAGGCCACGAGGCAGAAATGACGTTTTCCCGCACCTCCCCCAAGCTGATCATCATCGACCATACCGGTGTGCCGGATGCCCTGCGCGGCAAGGGTGTCGGCCAGGCTCTGGCCCTTCACGCCGTCGAGGAAGCACGCCGCGGCGGCTGGAAGATCATTCCGCTCTGCCCCTTCTTCAAGGCGCAGTCGCAACGCCATGATGACTGGCGCGACGTCGTCAATCTCTAAGCGCGGCGGCAGCAGGAACCGTGCGCACACTCACGTAATGCTTCATGCGCATATTAATCCGTCCAGATAGACGGATTACTTTTCAAAATGCAAAAGCTGCGCATGGCCGGCCCCGTCACGGCCAGTCATGCGCAGCTTTCATGCGCCCTTCGTAAATCGCCCGCATTGCGAAGATTACCCTCATATCGGGATGAAGCTAAACCCGATCCCGAAAGGGGCGCGAACTTGCGTTGTCAGGCGCGTGCCCGCGCCGAACCCAAACCATCACGCTCCTCGAGCGCGGCAGCCTTGGCATATTCCGCCTGCATTTCCTCGAGCGAACTTTCCAGCGTTTCTTCCTGAACCTGCAGCTCACGGATCGACACCTGCAGATTGTCCGCGCGCTGGCGGGCCGCCTTGGCAAAAGTCGGGTAAGCAAAGTGGTTAGGATCGGAAATGCCGGACTTCTTCTCTTCCAGCACGATCTGGCTTTCCAGTTCCTTCGTCATGCGGTCAAATTCCGCCATCATCATCTGCAGTTGCTGCAGTTGACGGCGTTTTTCGTTCACCTGAAACTCTTTCAGGCGAACAAGGCTCTCACGTGACTTCATACGCATTACTCCCGTGATGCGAGACCCCGGCTCTCGATATTCCCGCCCGCCGAACCGCTTTGAGACGGCTTGGTTAAAAAAATTTCCAGCGATCTTAATAAAAGCCTACCGCTGGTAACCTTTCGTTTACGGGCATCGTTAATGATAGGCGCAATGATTTAAGGCTCGGTAAATGTTGCGGTCGGATTTCGACATGTTGTCATTGATGAGTCGGATGAATCACTTGGCGTGAGTTCTTAATGCGATACTTTAGGAGAAGGTTTTACTGATTGTCGTTGGAAAACAGTGCAATGGAAAAATTATTTAATAAATTCGATACGACTTGCCAGAGTGAATCAGAATTTGTTAACCATTGCATGGCAGCTTCCAAATCAACCAGTGATTTGATCGGTATCGCGTAAGGGGGCTGACGACCTTTCGGCGGCGGTAAAGGGGACAATTATGCGGGTTCTACTCATTGAAGACGACAGCGCGACAGCGCAGAGCATCGAATTGATGCTCAAATCCGAAAGTTTCAACGTCTATACCACCGATCTCGGTGAGGAAGGCGTCGATCTCGGAAAGCTTTACGACTACGACATCATTCTTCTCGATCTCAACCTTCCTGACATGTCCGGCTACGAAGTGCTGCGCACCCTGCGCCTTTCGAAGGTCAAGACGCCGATCCTGATCCTCTCCGGCATGGCCGGCATCGAGGACAAGGTTCGCGGACTCGGCTTCGGCGCCGACGACTACATGACCAAGCCCTTCCACAAGGACGAGCTGGTCGCCCGCATTCACGCCATCGTCCGCCGTTCCAAGGGCCATGCCCAGTCGGTGATCATGACCGGCGAGCTCATCGTCAACCTCGACGCCAAGACCGTCGAAGTCGGCGGCCAGCGCGTGCATCTGACCGGCAAGGAATACCAGATGCTGGAGCTGCTCTCGCTGCGCAAGGGCACGACACTCACCAAGGAAATGTTCCTCAACCATCTCTATGGCGGCATGGACGAGCCGGAACTGAAGATCATCGACGTCTTCATCTGCAAGCTCCGCAAGAAGCTGGCCAACGCCGCCGGCGGCGCCAACTATATCGAAACCGTTTGGGGCCGCGGCTATGTGCTGCGCGAGCCCGACAGCAGCGATTTCGCCGAAAGCGCCTGAGCCAAACCTGCCTTTACCGCCGATACACGGAAATCCCGCCTCCTCAGGCGGGATTTTTTTTGGCGCTGCAATGGAGCGCAAAAGAACAGCCGCCTCGAAGGACGGCTATCGCTGCTTGATATGCCTCGTTAAAATTTACGCGGCCGCGGCACGATTGCCGAAGATGGCCGTCAGGATCTTGCGATCGAATGGTTTCAGCAGAAAATCGGTGGCGCCCGCGCGCTTTCCGGCCATCAGCTTGCGAAGGTCAGCCTCGATGACGCAGTAGTAGATCTTCACGTCCTTGCCATTGGGCATTGCCCGGATGCTGGCGATGAGCTCGAGCGCCCCTTCCATGCCGGCATCCACGATCAGATAATCAGGCATTTCGGCTTGGCAGCGCATCAGCGCCTCACGTGCATCGCCGGCTTCGCTCACGAGAAAATCCAGCTCGGACAGGATTCGTTTGCCGACCTTCCGTACGACATCCGATGTATCCGTTATCATGAACCGCTGCATCTATGAGCTCCCTGGCATCAGCCGCCATCATCCAATGCCGGCTTCAAATTGAAACGATAGGAGCAGCAAGCTAAGGATTCGTTACCGCTACATGATCAATTGAGCGGACAACCCCAAGATTGCACAGAATTTTCAATGCACGAAAAAATAAACCCGCCGCCGATGCTCGACCGCGGGTGAAAGACACCGGTGAACCGATCCGTTTATTGTGCTGCCATGGACGCCACGAAGGTCAATTCCTCCGGCGTCGCATTGTAGGAAAGCTCCATGCCGCTCTCTTCGGCAAGAAGAACCGTGTAGTAAGGCTGGATCGAATGTGCATCGATCGCCTCCTCCAGGGTACCCGAGCAGATTTCGGCAAATTTCGGTGGCACGCGCATCAGCCGCCCCTTCACGGTGATCGTGAACTTGGCGTCGAATTCCGGATTTTCGAGCGTCACGTCAATATTGCCACCGCGCGGAATGGCGCCATAGGCAACGAGGAAGAGATTGAGCAGCAGCTTGACGCGATTCTTGGCGATGATGGCGCGCGGGCCGATCCAGTTGACCTCGGTCTTCTTCTCGGCAGCGGCGAAATCCTTGGCCGCCCGCTCCGCTTCGCCCGTGTCGATCGAGGCCCCGACCGAGCCCGAAGCGCCGAAGGCAAGGCGCGCGAATTTCAGGCGGACGGAAGCGTTGAGCGCGCTTGTGCGGATCAGATCCATGGCATCGGCGTCAGCACCACCCTCGTCGAGCAGCTCCAGGCCATTGTTGATCGCCCCGACCGGAGAGATCACATCATGGCAGACGCGGCTGCATAGCAGTGCGGCCAGATCCGGTCCGGTCAAAGTGAGATTCGGGTTCTTCGACATTCATTGTCTCCTGAATGCTGGCAAGGCAAAATGCAGTCGAGTCCACGTTGCCACGGTAAGGTTGCCCGAGGGTTGTCGCAGCCAGTGTACCGCGCGCCATAATGACACCATATTTGGTAAACCGATTGTTAAGACCATCGACGCAAAATGCACTCATCACCATCAGACTTTTTCGCACGCGAATCGGCCTGCGATAGATGGGCGGAATGGTCTGAATATGGGGGCGTGCCATGCGTGGCGCATTCAGCCGAATGCGTTGCTTATTCGTCCCCGTTGCACCGACCATGATGAACGGATGACTTTCATGCGCTATGAACTCCTCAAGAGAATGCCAAGCCCCGGCACCAGGACGCTCGGCCTCGGCCTGATCCTGGCCATTGTCGCATTCGTGAGCTTCGCCTTGCCGGTCCGCCAGGCTTCTGCCGCGCCCACCAATCAGTATTCGGCGCAGGAAATCGTCGATGCCGGCCATTCTTTCTTCGGTTCCACCAGCGGCGGCCTCGCCAAGGTGGTCGAGCGGGCCTTCCAGCAATATGGCTTGCCGAATGGCTATATTCTCGGCCAGGAGGGTTCTGGGGCGTTCCTCGCCGGCCTGACCTACGGCGAGGGCCAGCTCAACACCAAGAACGCCGGCGAGCATCCGCTCTACTGGCAGGGTCCGTCGCTCGGTTTCGATTATGGCGGCCAGGGCACCCGGGTCATGATGCTGGTCTACGACCTGCCGAGCATTGACAGCGTCTATACGCGCTTTGGCGGCGTCAGCGGCCAGGCTTTCGTGGTTGCCGGCTTCGGCATGACCGTGCTGAAGAACAACAACATCGTCCTCGTGCCGATCCGCACTGGCCTTGGCGCCCGCCTTGGCGTCAACCTCGGCTATCTGAAGGTTACGTCCAGCCCGACCTGGAATCCTTTCTGATCCCGGGCCTCATATGGTCTCCCAGGCGCCCAGCCTTGGCCCGCGCAAATCGCGGGCCTTTTCTTTCCGTAAATTCGTCCTCGTGCCGATAAACCATATCCGCGTTAAACGCTTGCCCGCATGGCTAACCCATGATTAATCATTTTATCGAGATCGAACATAACTCCAGGATACTGGCCGCGTCGTGATTCAATTTGCTCTCTTGTTCGGATTGGGCTTTCTGACGGCCGCTCTTCTGGTCTTTCTCACCGCGCCGGCAATCCATAGCCGCATCGTCTGGTTCACCGAAAAGCGCCTGAAGGCGACCATGCCGCTGAGCCCTCAGGAAGTGCGCGCGCAGAAGGATATGGCGCGCGCCCTCTTTGCGGCCGAAAACGCCAGAACCGAACACGCCCTGAGCCAGGAGCGCGACAAGACCGTTGCCCTGCAGATCCATAATGGCAAGCTTCAGCAGGAAGCGAGCCGCCTCTCCGCCGGAAACGCGGAGCTGCAGACACGCATCGACGATCTGGAAGCGGAAGCGGGTGAACTGCGCTCCCGCCTGAGGCAAGAGGAGAGCTATATCAGCCAGCTCAAATCGGGCATCCATGCTGCCGAGCAGGCCAGTGCCGAAAAAGAAGCCGATATCGACGGGTTGCGCAAGCGGATGACGAAGATGGCCGCCGACACGGACAATCTCAAGATCGATCTCGCAACGCGCGAAACCGAAATCGAAAGCCTGAAGCTGCGCATCAATACATTGCGGGACGAGCGTGATACGCTGCGCCAGGAGCTGAGCGCGGCAAACCTGCGCGCTGCGGATGCCGCACAGGCGCTGCGGCAGGAAAGCGACAAGAACAAGCGGCTCGAGGAGCGCCTCAATCGCGAGATCGCCGGCAGCGCCGACAAGGAAACCGCGATCGAGCGGCAGGCTCAGGATGTCATCCGACTGAGGGAGCGGCTCGAAACCGCCGTCAGGGAATCCAAGGAGGCCGGCAAGGCGTTGCGCGCCGCCGGTCTAACGCCACCGAAAAAGCCGGCAAGAACGCCGAAACTTTCAGCCGCCGCGGTGATCGCGACCGCCGATGATCAGGCAAAATCTGCAGAACCGCCGCAAATGGCAGAACCGGAACGGACAGTGGAAGACGAGATCGCCGAAATGACGGAAGAGGTCCGCAACCGGGCTACGGCTCTTTCGGACCGTTTGGCAAAGACCCGCTCGCCCGCGCATGACGACGCCATGCGCGAGGAGATCGCGAAGATCGCTGCCAATATGGTGGCGCTGACGGCGCTGAAGGAGGGCGATAGCTCTCCGATCTTCGATCTCCTGCCGAAGGATAGAGAACCCGCCGAGCCGGGTGCGCGCCTCAGCCTTGCCGATCGCGTCGCGGCCATGCTGCCGAAGCATCCCTGACCGCCCCGTTCAGATGCGGCCGTGCTTCGCTGCCATCTCGTAAAGTGCGATGCCGCTGGCCGTCGCGACGTTGAGACTGTCCAGCCCCGGCGCCTGCGGAATGCGCACGCTGTCGAAGGCGGACAGGATACTCTCCGGCAAACCGTCCCCTTCCGTGCCGACGACAAGCGCCATGCGCTCCGAAGCCGTGACGTCGCGAATATCGACCGCCCCGCGCGGCGAGAGGCTCCAGATCGCAAAGCCATGCTCGGCCAGCGCCGCAAGCAGCTCCACGCTGCACGATTGCCGGCGGTAGGGCACGGTCAGGATCGAACCGACCGAAACCCGCAGCGCCTTGCGATAGAGCGGATCGCAGCAGCTCTCGTCGAGCAGTACCGCAGCCGCGCCGAAGGCTGCCGCATTGCGGAACATCGAACCCATATTGTCGTGATTGGAAATGCCGCAGCCGACGAGCACGAGCGCGTGCTTCGGGAGGCGATCGAGAAGGCCGCTCATCCCGTCTTCCACCGTTCTGCGTCCAATTGCCAGAACACCGCGATGGAGATGGAAACCGACAATGCCGTCGAGCACCTCGGCTTCGGCGACATAGATCGGGACATCCGACGGGAAGGTGTCGATGATGTCGCTTAGGCCGGCAACGCGGTTCTTGAGGAGCAGCACCTTTTCGGCGGTGAAATCGCCACCCGCCGAATGAGCGCTGGCAAGAAGCCGCAGCACGACAGTGCCTTCCGCAACAAAGCGGTTCTCGCGACCTGTCAGATCGCGCTCGCGGATATTGCGGAATTCGGCGATACGCGGATCGTCGGGATGCGTGATCTCGATGAGCCGCTCACTCGCCATCGTCAGGCCGTCAGTTGGACAGCGATACGGTCGCCACGATGCGACCGATACCGTAGTCGAAGACGATGGCTTGGCGCTGGCCGCCGGCAAGCGTGCCGTAGAACAGGATCTGGTTGCCCGACAGCGCCGTGGACTGCACCGTAAAGCCCGCCGGCAGCAGTGCCGTCACCGCAACCGGGGCATCGGACGGAATGCCGGACGCCGCCTGCCCTGCGGGCTTGGCCGCTGGCTTCATCGTCTTGTAGACAACCGCACCGAAGACAGCCATAAGGCTCACCACCATGACGGCCGCAGAGACGATCTGCAGGCGGATCATCTTGCGTCGGACTTTCTCCAGGGCCGGATCGAGGGGTTTTTCCTCTTGATCGTCTGGCTCGAGATTCGTCATCGATGCGTCCTTGCTTCCTGAAGAGCGCTTTGAGCGCCGGAGAATAGATTTGAGCGACCCCTTTAAAGAAGCCGCGGGCATTAGAAAAGTCCTAACCGTCGATGAAAATGCCGAAGGACGGCTGGATTCATGGCTGACGGCCGAGATCGGCGAGGAATTTTCCCGCAGCCGCGTGCAGGCGCTGATCAAGGACGGCGCCGTTACGCTCAACGGCGCGCCGGTGACCGACGCCAAGCGCAAGGTTCGCCTCGGCGACGTCTACGAGATCACCCTGCCCGAGCCGGAAGACCCGACGCCGCTGGGCGAGGATATTCCGCTGGACGTGCTCTACGAGGACGACGATGTCATTGTCATCTCCAAGCCCGCCGGGCTGGTCGTTCATCCCGCCGCCGGCAATTGGACCGGCACGCTGGTCAATGCACTGATCCATCATTGCGGCAGCAGCCTTTCCGGCATCGGGGGCGTTCGCCGTCCAGGGATCGTGCATCGGCTGGACAAGGATACGACTGGCGTGATGGTCGTCGCCAAAAACGATATCGCCCACCGGCATCTGTCGCTGCAATTTGCCGATCATGGCAGGACGACTTCGCTGGAGCGTGCCTATCAGGCCATCGTCTGGGGGCGCCCCCGCCAGCTTGTCGGCACCATCGATGCGCCCCTCGGCCGGTCGAGCAGCGACCGCACCCGCCGAGCCGTCAAGCGTCCGGATTCACAGGAGGCCGATGAGGCCATCACGCATTACGAGGTGCTGGAGCGCTTTCACGAGACGCCGGACTCGACTGCACTCGCCTCGCTGATCGATTGCCATCTGGAAACCGGCCGCACCCACCAGATCCGCGTGCACATGGCGCATATCGGTCACCCCCTGCTTGGCGACGCCGTCTACGGCGGTGGTTTCAAGACCAAGGCCAATCTTCTGCCGGAGACCGCAAAGCAGGTCGTCAACCGCTTCACCCGCCAGGCCCTGCATGCCTACATGCTGCAATTCGAGCATCCCCGTACCGGCGAGGTCATGCATTTCGAGGCGCCACTGCCTGGGGATATGGAAGAACTGGTTGAAGCTCTCAGGGGCTAGGAGTTCGTCTCCGGAGCGAGCGGCTGGACGTTCACGGCCTGCCGCCCTATAATGCCAGATATGGAGGACCGAAGTCCGAGCGCTTGTGTCTATCGAAAATGCGACCGCGTTTTCGAGGTCTATGTGACCGAGTTGCCTGTTGCCGGAGCATTCGGGAGGATAAACCCAAGGGCGAAGTCACGGCGGGACCGGCGGTCACGCTGCAATAACACTTGCGTGACCACATCCTTGAATCACCATTTCGCCGTACTTATCTTTACATTGGTTCAGTGCGGGGTCCTCGGACCCGTACGCCTTGGTCCGCTTCGAAGAAGGCGCGCAAAATACGCCCCCAGGAGGAACCAAATCTCGAATAGGAGGGTGCAAAATCATGGCCCGTAATACCTTACCGTCTATTGCTGCCGGAGAAGCCGGCCTCAATCGCTATCTCGATGAAATCCGCAAGTTCCCGATGCTGGAACCGCAGGAAGAGTACATGCTCGCCAAGCGCTATGCGGAACATGCCGACCGTCAGGCCGCGCATAAGCTCGTCACCAGCCATCTGCGCCTCGTGGCGAAGATCGCCATGGGCTATCGCGGCTATGGCTTGCCGATCGGCGAAGTCGTGTCGGAAGGCAATGTCGGCCTGATGCAGGCCGTGAAGAAGTTCGACCCGGAACGCGGCTTCCGCTTAGCCACCTACGCCATGTGGTGGATCAAGGCTTCGATCCAGGAATATATCCTGCGCTCCTGGTCGCTGGTGAAGATGGGCACGACGGCTAACCAGAAGCGCCTGTTCTTTAACCTGCGCCGGCTGAAGGGCCGTATCCAGGCTATCGACGATGGCGATCTGAAGCCGGAACACGTGGCCGAGATCGCCACCAAGCTGAACGTCTCGGAAGAGGAAGTCGTTTCGATGAACCGCCGCCTTTCCGGCGACGCTTCGTTGAACGCCCCGATCAAGGCTTCCGAGGGCGATTCCGGCCAGTGGCAGGATTGGCTCGTCGATGATCACGACAGCCAG
The DNA here is from genome assembly GCF_030182495.1 of Rhizobium aureum. Classification (NCBI taxonomy): domain Bacteria; kingdom Pseudomonadati; phylum Pseudomonadota; class Alphaproteobacteria; order Hyphomicrobiales; family Rhizobiaceae; genus Rhizobium; species Rhizobium aureum. Next base: position 81,851 of record NZ_JAQJCI010000005.1, on the reverse strand, counting down.
GAAGACGTGCTGATCGAACAGGACGAGCTCGACACGCGCCGCCGCATGCTGGCGCGCGCCATGGGCGTGCTGAACGATCGCGAACGCCGCATCTTCGAGGCACGCCGCCTCGCCGATGAGCCGGTGACGTTGGAGGATCTCTCGTCTGAATTCGACATTAGCCGCGAACGTGTCCGCCAGATCGAAGTTCGTGCCTTCGAAAAGGTCCAGGAAGCCGTTCAGAAGGATGCGCTGGAACGCGCCAAGGCGCTTCGCGTCGTTGAAGCGACGGCCTGAAGCCTGTCTTCGGATAGATTTCTCTATAGGTGAAAATCAAAAGGCGGGCTGCGCAAGCCCGCCTTTTGCATATCCATCGATTTCAGAAAGCCTTACTGACCGTTCGAGGCGACACCGCCAAGTGCCTGCCATTCCGAAATCGCCTTGTTGAAGGCATCGGTGCCGGTCGGGCCTTTTTCCATCGTCAGCAGGGCGCGCCGGCCGTTGCGATAGACGACCGGAATATCGATCCAGTTACGGCTCTTCAAGAGATCGAGATTGGTCTTGCGCGCATCGGGGAAATCGTTGAGCGCGACCATATAGACATCATCGGTCACCTTGGCCGGCACCGCGATCAACGCATCGCCACGATCCTGCTCGGTCGCCTTCAACGCCACACGCTGGACATTATCGATCGCTCCGCCTTCGAAAGTCGGGGGAACCTGGAACGCCAGCTCGATCAGATGGCTCGCCGGAAGCGAGGAATCCGAATTTCGCGAAACGGTGATGGTAGCGGTCAGGCCGCGATCCGGAACGGTGATAAGACCCTGTACTGAAGGCTCCGGCCGGCCATCGGCCCCCTTGCCTTCCTGAACGGACCAGGTGACCGTGCCCTGGAAGGCGGATGGCGACGTTTGACCAAGGCGCTCCTCATAAAGGAAAACCTTCTGCCCGTTGGTAGCCGTCGCCGTCTGCTGCGTCACAGGCGGCGGCTGGTTGGCAGGTGCCTGCTGTTGCTGGCTGGCCGGGGGTGTCTGCTGGTCCGCGGAAGCGGATGGGTTCGGCGCGGTAGTCGCAGGTGCCTGGGTCTGCGCGGCAGCAGCATTGTTCGCCGGCGGCGTCGCCGTCGCGGAGGGTGCGGCGGAAGCGACATTCTGCTGCGCAACGGACTTGCCCTCGACGACACCCGGCTGACCGGTGGGGGCAGGCCCTTGATCCTCTTCCGTGCCATTGGCCAGAAGACGCTGCGTGAACTTCGTGTTGACCGTATTCGGGTCGCTGGTCACCGCGGCAACATCCGTATTGCCCACACCCGACGGCTGCTGGCTCGCCGGATTGTTCGGCTGCGGCGCGGCCGCCTGCTGCTGGGCGGGGGCGGAAGCGTTACCGTTCTTCGGTGCATTGTTGCCTGCCGTATCAGCCGCAGGTGGCGTTGCCCCATTCTTCGTTGCCGAGCTGACGAGTTTCGTCACCATGTTGTTGAGCGCATCACGGTTCAGCCAGGCCGCATAGCCACCGCCTCCAACGACCGCAAGTCCCACAAGCGTGACGATAATGCCGGTAATGTTGAGCCGACGGCGCTTCGGCTCCATGCGGAAACTGCGGCCCTGCAGTTTTGCCGCCATGCCCTGGTCGAGATCAGGCGGACCGGAGGAGCCACCACCGCGCTCGTCTTCCGCGCGCTTATCGAAGCCGGCAAGCTCCTTGAGTTCGCGCCAGCCATCGCTGGCAGCATCGGCATCAGGCGCCGTCTTGCTGGGAGAATGCACATCCGCAAAGAGATCGACGTCGTCAAAGGCGTTTTCCGGCATCTGCTGGACCGGCTTGGCAGCGGTAGACGAAGACTGCAATTCCTCGAAGACATCGGCATCCCAGACGAAGCCCTTGTTGATGGCCGGCGCCTTTGCGGTCTCGGATGCCTCGACGGGATGGCCGAACGGCGTCTCCGCGAAAGCTGCGGCCGGCATGACCGGCTCGGGCGCGGAATGACGAGTCGGCGCATCCACCTCGGCCCAGATCTGCTCGACCTGGCTTATGACGTCGTCGACCGGCGTATATTGCGCGCGTTGGTCGGGCGCGGCCTGGACAGGCTCAACGGCAACCGCCGGCGCTTCCTCCACGTGATGTTGCGGCTCGTCCTGATAAACCGGCTCGACCGCCGGCGCCTCATCTATCTCGGCATGGTGCTCGGCGCCGGCATGTTCAGCAGCAGGAACATGGAGTTCCTCTTCACGATGCGGCTCGCTCCATTCCTCGGCTACCTGATGCTCATGTGCATGGTCCTGCTCCACATACGAAGCAGGCTCTTCGTGAGCGGGCTCCTCACGGACAGGTTCTTCGTGGGCCGGCGGGGCAACGTCCGGTTCCTCATGGGCATGAGCCTCGGCCGGAGCCGCTGCAGGCTCTTCCACATCCGCTTCGGCATGGACGTCCTCAGCCGGATGTTGCTCGTGAACAGGCTCGGGCGCGACATCCTCGTGCACCGCAGGCTCTTGCACCTCGGGCGCTTCCGCGATCGGTTCCTCCGCTCCGGGAAGGGCCTCGGCATGCTCGGCCTCGACCTCGACGATTGCGGCCTCGAGCTTGTCGAGCTGACGGCGCAGCATTTCCTCGGGGGGGCGCGGCTTCATGCTCTCGAGCTGCCGCTGCACGGCACCGCGAGCTCGATCATAAACCTTGACCCGCATTTCGGGAGTATTTTCGGCCAGGCCGTCAACGGCCCGTCGAATAACTGCTACAAAATCCGCCATCAGTACTTTCTCATGATGCCCGGCGGGCAGCCGGGCCGGGATTCGTCATAGATACGCGACTTTAGCCCTCAAAGGGGTCAGTCACAAGTATGGTGTCCTCGCGCTCCGGACTGGTCGAAAGCAGTGCTACCGGAGCCCCGATCAGCTCTTCCACCTGGCGGACATACTTGATCGCCTGCGCCGGCAGATCGGCCCATTTGCGCGCACCGACGGTTGATTCCTTCCAGCCTTCGAGCGTGATGTAGATCGGCTCGACGCGAGCCTGCGCCGCCTGGCTTGCCGGCAGGTAGTCGATTTCCTTGCCGTCGAGCGTATAGCCGACGCAGATCTTCAGCTCGTCGAGGCCGTCCAGAACGTCGAGCTTGGTAAGCGCGATACCGGTGATGCCCGAAGTCTTCACCGTCTGGCGCACCAGCACGGCATCGAACCAGCCGCAGCGGCGCGGACGGCCGGTGTTGACGCCGACTTCGCGGCCGACGGTCGATAGATGCTGGCCGATCTCGTCATGCAGTTCGCAGGGGAACGGTCCCTCGCCGACGCGCGTCGTATAGGCCTTGGTGATGCCGAGCACGTAGCCGAGCGCCGTCGGGCCAAGGCCGGAACCGGCCGCTGCCTGTCCGGCGACCGTATTGGACGAGGTCACGAAAGGATAGGTGCCGTGGTCGTTATCCAGCAGCGCGCCCTGGGCGCCTTCGAAAAGAATGCGGGCGCCGGCCTTGCGCTGCTCGTCGAGCAGCCGCCAGACCTGATCGATATAGGGAAGAATATGCTCTGCAACGGAGCTGAGCTCATCGTGCAGGGCATCGAAGGAGATCTCGTCGACGCCCATGCCGCGGCGCAGCGCATTGTGATGGGTCAGAAGCCGGTCGATCTTGGCCGGCAGCGTTTCCGGCTCGGCAAGATCGCCGACGCGGATGGCCCGGCGGCCGACCTTGTCTTCATAGGCGGGGCCGATACCGCGACGGGTCGTGCCGATCTTCGTGCCGCTGTTGGAGGCAGCATCTTCGCGCATGGCGTCGAGATCACGGTGCAGCGACAGGATCAGCGGTGCGTTCTCGGCAATGCGCAGCACATCGGGGGTCACCGCGACGCCCTGGGCGCGTAGCTTTTCCACCTCGGCGACGAAATGGTGGGGATCGACGACGACGCCATTGCCGATGACGCTGAGCTTGCCGCGCACCAGCCCGGAGGGCAGCAGCGCCAGCTTGTAACTGACACCGTCGACAACAAGCGTATGACCGGCATTATGACCGCCCTGAAAGCGCACAATCACATCGGCGCGTTCCGAAAGCCAGTCGACAATCTTGCCTTTGCCTTCGTCGCCCCATTGCGAGCCGATCACTACAACGTTCGTCATTTATCCATTCCCGCTTCCTGCGCGCAGCCGCGCGCCTTGCTCAAACCCGCGCATCTATAAAGCTTTGTTTTTGGGAAAGCGACCCTGTTGTCTCAGGAGATTCGGCTTTTTGCATGACGAATCAGCCCCTCCAACAGGAATTTTCCCGGCCAGCGGCTGGGCGCACCCCGCCAATAACCCTCATCCAGCTGACTGCCCCTCCTCATAAAAGACCGGACTTGCGCGCGACGACATGGAAATATTCGGGCTCTGCCAAGACCGTCGCACCGGTTATACTCCGATGCCGTGATTATTCTTCCATCGAAGATCGGCGGCTCCCGCTCCCGGTTAGCACTAGAAGATTGTGGCTAACCGAGCTCGAGCGTGGTCACGCCAAAAACGCGATCGAGAGGTATTTCCGGCGCCTTGCCGCGATACATGCGAGCCGTTTCGAAAACCGGCGACAGGCCGCAATCTTCCGCAAGCTTGATGGCGTGAGCATTCTCCGCCGGCACATCCAGATAGACCGGCGCGCCCTTGGCCTTTGCAAGCAGCCTGCTCAGCAAGGCAAGTGCCACGTCCGGCTTATTGGCGAACAGCGGGCCGATCTTGTAGCCTTCGAAACAGCGCCGGATCGTGCCATAGCCGCGAACCCTGCTGCCGCCACCCACGATGAAGGATGCGCGCCTCTCCGGAGCACCGCACCACGCACGAATGAAGGAGTGGCGCAGACCGGGGAAGATTTCCGCATCGTAGTGCACCAATCCGTCAAGCTTGCCGTCGATTACCGGCACCACCTGCCTTGCCTGCTGCTCCTCCACATCGGGCACCTTTGGGATGCCGCCGTAGCGCAGGGTCCGGTACGCGGTCTCGAAGCCGTGGCGGCGATAATTTTCCTGTTGCGCGACGACGCCGTCCAATCCGACCGTGCGATTGCCCGCAAGCATCATGCCCTTGTTCCAGAGCTGCTTGCCGTATCCTCTGCCGCGAAGCTCCGGATGAAGAATGTAAAGACCGAGAAACGCGAAAGCCTCGCCGTATCGAACGACGGAGATGCAGCCGACAGGCACCTCTCCGACCGCACCGACCAGAAAGCCGGATGGATCTGCTTCCCAAAAGGCGGGAGCATCATCGACCCCGGGGTTCCATCCCTCTTGCCGAGCCCATTCCAGAGCAAGCTCCAGCTCACCAGCCCGCATTGTACGCACGGCAAAAGTCGACTTCATGCAATAGTCCCGAACCGCCCATTATACAGCCGCTCCCCACGGAACGATTGCGCCCAATTCATCATGCGGCAACATGATGCCAATCACAAGCGACAGCAATGATAAGCTGGAAATACAAAGGCTTCGTTTCACGCCGAGCACAAAGAACAACGCCAGTGGAACCACAGCAAGACAAACCGCCTTTTGTGACACTTCTATTGCAATTACTCCGGCAGGGTCGTCGCATATAGGCGTCCCTCGCGATCCTGTGTATAAGCACATTCAATCGCCAATGCCGGTTTCGTGCTTTCTCGTGGGATCCGGCGCCAGCAAAAGGAATGAAGTTTCATGCGCATCACGATGATCGGCTCGGGTTATGTGGGACTGGTGTCCGGCGTCTGCTTTGCCGACTTCGGCCACGACGTCATTTGCGTCGATAAGGACGCAAGCAAGATCGAGGCACTGCGGCGAGGCGAAATACCGATCTTCGAACCGGGCCTGGAGCAGCTCGTTGCGGACAATGTCCGCGCCGGCCGCCTCTCCTTCACCACGGACGTCGAAACCAGCGTCGCCGACAGCGACGTCGTCTTCATCGCGGTCGGAACACCTTCAAGGCGCGGCGACGGCCATGCCGATCTCTCTTACGTTTATGCTGCCGCCCGCGAAATTGCCGAGCATGTCAAAGGCTTCACCGTCATCGTCACCAAATCGACCGTACCGGTCGGCACTGGCGACGAGGTCGAACGCATCGTACGCGAAACCAATCCGCAAGCCGACGTCGCCATCGTCTCCAATCCGGAATTCCTGCGCGAGGGTGCCGCGATCGAGGATTTCAAACGACCGGACCGCATCGTCATCGGCCTCAACGACGAGCGCGCCCGCGGCGTCATGACCGAAGTCTACCGGCCTCTCTACCTCAACCAGGCACCGTTGCTCTTTACCTCCCGCCGCACATCGGAACTGATCAAATACGCCGCCAATGCCTTCCTCGCTATGAAGATCACCTTCATCAACGAGATGGCCGATCTCTGCGAGAAGGTCGGCGCTAATGTGCAGGAAGTCTCCCGCGGCATCGGGCTTGACGGCCGTATCGGCCCGAAATTCCTGCATGCCGGCCCAGGCTACGGCGGCTCCTGCTTCCCGAAGGATACGCTGGCGCTCGCCAAGACGGCGCAGGATTACGACAGCCCCGTGCGCCTGATCGAAACGACCGTGTCGATCAACGACAACCGCAAGCGCGCCATGGGCCGCAAGGTGATCGCGGCCATGGGCGGCGATATCAGGGGCAAGGCGATTGCGGTGCTCGGCCTGACCTTCAAGCCGAATACCGACGACATGCGAGACAGCCCGTCGATCTCGATCATCCAGACACTGCAGGATGCCGGCGCCACGGTGACCGGCTACGATCCAGAGGGCATGGAGAATGCCCGCCTGGTGATCGACAACATCACCTATGCGGACGATGCCTACAGCGCCGCACGCGATGCCGACGCGCTTGTCATCGTGACGGAATGGAACCAGTTCCGCGCACTGGATTTCGCCCGGCTCAAATCCGTCATGAAGGCTCCGGTCCTCGTCGACCTCAGAAACATCTATCGCCATGACGAGGTCACAAAGCACGGCTTTGCCTATACTAGCGTCGGCAGACCCTCGAACGACGCCACACTTTAGAGCGTTTACGCATTCCGAACGGAAAACCGCTACGCACTTTTCCTGGAAATGCTTTAAGCAAAGGCCGATCAATGCGCTATCTCATCACCGGCACCGCCGGCTTTATCGGATTCCACCTCGCCAGACGCCTGCTCGACGAGGGGCATTTCGTGGTCGGTTTCGACGGCATGACGCCCTATTACGACGTTAGGCTCAAGGAGAAGCGAACCGCCATCCTCGCACGCTCCAACGGTTTCAAAGCCGTCACCGGCATGCTGGAGGACAAGGCGGCGCTGGATCACGCCGCCGAACTCGCCGAGCCGGATGTGATCGTCCATCTCGCCGCGCAGGCAGGCGTCCGCTACAGCCTCGAAAATCCGCGTTCCTACGTCGATTCCAATCTCGTCGGTTCGTTCAACATCCTGGAATTGGCAAGAAACCTGCAGCCGAAGCACCTGCTGCTTGCCTCCACCTCGTCAGTCTATGGCGCCAACGAAAAGATCCCCTTTGCCGAAAGCGACAAGGCCGACGAACAGATGACGATCTATGCGGCGACCAAGAAGAGCATGGAGCTGATGGCACATAGCTACGCCCATCTCTTCCGTGTGCCCACGACAGCCTTCCGCTTCTTCACGGTCTATGGCCCCTGGGGCCGTCCGGACATGGCGCTCTTCAAGTTCGTCGATGCCATCAAGAACGACAGGCCGATCGAGATCTACGGCGAAGGCAAGATGAGCCGCGATTTCACCTATATCGACGATCTCGTCGAAGGCATCGTGCGTCTCATCGGCGTCGTGCCGTCGGAGGAAAACCGCGTGGTATCGGATGCGGTCATCGACACCCTGTCGAAGAACGCTCCCTTCCGCGTCGTCAATATCGGCGGCGGCCAGCCCGTCGGCCTGATGAGTTTCGTCGAAACCATCGAGACGATGCTCGGCAAGAAGGCGATCCGCAAGATGCTGCCCATGCAGCCCGGAGACGTCCACAACACCTATGCCGTGCCGGACCTCTTGATAGCGCTGACAGGCTTCAAGCCGCAGATCGAAGTCGAAGAAGGCGTGCGGCGCTTCGTCGAGTGGTATCAGGAAAACTATTGAGCAAAATGACAGGCATCGTCGAAACGGAACATTGGATCGAGAGCGGCGCCGGGCGCCTCTATGCAAAATCGTGGACACCGGATGCCGGGACCTCCCTGCCGCCGATCATCCTCTTTCACGATTCCCTTGGATGCATCACGCTCTGGAGAGATTTCCCGGAGCAGCTCGCTCATTCCCTCGGCCGTCAGGTGATCGCCTATGATCGGTTGGGCTTCGGTCGATCCGATGCCCGCACGGACGTTTTGCAGCAGAACTTCATGGCCCTGGAGGCCGGGCAGGCTGTGCCGCTGCTATGCGAGCAGTTCTCCATCCAGGAGTTCGTCGCCTGTGGGCATAGCGTGGGCGGCGGCATGGCAGTTGAAACGGGAGCACGCTTTGGCGAACGCTGCCGGGCCGTGATCACCATCGCCGCTCAGGCTTTCGTGGAGGAGAGAACCCTGCAGGGCATCAGGAGCGCGCAGCAGGAATTCAGATCGACCGAGACCTTCGCCCGGCTTGCGAGATATCACGGCAGCAAGACCGATTGGGTGCTGCGCGCATGGATCGACACCTGGCTTGCTCCCGAACGCGCCGAGTGGAGCCTCGACCCTGCGCTTGAAAAGCTACATTGCCCGGTGCTTGCCATTCACGGTGACCGTGACGAGTATGGTTCCGAGGCCCATCCACGCCGGATTGCGGCCGGACGTGGGTCGCTCCATATCCTGCCGGACACCGGACATTCGCCGCATCGCGAACGCCCTAGCCTCGTTATGAAAGCCATCGAAGACTTTCTGGCGTGAAGCGATGAGAAGGCCGGCTTACTCGGCCTGACCGGCGGAATGATAGGCCCGGTCGAAATAGATGAGTCCCTGTCCGCCATCGCGCTGGCGGATGGCATCGACCTCGCAGAACAGAATGTCATGCGTGCCGCCATCGGCCCGACGCACAATCCGGCAATCGAACGACACGAGAGCATCTTCGAGCACCGGCGCACCGGTGGACAATTCCGACCAGGAAGCGGCTGCGAAACGCTCGGCGACCGGGGTCTTGCCACCGAAGAGACGCGACAGATCTTCATGCGCTTCCGACAATACGTTAACGCAGAGCACGCCATTTTGCGTGACGGCGGGATGAACGGAAGCGCCGCGGTTCAGGCAGACGAGCAAGGTCGGAGGACTGTCGGTGACACTGCAAACCGCAGTCGCCGCAAAGCCGGCAAGCCCGGCTGGACCATCGGTCGTGACGATGTTCACGGCTGCCGCCATCCGTGCCATGGCGTTACGAAAATCGGCGCGCGCAATATCTGGATCGGCGACGGGCACCGCCCTCTCGATTGCCACGGAGGTTTTCATGTTCATTCCCACAGTCCCCTAACTCGCGCCGGATAACCCACACTATCTGGAGGATCGATGCGCCTCAAGAAACGACATTTTACGGAAGCGGCTCTTCGCGAGCAATTAGTTCCCCATAAAATCTATAAACAAAGGAAAATAACCAAGGCAGGAACCGAAGCTGTGAGGATATTCCGAAGCAGGTTTCAGGTTCGGGTGGAAATCAGAAGAAACATCGGCCGCTCGCGCTCGATTGCCCAATCCGGATGGACGGCGAGCTCCTCGTCGCTCGGCGACCATTCCTCGACATGCGCAATGGCGAAGCCCGATTTGATCAATAGGTTCAATGTCGTGCCCATCGTCCGATGCTGCTTGACGACGCCTTCGGCGAGCCAGTTCGTCACCCGCGGCCCCTCGATCTGATAGGCGCTGAGCGGCCAGACCTTGTGACCCTCGGCATCATCTAGCCATTCCGGCCGCCGTGGCGCCATATAGATCGGATGCTCGATCGAAAAGATTAGCCGACCGCCCGGCTTCAGCGCTTGACGGATCGTCGCCAGAAGGCGTGCAAAGCCTTCGATATAGTGGAAGGCCAGGGAACTATAGACGAGATCGAAGGTTGCCTCGGGAAGCTGAAGTTTCTCCAGATCGGCCCGGTCATAGCGAATGCATGCATCCGCCGTCTCGGCGCGAGCCCGCGCCAGCATCTTCTCGGAAACGTCGAGGCCCAGCACGCTGGCGGCCCCCTGCCCGACAGCCCACCGGCAGAACCACCCGAAACCGCAGCCGAGATCGGCGACGTCGAGGCCCTTCATGTCAGGCATCAAGGCACGGATGGCGGGCCATTCGGCCCGTCGATTGAGCGCTGCAGGCGGCTATAGCCCTCAAAGAAGGCCGGATCGTCGTAGATATTCTGGGTCATATTCGTCTTCTATCCTCTGCGCGGCCCGGAAGTGACCGTATCGGAGGCATAGTTCGTTTCCTCTTCGCTTAGACCATAAACATGCCGACGGAAAGCCGGTTGAAAGGGAGGTTCGGCCGGACCGGTCAAGCTGCCGGCTTTGGCCGCGATAGCCACTGCGAGTAGGGCTTTACGCCGAAATCCGGATCCGCCGCCTCATCGAGCACATGGATGAATTCGATCGAATGCCCGTCGGGATCCGAAAAATATTGCGACACGGCCGGCACCCAACCGCCAACGACCGGCTCATCGAGCGGCTCGCCATTAAAACCCTTCGGCTGGACGCCATAAGCCTTCAATGCAGCAGCGGAGCCGAGTACATCGGCAAGAGAGGTTCTGAACGCGATATGAAGGCGCATCTTGAGAGGGGAGCTGCCGGTTTCCCACAGGCCGAGCATGCCCATGCGTTTATCGTCGATCCACAGGAAGGCGACATTCCTGCTCTCGATGACGGTTGCAAGCTCCAGCTTCAGGACGTCGCGATAGAAAGCGATTGAGCGCTGAAGATCGGCAACCGTCAGATGTGTCTCGTAAAGGCCCAGAATGCGGGGCATCGACGGATCGGCCGAATGCTCGGCATGACCGGTCGTCATCACATCACCTTCGCCGCCGTGACCTCGACCTCGACCAGAAACTCGGACCGTGTAAACCCGCCGACGATCAGCAGCGTGGAGACCGGTGCAGGATTTTGGACATAGCGATCGCGCACGGCCATATAGGCGGGAAAATCCTCGCGCGTGGTCACGAAGCCGCCGATACGGATGACGTCGGCAAACCCCATGCCGGCCTCCTCGAGGATAGCACCGATCGCTTTAAAACACAGTTCGGCCTGGCCGGTAACATCAGGCGGAATGCGATCGTCGATACCGATGCCGAGCTGGCCGGACGTGACCAGCAGGCTGGCGCCCGGCGGCACCAGCAGGCCGTGATTGTAATTGCCGAAAGGGCGGCGGACGGATGGGGGATTGAATACCTTTTTCATCGATACCGACTCCTAGTGGACCGGACCGATTTCAGCATTTTGATTGTATGCCGACAAGCCGTTCAATGCGCTTGCGCTGAAATATCAGCCCGATTTCGGCGCACTTCCAACAAGATATGTCCGAAAAGTGCTGCAAGCACAATCGGCCCGCCGATGAGCGTTGCCGTCGACGGACGCTCGGCAAAGACCATCCAGACCCAGAGCGGCGTCAGAGGCACTTCGAGCGCTGTCAGCAGGGCGGCATCCGAGGCCGGAACCAGCCGCGAGCCGAATGTATAGAGACTGAGACCCATCGCATTCTGGATGATGCCGAAGGCGATGATCAGCCCGAGATCCTGTCCGGAGATCGAAAGCGGCGAGGCAAACCAGAAGGTGATGAAAGAGCACAGCCAGGCGGAAAGCGCCATGGCCGGCAGCATCGGCACATTGCGATGCTGCCGCATGACGACGGCAAGGCAGGCGACGGTCAGCGTCATCATCGCGGCCAGCCCCTTGCCGAGCCAGCTGCCGGCATCGCTCACATGGCCGGAAAGCATGACGAGCACGCCGATGAAGGCAACGCCACTGGCAATCAGCGTCCTCATGTTGGGACGTTCGCGGATGAAGAGAAAAGCGACACCCGCGGTGACGAAGGGCACGGTCGCATAGATGACCATGGCATCGGCGACCGACGTATAATAGATCGAGCCAATGCCGCTGATCATGGATGCGGTGGAAAAGATTGTCGCCGCCAGCGAAGGACCACCCATGGAGCGCAGGATGCGAAAAGCGTTGCGGCGCTCGATATAGAAGAAGAGCGCAAAAACGCCGAGGCCGGAGACGATGCCGCGGCAGAACAGAATGGTCATGAGATCGGCATGGATCGCCCGCACGAAAAGGCCCGATGTCGACCAGGCAAGCGCCGAGAGCGCGACATAAGCCACACCCAACCTATATTGCTGCTGTTCCCCCGCCGTCACGATGAAATCCCCTGCCCCGTCGAGGCAGATCATTAGCGGGTGGCCATGATGCCTACAAGCTGAGCTTGCGTCGCAGCGTGTCGCTGACGCCGGAAGATCACGAGGGTTGCAGGAAGGTCACGCCACACCCTGCCGTGAGCAAACAAGAGGCGTCGTCTCAGCGTTATTATTGGCAAGACCGCTTTGATCTTGCACATCTTTACGATCGCTCTACCGTTCTGGCGGCTTCATCGAAGGAGAATCAATTGCGCCTGCTGTCGGCCACCTTGTTTGCGTGCGGCTGCGTCAGCCTGGTCGACGGCCCGCTATGGCCGCCGGCGCAAACCTATGTCGACAAGACGGTGCAATGCAGCCAAAGCGACAATCCCGGCCGCTGCGAACACACACGCGACAGCTGGAAGGCCGATTATGAGGAAGCCATCGCAGGCGAGTATCGCGCGCAGAAGCATGTCGCCCTGTGCCTGAGCACCGGCTGCGACGAGGCGATCCAGCCCGACAAGATGCTCGGCTGCGCTTGGCGCATGGTCATTGCCGAATCACAACATGCTCTGCCTGACAGCATGGATGTCGCAAATCTCAACCGCTTCTGCGGAACAGGCTATCTCGACGAGAACGGAAAACTCGCAGCCGCCTCGCAAGCGAAGGCGATGCTGCGCCTCATCGGCAAATAGCAGGCCACGCGGCAGGAGCTGTCTGCCGCGTGGCTTGGTCATTTTTCGAGCTTACGCGTAGGGCACAAGGAATTTGCCGATGGCCTCGATCTCGTTAGGGCGAATATCGTGACCGCCCGGATGCCATTCGAGGGTGACCTCTGCAGCCTGCCGCGCAAAGTAATCGGCGAGCGACTTGGTGACCGGCGCCGGCGCGATCGGATCGCGCTCACCCGCGGTGATCAGCACGCGCTTGCCTGCCAGCCTGGCATTGTCCTTCGGCTGAAAGGGGATCAGCGGATGCATCAGCACCGCCGCATCGAACAGATCGCCATGCTCGATCAGGACGTTGGCGAGGATATTGGCGCCGTTGGAAAAGCCGAGGCCGAGCACCTGCGATGCGCCATATTCCGCCGCCAGTTCCGAGACATATTTCGCCATCTTTTCCGTCGCCCTGGCAAGATCGGCCATGTCATAAACGCCCTCGCCTGTGCGGCGAAAGAAGCGCGCCGCGCCATATTCCGAGACATCACCGCGCGGCGAGATGATGGTGACGTCCGGTAGCAGCCGGGCAGCGAAATCAAAAAACTGGTTCTCGTCGCCGCCGGTGCCATGGAAGGTGAAGAAAATAGGCTTTCCGGGTGCACCGGCCTTCAGCCGGTGCACATAAGTCGTATCCGTCATGATCTTTCTCCTGGATTAGCCTTCCAGCGGTTCGAGATGCTGCTCGATCAGCCCACGCAGATGCGCATGTTGTTCTGGCAGTTTCAGCGCCTCGCCAAGATGGGCCGTATCCTCATCGCGGTTGAAGCCAGGTTCGTTGGTGGCGACTTCGAACAGCACGCCGCCCGGCGTGCGGAAATAGATCGCCCAGAAGTAATCGCGGTCGATGACCGGGGTCACCTGATAGCCCGTATCCATCAGCGCCTTGCGCACCTCGAGCTGCTTTGCGCGGTTCTCGACGGCAAAGGCGACATGGTGGACGGAGCCGGCGCCCGGAAGCGCCCGATTGATGTTCGGCATCGTCTCGAGGTCGACATAATCGGCGCCGTTACCGCCGGGAATGGCAAGCCGCTTGATGCCATCATGTGTATCGACGACTTCGTAGCCCATGTACTTCAACAACTCGGCCGTGGCGCCTTCATCCCTGAGCCGCATGGCGACGGAATGGAAGCCTCTGATGGCATGCTCGGCATCGACCCCGTTATGCGTCCAAGGCTGCCGCTTGTCGTCCTTGACCTCGACGAGCGCGAAACCATCGCCATCCGGACCGGCAAAATGCAGGCGCTTCTGGCCGAAGGATTCGTCGGCCTTCAAGCCCTCGACGCCATGCTGGCCGAGCCGCTCGGTCCAATAGCCGATGGAACCTTCCGGAACGGAATAGACTGTGTTGCCGACTTCACCGGTGCCCGGGCGGCCGCGCGCCATCTTCGGGAACGGGAAATACGTCATGATGGTGCCGGGCGTGCCGATCTCGTCACCATAGTAGAGGTGATAGACATCGGGAGCGTCGAAATTCACCGTCTTCTTGACGCGGCGCAGGCCGAGCGTGTCGGTGAAGAACTTGTTATTGGTCCGGGCGTCTTCCGCCATCGAGGTAACGTGGTGAAGACCTTTGATCTGGTTAAGCATCTTAAACCCCTTGTCTCGCCTGCACCGGCAGGCGTTTCTCATGGGCAGAAGATGGTCTTGTCGGCCGCGTTTCGATAGCCCCGAATAGCCAAACGGATTGTCTTCAATGAGTGAACGATAAATTCGGATCGTTCACTGATGTAAGCTACGATCCGGAAAGCAGCGCCTTACTGAGCATCCGGATTGCTTGGCAGTGCCCAATCGATCGGATCCCGGCCATGCGCGACCAGATAGGCATTGGCCTTGGAGAAATGCCGGCAGCCGAGAAAACCGTTATGAGCCGATAGCGGCGACGGATGCGCCGCCTTCAGCACCAGATGGCGCTCGGTATCGACGAAGGCGGCTTTCTTCTGCGCATAGGAACCCCAGAGCATGAAGACGACGCCGTCGCATTCATCGTTGACCCTGCGGATGACGGCGTCGGTGAAGCGCTCCCAGCCCTTGCCCTGATGCGAGGCGGCCTGGGATTCCTCCACCGTCAGCACGCTGTTGAGCAGAAGCACACCCTGCTTTGCCCAGCTTTCCAGAAAGCCGTGGCGGGCCGGCGGAATGCCGAGATCGGTTTCCAGTTCCTTGTAGATATTGACCAGCGACGGTGGGATGCGCACGCCGGGGCGCACGCTAAAGCAGAGCCCATGCGCCTGGCCGAAACCGTGATAGGGATCCTGCCCGAGAATGACCACCTGCACCTCGTCGAGCGGTGTCAGATCCAGCGCCCGGAAATACTCGCTGCCACGGGGAAAGATCACCTTCCCGCGCTGCTTTTCCTCGACAAGGAAAGATTTGAGCTGCTGCATGTAGGGGCTTTCGAACTCCTGCGACAGCGCCTCTTTCCAGCTCTCCTCAAGCTTGATGTTCGCTTCCGCCATCGTTTCCGGCCTCCGTCTGTTTTCAGCATGTCGATTGAGGATGAAAGCGCCGGCGTGTCAAGAAAATGGCGGACGCCGCGGCGGGGAGATCACAGTTTTCGGGAGGTGGTGGGGTCTGGTTCCAAGCTCGTCTCGTAAATGACGTAATCACAACAGCAGGACACGCAAGCGTTGACAAGGCGGTTCGCTTCCGCCAATGAAAGCCATCCCAATTTTCCGACCGGTGTCTCATGCTTCCCTTGCATTCCCTTGGCGAGCGCATCGTTGTGCTCGGCCCCTCCAATGCTGGCAAGTCAACCCTGGCGGTTGCACTCTCCAAGAAGCTCGGCTTTCCGACCGTGCATCTCGATCAGCTTCATCACCTGCCTCATACGGACTGGAAGCAGCGCCCCGAAGCAGAATTTGCCGCGCTCCACGATGCAGCGATTCTTGGCGAACAGTGGATCATGGAAGGCAATTATACGCGCCTGATGCCGCAACGTTTGGCTCGCGCGACCGGCGCCATCCTCATCACCTCCAATCATTGGCTGCGCTTTTCCCGCTATCTCAAGCGGACCCTGATCAACCGCTCAGATCGAGCAGGCCATCTCGAAGGCGCCAAGGACAGCGTCAAATGGGAGATGATTCACTGGATACTCGTGAAGACCCGCAACAGTGGCGCCAAATACGCAAAAATTCTTCAGGAAGCTAATTTGCCGATGGTGGAATGCCACACAGCGGAGGCGCTCAATGGCCTTTATCGGGCTTGGGATCTGCCGAGCAGGCGATAGGCCTCATACCGAAATGGTCTTCGAGTTAATACACGCGGTCTACAATCACCCCTTGATCCGTACCATCTGCGGATCATAAAGCGGCTTCAGCGACACCCGACACGGCACTCGGCTCTGCGCGACATCGAGCTCGTAGCGGCCGGACAGCACGAAATCCTCCGTCACGCCGCCGGGATCGCGGACATAGCCGTAGCCGATCGCCTTGCCGATCGTGTAGCCATAGCCGCCGCTCGATAGCCAGCCGACACGCTGGCCATCGCGATAGATCGTCTCGCGGCCGAGAAGCACGGTTTCGGCATCGTCGGGCACGAAGCAGGCGAGCATCTTCTTGACGCCCAAGGCCAGCTGGCGCTCGATCGCCTCCCTGCCGCGGAATGCGACGTCCTTCTTCGTCTTCACCGCCCAGGCAAGCCCTGCTTCGATCGGAGTATGATCCGGCCCAATATCCGAACCCCATGCACGATAGCCCTTCTCCAATCGGCAGCTCTCGATGGCGCGATAGCCGGCATTGATAAGCCCGTATTCGCGACCAGCCGCCATCAGCACGTCATAAACGCTAGTGGCATATTCCACCGGCACATGCAGCTCGTAACCGAGTTCGCCGACATAGGTGATGCGCAGCGCCCTGACGGGGCAGCCGGCGATGCCGATAGTCTTCACCTTGCCGAAGGGGAATGCGGTGTTCGAAACATCCGCCGAGGTCACGGCCTGCAATATCTCGCGCGACTTCGGCCCCATCAGCGACAGGACCGAATAGGCGGAGGTGACGTCTACCAGTTCCGCATGCATCTCGGGCGGAATATTGCGAGCGATCCAATCGAAATCACGCGTTGCGAAGCCGGTGCCTGTCGTGATGTAGAATTCATTCTCGGCGATGCGGCCGACAGTAACGTCGCATTCGATGCCGCCACGGTCGTTCAGCATCTGGGTGTAGGTCAGTGCGCCAACAGGCTTGACGACGTCGTTGGAAGCGATCCATGAGATCGCCGCCTCGGCATCCCTGCCCTTCAGCACGAATTTCGCAAAGGAGGTCTGATCGAAAATGACGGCCGCTTCGCGCACCGCCTTATGTTCGCGGCCGACGGCATCGAACCAGTTCTGCCGTCCATACGTGTACTCGTCCTTCGGCTCCTCGCCCGCAAAGAGATCGGCAAACCAGTTCGGCCGTTCCCAGCCGAGCTTTTCGCCGAAGCAGGCGCCCTGCGCCTTCAGCCGATCGTAAAGCGGCGACTTGCGGCAGGGCCGGCCGCTGGAATGCTCCTCGAAGGGCCAGGCCATGGTGTAATGCTTGCCATAGGCCTCCAGCGTGCGGGTGCGCACCCAGTCGGTGTCGAAATGCGGGCGGCCGAAGCGCCTGATATCGACAGGCCAGAGATCGTAGGGCGGTTCGCCCTTGGCAACCCATTCGGCGAGCGCCATGCCCGCCCCGCCGGCGGATGCGATGCCGAAGGCATTGAAGCCGGCGCCGACGAAGAAACTCCTCAGTTCCGGCGCCTCGCCGAGAATGAAATTGCCGTCGGGCGTAAAGCTCTCCGGGCCGCACAGCAGCTGCTTGATGCCGGCCGTCTGCAGCGCCGGCACACGCACCAGCGCCTGCTCCATGATCTGCTCGAAGTGGTCGAAATTGCTGTCGAGCAAGGTGTAATGAAAATCTTTCGGGATGCCGTCGAGTGCCCATGGGATAGGATCGGGCTCATAGCCGCCCATGACCAGCCCGCCGACCTCTTCCTTGTAATAGGTCAGCCGATCGGGATCACGCAGCGTCGGCAAGTTGGACGGCACGCCGAAGGATTCGGTGATGAGGTATTGGTGCTCGACGGAGACCAGCGGCACATTGACGCCAAAACGGCTTGCAAAAGTTCGCGTCCATTGCCCCGCGCAGACGACGACGCGCTCGCATTCGATACGGCCTTTCTCGGTGATGACGGCACGGATCCGGCCCTGGTCGATCTCCAGATCGAGAACTTCGGTATCCTCGAAGATCGACACGCCGCTCATGCGGGCGCCTTTCGCCAGCGCCTGGGTGATATCGGAAGGATTGGCCTGACCGTCCGTCGGCAGGAAGGCGGCGCCGACGAGATCGTCAACATCCATCAGCGGCCAGAGATTGAGCGCTTCCTGCGGCGTCAGCAGGTGCATCTGCAGGCCGAAGGACTGCGCCGTCGTCGCCTGCCGCTTTACCTCGGTCCAACGCCCCTCGTTGCAGGCAAGGCGCAGGCCGCCATTCATCTTCCAGCCGGTGGCAAGCCCCGTCTCCGCCTCGAGCTTCTTGTAGAGATCGACGGAATAGCCGAGCATCTGTGTGATGTTGGCGCTGGTGCGCAGCTGGCCGACGAGGCCGGCAGCATGGAAGGTCGTGCCCGAAGTCAGCTTCTTGCGCTCCAGCAGCACGGTATCGGTGAAGCCGAGTTTGCCGAGATGGTAGGCCGTCGAGCAGCCGATGATGCCACCGCCGATGACGACGGTCTTTGCGGTAGCCGGCAGTTCCTTCATGACATTACCTCAAGAATGGCGATAATCCTGCCAGGCGCTCTCGAAGCGCCTGAGATTTTCAACTGTATAGGAAGAATAATCGAATTCGATGTCGGAATGGATTTCCGAAACCATGCTCCACATCGTCTCGCGCAGGAGTGAGGCGCATTTCATCGCCTGATAGCGCCGATGCAGTTCATCGCCGACGGGAGCCTCGAAATAGGCCTCCAGCATCGCCTCTTCCTGCGCCTCGGAGAATTCATTGTTGGAGGCAAGGCCGCCCAGATCGAACAGCGGCGTGTTGAACCCCGCATAATCCCAATCGATCAACCACAGCCGCTTGCCGTCGTCGAGGAAATTCGCCGCCAGCAGATCATTGTGGCCGAAAGCGATCTCGAAAGGACCCGCTTCGCGTTCGAGCCGCTCTGCCGTCTCCAGAAAGGAAGGCAGCATCGCTCGGTGCCGGCTACCGCCGGCCTCGAGAACGGCCGCATAGTCCCTGACCACATGGAAGACCCAGAAGATCGCCGCCTGCCCACGAAAATACTTGCCGACGTCGCGATGACAGGACCGGACGAGCGGCACGGCACGGCTCATCATGGCTGGATTTCTCATATCATCGGCCGACAGCGGCCTCGCATCGATATAGTCGAGCACCAGTATGCCGGGTTCATGATGGATCACAGCAGGCGAAAGACCGGCCGCATGGGCAGCCCTGCTCGCCGCCAATTCATTGGCGCGGCTGATGTGGTGAACGGGAATATCCGCCCCAAGCCGGACGACGAAACGCCGGCCTGCGTTGCCGACCAGATAGTTGCGATTGGTAATGCCGCCCGCCAGCGGGGCGATCTCGATCGCCCCGTGCCAGATGCCCAGAGAGTGGATCCTGTCTTCCGGCGTCGCAGCCATTCCCCCTCCGGTACCACTGCTGAGCATCCTTCGGATGAGAAAGGTCCCTTACAAACGCGAAGCTGTCAAGGGCACCCCACAAAATGAAACGAAGATTTGGCTTTTTGTTGGTTTCGAGAGGCCACTCGAATTGGATGAGCTATGGATATCGCGAATACGGCGCTTCACCATAGGTGAGATTTGTCTTAAAAACTCAAGCGCGAGGCAATCGGATCAAGCTGTGCGAACTGGCGCCTCTGGCGGCGTCAGGGGTCAGTTATTGTGGACGCCAGGCACATTTCGGGATCATACCCTCAATAGGATCAGCAACCATGTCGGGCATATCCCAGCCACCGCTTCACTCCAATCATCGCGAACGCGAGATTCTGGAGGAACTGCGCCTGGCCGGCGGCGCGAGCCGCATCCAGTTCCTGGCCGAACGGCTCGGCGTTTCCGAAGAAACCATCCGCCGCAATATCCGCAGCCTGGAGGCCAACGGGCTCGTTACCAAGGTGCATGGCGGCGTCCACATCAAGGATTCGATGATCGAGCCGCCGCTGCATCTGCGCATGAACGAGAACGCGGAGGCCAAGCGGATGATCGCCGCTTCGGTCGCCGCCATGATCGAGGATGGAGACGCACTCTTCCTCGATGTCGGCTCGACCACCGCCTTCATCGCCGTCGCGCTGCAGAAGCATCAGAACCTCTTCGTCGTCACCAATGCCGTCGCGGTCGCTCACGCGCTTGCCACTCGCAATGGCAACCGCGTCTTTTTCGCCGGCGGCGAACTGCGCGGGCATGACGGCGGCGCCTTTGGCATGGAGGCCGCCAATTTCCTGCGCCGCTTCAACATACGCCATGCCATCCTGTCGGTGGGCGCCATCAACGCCACCTCCGGCTTCATGCTGCACGATTTGGAGGAGGCGGAATATTCCCGGGAAGCGGCCGGCCGCGCCGAAAACTGCATCATCGTCGCCGACAGCGCCAAGTTCGGACGCAGCGCGCCCATTGTCCTCAACGAACCGTCAGCATTCGATAAGTTGGTCACCGACGATACACCGCCATCAGACATTCGCGCCATGCTGGAGCGCAACAACATCGAACTCGTGGTCGCCAATCGGCAGCGGGCCGAGCGGCGATAGATTGAAAGTGATGCTATCGGCATCGCCGGCATCCGCTTCCGGAATGCATTGAATCTCCTCAATCCTTGCACATCGCCTCAAGCGTCAGCGCCGCCTTGCTCGCATGACGCTCCTTGTGACGCAGCAGCCGGAAGCTGCGGACGGGCAGATCGAAGGTTGCTTGAACAAGCAAACCCTGTCCGAGATAGGCGCTTGCCGCAGCACTGGAAACAGCCGCAGCGCTTTCCCCGGCACAGACGGCGGACAGCACCGCCTCATTGGAGGGGAGGACGAGCGCCACGTCGAGATCTCGCGGGTTTGCACCGAGCCTGGCGACCGCATTCTCGAATTCCGAACGCGTGCCCGAGCCCTCCTCGCGCATCACCCAGGAGGTGCCGGTGGCGAGGTCGGCCGCGGTCAACCGCCGACCATCAGCCCAGGGATGATGCGGCGGCACGACGATGACGAGCGCATCCTGAGCGACGGTCTTCATCGACAGCGCCGGCGCATCTACTTCGCCTTCGATGAAGCCCAGCTCGGCCGCACCGTCGATAATGGCTTCGGTTACGGTTCGCGTATTGCCGATCGTCAGATCAAGTTCGATGCCAGGATAGTCGCGATGAAACCGCATCAACAGAGGCGGCAGCCAGTAGCTGGCGATGGTCTGGCTCGCATAGATGCTGAGCCGGCCGCGCTGCAGCCCACCCAATTCAGACAGCATGAGTTCCGCCGAGCGCACGCGGGCGAGCGTCGCCTTGGCTTCACCCAGGAAGGACCGTCCCGTCTCCGTCAGCTCGATCCGCCGGCCGACGCGATGAAACAGCTCCACGCCGTAATAGGCCTCGAGATTCTTGATCGCCGAGCTGACGGCCGAAGGCGTCAGATGGATGGCTTCGGCGGCATTGGTCAGATGTTCGCGCTCGGCGACGGCGACGAAAATTGCGAGCTGCTCGAAGGTCATGGGAAATCATTCTAATTTATCGAATGAAACATAGGATAATATTCGATGGATGTCGACATCGACAGATGAGACTTTCCTGCCGTCACCGAAGCATACCAAACGAACGACGGCACGATATGTCACTTGCTCGACGCGCAAACACGATCCTCCCCGGCCTCGCACTCACCTGTGCCGTCGCCTCTCTCGCCTATGCCGGCGAACATCTCGAAATCGGCCTGTTCGGAGGCCGATGGATCGAAAGCCTGGTGCTTGCCATCGCGATCGGCATCGCCGTCTGCACTCTCAAGCCGCTGAACCCGGCCATGAAGCCCGGCATCGATTTCAGCGCCAAGACCCTGCTGGAAATCGCCATCGTGCTTCTCGGCGCCTCCATCAGCCTCCCGGCCATTCGCGGCGCCGGCGTCTGGCTGATCGTCGGCATCGCCATTGTTGTCATTTTGTCGATCGCCGCCACCTACGTCATCGGGCGCGAGCTTGGCCTGCCGCCAAGGCTGGCAACGCTGATCGCCTGCGGCAATTCGATATGCGGCAACTCGGCAATCGTAGCCGTGGCCCCCGTGATCGAGGCGGATTCGCAGGAGATCGCAGCCGCACTCGCCTTTACCGCCGTCCTTGGCATTGCGGCAGTGTTTCTGCTGCCGCTTTTCTATTTCCATCTCGGCATGAGCGTACCGCAATACGGCACTCTGGCCGGATTGACCGTCTACGCGGTGCCGCAGGTACTGGCCGCGACCGCGCCCGTCGGTCTGCTCGCCATCCAGACCGGCACGCTCGTCAAGCTTGTCCGCGTCCTGATGCTGGGTCCCGTGATCTTTCTGTTCGGCATCATTACCAAGGCTGAGGCCGTTGGCGCCGACGCCCGCGGCAGCCACCATCATTCGCTTGTTCCCTGGTTCATCTGCGGCTTTCTCGGGCTGATGGCGCTGCGCTCCTTCGGCCTTATTCCGGATACGCTGGTTGCTCCAATGGAGGTGGTCTCGGGCATCCTGACGGTCATCGCCATGGCGGCGCTCGGCTTGTCCGTGAATATCCGCTCCGTCGCGCATGCGGGAGGTCGGGTCATCGCCGCTGCGACGCTATCGCTGCTGATGCTCGGTCTGATCAGCTACGGCTTGATCGCCGTCTTGCAGATCCAGTAGCCCGCGTGCCCGCCGTGGATCGGTTCTTGTCCATGACAAGAGCCGCTTTCAGCAACGCAGCGATCTCGCTTCCAGAAGCGGGATAGCCGATGGCATAGCCTTGCAGCCCGTCGCAGCCGACTTCCGCCAGGATGCGCGCATGTTCTTCGGTCTCGACCCCTTCGGCAACGACCTCGACATTCAAGGCGCGCGCAATATCGACGATGGAACCGACAAGTCGGCGCCGCTCGTCCGATACCGTCACCGCCGTCACCAGTTGCCGGTCGATCTTCAACCGCTTCGGCTTCAACGTGACCAGGCCGATCAGCGACGCGTGTCCCGAGCCGAAATCATCGATTTCTATATCGATTCCCATCTCCTTGATGCCGGCGATATTGGCGAGCACCCGCTCGTCGGGAGCATCGAGAAAGATCGTTTCGACCAGTTCGAAGGCGATGGCATTACGGGGTATCCTGAGCGCCCTCAACCCTTCGATAAGATCCGGATCCGCAAGTCGGCGCCCGGAGATATTGACGGCAATGCGCGGCGGCGAGAGACCTTGCGACACCCAGTCCGACCGGTCGGCAAGCGCGCGCTTCAGGACGGCCGCATCGATCTCCGCGGTGAGCCCGTATTCATCGGCCACCTTCAGGAAGGCGATTGGGCTCAACAATCCCCTTTCCGAATGGCGCCAGCGGGCGAGAGCCTCCAGCCCGACAATGCGGCGGCTGCGGGCATCCACCTGAATTTGATAGAAAGGCTCGATCTGACACAACACCGGCGCCAAACGCAATTCGTCGGCCAGCTGACGTTCCGCCTGCAGGTCGGACTGCAGCTTCGGCGTGAAGAACTCCACCCGGTTGCGACCGAGCTTCTTGGCCTGGAAAAGGGCGACATCGGATTCCGCCAGCAGATTGCCGGCGCCGCCGGCCTCGCTCATGGCCACACCGATGGACGCGCCAATGCTCAGCATCTCACTGCCGAAACGCACCTCGCGTCGCAATCGCCGGAAAATATCATTCGCGATCGCCACCAGCCTCTCGGCGTTACCGACATTCACCAGCACAGCCACGAATTCATCGCCGCCGATACGCGCGACTATATCGTTGGCGGTGATGGCTCCGGATATGCGCGCGGCAGCACTCTGCAATGTCGCGTCTCCGGCCGCATGACCCCATTTGTCGTTGATCTCCTTGAACCCGACGAGATCGATGTGGAGCACGGCCAATGTCTCGATAGATGCGTCGTTACGCAATTCAGCCAATCGCCGATCGAAATAGCGCCGGTTCGGAAGGCCGGTGAGATAATCGTGGTCGGCGGCATGCTCGATTCGCGCGCGGCTCTGCTCCAGCGCAACGGCGCGGGCTTCCGCAATGGCCTTTTGGCTGGTCAGCTCGCGATTGAGCAAAACATCGGCGGTTACATCCCATTCGGCGCCGATGAAGGAAGGCCCGCCGTCGGCATCTTCATAGTAATGCGCGCGCGAACGCAGATGGCGCACCTCACCGCTGGGCAAAATGATGCGGAACTGCGAGTTGTAGAAACCCTTCCCCTCGAGCGCGATCTGGAAGTCGTTGATCGCCCTTTCATGATCCTCCGGATGCAGCGCCTTAAACCAGACATTGGAGGAAACCCGGCGGTTGTGGCGCCCTGTTCCGTAGAGCTTGTGCATCTGCTGGTCCCAGAGCAGCTCCTGCTCGTTGACGTTATGTTGCCAGACGCCGATTTGTGACGCCTCCAGCGCCAGCTCCAGCCTTCTCAAAAGGTCCTGGAACTCTTCTTCGCTTCGCCCTGATATAGTCTCTGCCAAAGAGCTCCACTCCCTTCGGGAACTGAAGAGACCGCATAACTGCCGCAAGTATATATGCACTACTCCCTTTCACGAACTTTAATGGTAGTGCATTGGTCATCAGCAGTTTTCGATATCTGAACCAGAGCATAATGCCGAAAATGCAAACGGCTTCGGAACGACATCTTGCCCCACCTGTCTGTTTCTAGCGCGGATTCAGATTGTAAGTCGATTTTACCTAAATCACCCGGCGCTAGTGGTTATGCCTCGGCGGTATAGCGGCGATATTGCGGAAATCCGCAGCGCCATCGAGGACGGCGCCATCGGAAAGCTGCGTGACCGACCGGCGATAGATCCGCTGCCACGGCGTCGCATCCGGCGGAACGGACGGAATGCCGTCGCCCTTGCGGCGTTCGATTTCGGCTTCGTCGACCAGCATGTCGCATCGGCCATGATTGAAATCGATGCGGATGATGTCGCCGGTCCTGAGCCAGGCAAGGCCGCCGCCGGCGGCACTTTCCGGCGATGCGTTGAGGATGGACGGGCTGTCGGCCGTACCAGACTGGCGACCGTCGCCGATCGTGGGGAGGCTGCGGATGCCCCGCTTCAGAAGCGCGTCCGGCGGCTGCATGTTGACGACCTCGGCCGAACCCGGCCAGCCGATCGGCCCTGCCCCCCGAATGACGAGGATCGTGTTCTCATCGATCCCGAGCTCGGCATCGTTGATGCGCTTGTGATAATCCTCCGATCCGTCGAAGACGACAGCCCTGCCCTCGAACACACCTTCGCGGCCCGGCTCCTGCAGGTAACGGCTGCGGAATTCATCGGAGACGACGCTCATCTTCATGATGGCGAAATCGAACAGATTGCCCTTGAGAACGAGGAAGCCGGCCCGCTCCTTCAGCGGGTCGGCGAAGGGGCGGATGACCTCGCGATCGGTCGCCTCACGACCCTTCAGATTCTCCGCCATCGTTTTGCCCGTGACGGTCGGGCAGCTTCCGTCCAACTTGCCGGCCTGCAGCAGCTCCCACATGATGGCCGGAACGCCGCCGGCGCGATGGAAACGCTCGCCGAGATAGGCGCCTGCCGGCTGCACATTGGCGAGCAGTGGAATGTCGAAGCCATGCACCTGCCAATCGTCGGGATGAAGCTCGACGCCGGCGTGCTTGGCCATGGCGGCGAGATGCGGCTGCGCATTGGTCGAGCCGCCAATGGCGGAATTGACGCGGATGGCATTGAGGAAAGCCTCGCGCGTCAGCACATCGGAAGGCTTGATATCGGCGAGAACCAGCTCGACTGCCCGCCGCCCGGTGCGATAGGCCATCTGTCCCCGCTCGCGATAGGCGCCGGGAATGGCGGCGCAGCCGGTCAGCGACATGCCGAGCGCTTCCGCCATGGCATTCATGGTCGAGGCCGTTCCCATGGTGTTGCAATGGCCGACGGAGGGCGCCGAGGCGAGCGAGGCCTCCATGAATTCTTCCTCGTCGATCTCACCCGCCGCCAGCTTGCGGCGCGACCGCCAGATCACCGTACCCGACCCCGCGAGCTCGCCCTCGTGCCAGCCATCGAGCATCGGGCCACCGGAAAGAACGATCGCCGGAATATTGACGGTCGAGGCTGCCATCAGCGCCGATGGCGTGGTCTTGTCGCAGCCGGTCGTCAGCACGACGCCATCGAGCGGATAGCCGTAGAGCACTTCCACCAGGCCGAGATAGGCAAGATTGCGGTCGAGTGCCGCCGTCGGACGCTTGCAGTTCTCGAAGATCGGATGGGTCGGAAATTCGATCGGAATGCCGCCGGCATCGCGGATACCGTCACGCACGCGCTTGGCAAGATCGAGGTGATGACGATTGCAGGGCGTGAGATCGCTGCCGCTCTGGGCGATGCCGATGATCGGCTTGCCGGAGCGCAGCTCTTCCGGCGTGATGCCGTAGTTCATGAAGCGCTCGAGATAGAGCGCTGTCATATCGATATGATCCGGATTGTCGAACCAGTCCTGCGAACGCAGACGACGCTTGGATGCACCCTTATCGTTCATCACTTCCTCAAGCCTTTCCTCGGGCATTCTTGTCTTCCAAATGCTGCAGCAAACCGCTGTGATCCCGCTCGCCGCCGCCATTCTCGACGAATTCGGCAAATTCGGCTCTCACAGCTTCCGTCAAAGGGAGATGAAGGGCGAGACTCTCCGCCGTCGCCAAGACGGTATCGAGATCCTTCAATTGGTTGCGGGCGGTTCCGCCCGGCTCGAAGTTGCGCTCGATCATGCGCTGGCCATGCAGTTCCAGGATGCGGCTTTCAGCGAAGCCGCCGCGAATGGCGGCACGGAATGCTTCGCGCGAGCCGCCGCCGGCCTCGACCAACAGCATCGCCTCTGCGACGGCTCCGATGGTAACGGCAACGATCTGCTGATTGCCGAGCTTCGCAAGCTGGCCGGTGCCGCTGGGGCCAACATGGGTCACGCGTCCGAGAGGCGCCAAGATATCGCGCACGCTGTCTATCACCTCGGCATCGCCGCCAGCCATGATCGCAAGTGTCCCCCTTTCGGCACCCACGACGCCACCGGAGACCGGAGCATCGATATGCCGGATGCCACGCTCGGCAAGCTTGCCCGCATGTTCGCGGGCAATAGCAGGCGATATCGAGCTATGATCGATCACGATCGCACCGACCTCAAGCACGTCAGCCACGCCGCCACCGAACAGGACCTCGCCGACGGCGCCGCCATTGGTCAGCATGGTGAAAAGAACGGATGCTCCCCGCGCCGCTTCGACCGCCGTATCCGCGACAGACGCGCCGTCGGCAGCCAAGGGTTCCGCCTTGCTGCGGTCGCGATTCCAGACCGTCACCGCGAAACCGGCGGCGAGCAGCTGCCGTGCCATCGGCGCGCCCATCAAGCCCGTACCGAGAAAGGCGATCTTTCTATCCTGCATAAAGTATCCTCCGAATTGCAACGCATCGGACACCGAAACCGGATAGCGAAGCGCCCTTGGTCATGCCGGCGGATCCGGCGACGATCTCGCGCCGCGGCCGACCTCAAAGCTCCACGATCCGCAGGCGACTCCCCACGCCCGATGTACGTCAATCAACTCATCCAAAAGCTTGATAAACCTCTGGAGGCAGCATGCAAAGGAAATCGGCTATCATGCGGCAAATTCTTCGAAAGAAGGGTAAATTAGCCAAAATGAAAATATGATATATGAAAAGGGCGGGACCGAAAGGTCCCGCCCCTTGGCGTGTCGACGACTGGAGTGCCGCTCGGCACCGCCTCCTATTCGGCGGCGATCGGGAGTACCTCCGCCGAATGTTCGTTGTCGTTGTGGTGATGCTGCTTGAGCGGACGGTTGCCCGTCAGCCTGCGGATCAGCACGTAGAAGACCGGCGTCATGAAGATGCCGAAGAAGGTGACGCCAATCATGCCCGAGAACACCGCGACACCCATGGCAGCACGCATTTCGGAACCGGCACCGGTCGAGGTGACCAGCGGCACGACACCCATGATGAAGGCCATGGAGGTCATCAGGATCGGGCGCAGACGCAGGCGGCTGGCTTCGATCGCAGCCTGAACCGGCGTGCGGCCCTCGAATTCCAGCTCGCGGGCGAATTCCACGATCAGGATCGCGTTCTTCGCTGATAGACCGACGAGCACCACCAGGCCGATCTGGGTGAAGATGTTGTTGTCTCCACCTGTGAGCCAGACGCCGGTCAGCGCCGCCAAGACACCCATCGGCACAATCATGATGATGGCGAGCGGCAAGGTCAGGCTCTCGTATTGGGCGGCCAGCACGAGGAAGACCAAGAGCAGCGCCAGCGGAAAGACGACGACGCTGGAATTGCCGGCCAGGATCTGCTGGTAGGTCAAATCAGTCCATTCGAAGTCTATGCCGGGCGGCAACGTCTCATGCAGAATCTTCTCGATCGCTGCCTGTGCCTGGCCTGACGAGAAACCGGGCGCCGGGCCGCCATTGATGTCGGCTGCCAGAAAGCCGTTATAGCGGTTCGTGCGTTCCGGGCCGGTCGTGGCATCCACCTTCAGCAGGGCTGAAAGCGGGATCATCTGACCCGATGCCGAACGAACCTTCAACTGGCCGATATCTTCCGGCTGAGCGCGGAACTTGGCATCGGCCTGCACGCGGACGCTGTAGGTGCGGCCGAATGCGTTGAAGTCGTTCACATAGAGCGAACCGAGATAGATCTGCAGCGTCTGGAAGACGTCGGTGACGGAGACTCCGAGCTGCTCGGCCTTGGAGCGGTCGAGATCGGCAAAGAGCTGCGGCACGTTGATCTGGAAGCTCGAGAAGATGCCGGTGAGCTCCGGTGTCTGGTAAGCCTTGGCGATCACCGCCTTGGCCGCCTGGTCGAGCGCATGGTTGCCGAGGCCGGCGCGATCCTCGATCTGCAGCTTGAAGCCGCCTGTCGTACCGAGACCGTTGACGGGCGGCGGCGGGAACATGGCGATGAAGGCATCCTGGATGGCGCCGAACTTCTGGTTCAGTGCCATGGCGATCGCCCCGCCCGAAAGGTCCGGCGTCTTGCGCTCGTCGAAGTCCTTCAGCGTCACGAAAACGATGCCGGCATTCGAGGAATTGGTGAAGCCGTTGATCGACAGGCCCGGGAAGGCGATCGCATTGGCGACGCCCGGCTGCTTCAGCGCAATGTCCGTCATGCGCTTGATCACGTCTTCCGTACGGTCGAGGCTTGCGGCATCCGGCAACTGTGCGAAGCCGATCAGATACTGCTTGTCCTGCGACGGCACGAAACCGCCTGGAACCGTTGTGAACAGGCTATAGGTCGCTCCCACCAGCGCGAGATAGACCACCATGACGATGCTCTTGCGCGACAGCAGGCCGCCGACGCCCTTGCCGTAGTATTTCGAACCGGCTCCGAATGCCCGGTTGAAGCCGCGGAAGAACCAGCCGAAGACCGCATCCATGATCCGCGTCAACCCATCCTTCGGCGCATGATGACCTTTCAGGAGCAGGGATGCCAGTGCCGGAGACAGGGTGAGCGAGTTGAAGGCCGAGATGACGGTCGAGATGGCGATCGTCAGCGCGAACTGGCGGTAGAACTGGCCGGACAGGCCGGAGATGAAAGCGAGCGGCACGAAGACCGCGACGAGGACCAGCGCGATCGCGATGATCGGGCCGGAGACTTCCTTCATGGCCTTGTAGGTGGCGTCTCGCGGACTGAGCCCGTTCTCGATATTGCGTTCGACGTTCTCCACCACCACGATCGCGTCGTCCACGACGATACCGATCGCCAGCACCAGGCCGAACAGACTAAGCGCGTTGATCGAGAAGCCGAAGACATACATCACCGCAAAGGTGCCGATGATCGACACGGGAACGGCGATCAGCGGGATGATCGAGGCACGCCATGTCTGCAGGAACAGGATGACGACGAGAACGACGAGGGCGATGGCTTCGAGCAGCGTGTCGATAACCTTCTCGATCGAGGCGCGGACGAATTTCGTCGTGTCGTAGACGATCTCGTACTTGACGCCGGCAGGCATGGCCTGCTGCAGCACGTCCATGGTCGAGCGCACGTTGTTCGCGATCTCGATGGCGTTCGAACCGGGCGCTTGGAGAACGGCGACGGCGACGGCCGGCTTGCCGTCGAGCAGCGAACGCAGCGTATAGTCTTCCGCGCCGAGCTCGACGCGGGCGACGTCGCGAAGGCGGGTGATTTCGCCATTGGCGCCCGTCTTGACGATGATGTTGCCGAACTCCTCAGGCGTGCGCAGGCGGCCTTGGGCGTTGACGTTGAGCTGCAGATCCACGCCCGGCCGGCTGGGTGAGGCACCGATGATGCCAGCCGCAGCCTGGACGTTCTGGGAGCTGATCGCATTGCTGATGTCGCTGGCCGCAAGATTATGTTCGGCGGCCTTCTGCGGATCGATCCATACGCGCATGGAATAGTCGCCGGCGCCGAAGACCTGCACCTGGCCGACGCCTTCGATCCGGGCGAGTCGATCCTTGATGTTCAGGGTCGCATAGTTTCGCAGATAGGTGATGTCGTGGTCGGCTCCGTCCGAGACGAGGTTGACGACCACGATAAAGTTGGGCGAGCTCTTGATGGTCGTAATGCCGAGGGCACGGACTTCCGCGGGCAGGCGCGGCTCGGCCTGCGAAACGCGGTTTTGCACGAGCTGCTGCGCCTTGTCCGGATCGGTGCCGAGCTTGAAGGTGACCGTCACATTGAGAGCGCCGTCTGATGTCGCCTGGCTGGACATGTAGAGCATGCCCTCGACGCCGTTGATCTGCTCTTCGAGCGGGGTCGCCACCGTTTCGGCAATGACGGTCGGGTTGGCGCCGGGATAGGTGGCATGCACGACAATCGAGGGAGGCACGACCTCCGGATATTCGGAGATCGGCAGCGCTCTGAGGCCGATCAGGCCGGCGACCACGATGAGGACCGAAAGAACACCGGCAAAGACCGGTCGGTCGACAAAGAATCTGGAGATGTTCATATCAAAGCCCCCTCTGGGGTGAGAACGGATGCAAAATTCCTGTCCGACGATTTGAGAGCCGCCGGCGGATCATGTGATTTCGGAATGTCGGCCTTCTGCCCACGGGCAGAAGGCGAAGTCTTACTGAGCGGTCGCGACCTTCTCTGCCAACTGCGGTGCGACGACTGCACCGGGACGGATGCGCTGCAGCCCGTTGACGACGATCTTTTCGCCGGCTTTCAGGCCGTTCTCGATCACGCGCTGGCCGTCAGCCAGCGACCCGAGCTGAACCTGCCGGTAATTGACCTTGTTCTCGCCATCCACGACAAAGACGAACTTCTTGTCCTGGTCGGTACCGACTGCGCGGTCGTCGATGACGATCCTGTTCTCGGCCTTCGGCTGGCCCATACGGACCCGCACGAACTGACCTGGGATGAGACGACCGCCCGGATTATCGAATACGGCGCGAACGCTGACGGTGCCGCTCGCCGCATCGACCTCGTTGTCGATCAACTGCAACTTGCCCTTGATCGGGGTGCCGTTGTCGCTTGCCGTCCCGATCTGAACCGGGATCTGCTCGACCGGCGGAGCCACGCCATTGCTGGTGGGCAGCTCGGAGAGCGCCTGGGTGACGGTCTGTTCGTTGGCGCTGAAGCTCGCATAGATCGGATCAACCGAAACGAGCGTCGTCAATGCCGGTGAAGAAGAACCGGCGGCCACGAGATTGCCGACGGTGACGGCGATCTTGCCGACGCGGCCGGCGATCGGAGCGCGAACCTGCGTATAGTCGAGGTTCAGCTGCGCGGTCTGCAAGGCCGCTTGCGCCGCCTTCAGATTGGCCTCGGCTTCGGCATAGTTGCTTGTGCGCGTGTCCATGTCGCTCTGCGAAATGGTCTTGTTGTCGAAGAGCTTCTGTCCGCGACCGACTTCGACCTTGGCGAGATCGAGCTTGGCTTTTGCTGCTCCGACCTGGGCCTGAGCCTGGGCGACGGCCGCCTCATAGGGTGCGGGATCGATCGTCACCAGCAGGTCGCCCTGCTTGACCAAGGCGCCTTCGCGGAAATGCACGGACTGGATTGCGCCGGCGACACGCGGCCGGATTTCAACCCGGTCGATGGCTTCGAGCCGGCCGGAAAATTCCTGCCAGGAGGTGACATCGCGCTGCTCGACGGCGGCAACCGTAACGGGGATAGCCGGCGGTGCCGCCTGGCTGGCCGTTTCCGTCGCCTGAGCACCGCGCGGCAGCTCCAGATAGAAAGCCGCACCTGCAACAGCCGCAGCAACACCCATGCCAGCGCCCCACAGGGCCCAGCTTTTACCGTTGGACTTCATGTTGGTCTCTCCTTTGGTCCCGCCTTGGGACACGGGACCGAAAATT
The DNA here is from genome assembly GCF_030182495.1 of Rhizobium aureum. Lineage (NCBI taxonomy): Bacteria > Pseudomonadati > Pseudomonadota > Alphaproteobacteria > Hyphomicrobiales > Rhizobiaceae > Rhizobium > Rhizobium aureum. The sequence goes on along the minus strand of NZ_JAQJCI010000005.1, from coordinate 49,532 downwards.
CCTATCGTCTCAATAAAATCAGGGGCCGAAGCGTGCGCATTCGCGTGACCACCGCTCCGGTCTCGTGCCTTCGACGCCTCACCCCATTCGCGCTTGTCTCTCGCGGACGGAATAGTCTAGCCGATCAAGCCTGCACGTCTTCGACAAACCCCTTGAAACAGCAACAGATATCCTGCTGCCACGAAGGCCTGTCTTTCGACTGCCCGCCATAGAGGGTGGGCCAGCCTGTCCCGGCGGGAAGGACTTGCTGGCGAACACGGACGCCAGCCGCTTTCAGCCGGCTGCCGTATTCCATGCTCTCGTCGCGGAGCGGGTCGTCCTCGGCCGTGAGCACCAATGCCGGCGCGAGGCCCGAAAGCCGCGAACAGTATCGAGGCGCTGCATAAGGATGGCAGACACCGCCCAGGAAGCCCAGGTATCGGTTCCAGCCGTCCGTCCAGCGCTCGCGCATGCCGCTTTCCTCCGCCTGGAGGAAAGATTTCGATCCCATGAAAGGATCAAGCAAAGGCGAAATCAGCACCTGTCCGTCCAGCGAACCGGGCATCTGATCGCGCGCCTTTAAAGCGACACCCGCTGCAACATTGCCACCCGATTCCTCTCCGGCGACAAACAGCAGCGATTTTTTCGCTCCACCCAGCGCAAGCATATTCCGCTTGTTGCTGAGGTAGGCGAGAATTCCGTAGGCACATTCGAGCACCTTCGGAAAAGCATTCTGATTGCCGCTCGTATAATCCGCGGCAACCACGATGGCACCAGCCTCGGCGAGACTTGCCGCCACCGGCCTGTCGGTTGCGTGATCGGTGTCGAGGAAAGCGCCGCCGTGCAGATAAAGCACGAGAGGTGCCGCCTTCTTCAAACCTTCGCCGTTGTAGATCCGGGCTTCCACGGGCCCCGTAGGCACGTTTTCCAGCACAACATCTTTCCACGGCGCACTCATCGACCAATTCCTTGTCTGCTCGAGCGAATATGATTCAATTCAGCAGCGGTCTATCCGGCTTTGCAATCATATTCTCGAATGCGGTCTTTGGCGCCCCCATGCCGCATTGCAACAATCACGATAAAAACATATTGTTATTCCGCTTCGAGAATAAGTAGCATATATTCGATCAGACTATTCACGATTACAAACAATCGGCCTCTTTTCTTTACGGTCCAGGGATATCATAGAATGGATCAGTTATCAGCAATGCGGGCATTCGCGCGTGTGGTGGAAACGGGTAATTTCACCCGCGCCGCAGCTGCCCTTTCCATGCCGAAGGCGACGGTGACGACGCTCATCCAGTCGCTCGAGGCGCATCTGCATGCCAAGCTCCTCAACCGCACGACCCGGCGCGTCATGGTGACGACGGACGGCGCGCTCTATTACGAACGCGCGGTTCAGATCCTTTCGGAAATAGAGGAGCTGGACGGCAGCATCAGCAATTCACAGAGCCTGCCGAGCGGGCGCCTGCGTGTCGAAATGGCCGGCGCCTTCGCCGAGAAGATCGTCATGCCGGCGCTATGCGATTTCCATCAACGCTATCCCGATATCCATATCGACCTCGGTGTCGGCGACCGTCTGGTGGATTATCTGGCCGAGAATGTCGATTGTGCGCTGCGCGCCGGCATGCCGAGCGACCAGTCTCTGATTGCCCGCCGCGTCGGTGAAGTACACCTCATCACCTGTGCGGCGCCGCTTTACATCGAGAAGCATGGCTTCCCCGAACGGCCGGAGGATTTGGAAACCAGCCATTATGCAGTCAGCTATTTTCGCGCGCAAACCGGCCGGACGATTCCTTTCCTGTTCGAACATGGCAACGAGGCATTGGAAATCAGCCCTCGCTATATCCTTTCGGTGAATGACAGCCGCAGCTATCTCCAGGCGGCATTGATGGGGCTTGGCATCGCGCAGGTTCCGAGCTTCATGGCTCGGGATGCGCTTGCAAGCGGCGAGCTCGTTCCCATTCTTCCCGCGTGGACCCGGCCATCACTGCCCTTGCATATCGTCTATCCGCCCAACCGGCACCTCAGCAACAAGGTGCGTGTCTTCGTGGACTGGATGGCGAAATTGCTGGTGACCTCGCGAGTAGGCGAGGTTTGAGAATCCAGGCCACCTTCCTCCTCTTGCTGTGAGAAGAAGGTGGCGCTCATTGCGGACGATCAGTTCCAGGATGCGCCTGCCTGCTGGCGGACGGTCGAGTTCAGCCGGTTCCAGACATTGTCGATGGCGATCGCGACGATCAGCGCCGACAGGGCCTTCTCGTCAAAATGCTTTGCCGCTTCGTTCCAGATCTCATCGCTGACGGCATCGGGCCGATCGGCAAGCCGGGTAGCCGCCTCCCCGAGAGCGAGAGCAGCTCGCTCCGCATCCGAAAAATAGGGCATTTCGCGCCAGGCCGAGACGCCGACGATTCGCTCGATCGTTTCGCCGGCTTTCTGAAGCTTGCGAAAGCCCATGTCGGTGCAGACACTGCAGCCGTTGATCTGGCTAACACGCAGATGCACGAGGTCCATGATATTTTCCGAAAGGCCCTGATCCTTGATCGAATTGCTGACGGCCAAAAGCGCCTGCAGCGTTTCTGGCAGAACGAGGGCTGGGTTCTTCATACGAGCTTGCATATCTATTTCCTCTGATTGTGAGAGCATGGTTGCGGCTCAAGTCCGGACGATGCACTTTCCTGCCGATCCGCTGTCACACCGGCCGGATTTCACTCGTCATGGGTCTGACGAAACGAGATGAGGGAATGTGACCGATGGACGAAAAAAAGTGGCAGGCTGAAAAATTCGAGGCAAACCGGCCGCATCTTCGCGCGGTCGCCTATCGCATGCTCGGCTCGCGGACGGAGGCCGAAGATGCGGTGCAGGAAACATGGCTGCGCCTGATGAGGAGCGATACCTCCGGCATCGAAAACCTCAGCGGATGGCTGACGACAGTGACGGCGCGCATCTGCCTCGATCTGCTGCGGTCACGCAAATCCCGCCGCGAAGAGCCGCTGACAGTCCAGATCCCCGAACCGATGGTCGTGCATGAGGCTGGTAACGGCACCGATCCGGAACAGGATGCATTGCTGGCCGATTCCGTCGGCCTTGCCCTCCTTGTCGTGCTGGAGAAGCTGAATCCCGCCGAACGGCTTGCCTTCGTCCTGCACGATATGTTCGACGTCTCCTTCGACGAGATCGCCCCGATTCTGGGACGCACGACAGTCGCGACGCGCCAGCTTGCAAGCCGTGCCCGCCGCCGCGTGCAGGATACGCCGTTAACGACGGAGGCCGATCTTACCCGTCAGCGCCATGTCGTCGATGCCTTCTTCGCTGCCTCGCGTGACGGCGACCTGCAGGCGCTGCTCGCCGTCCTCGACCCCCAAGCCGTCTTCCGGCCGGATGCCGTTGCCGCCCGCATGGGCGCGGCAGGCGAAATCCGCGGGCGCGTGGATGTCGCCAAGACCTTCCAGGGCCGTGCACGGGGAGCCCGGCTGGCGGTTATCAACGGCGCCGTCGGCGCTATCGTTGTCATCGACGGACAGCTGCGCATCGCTCTTCGTTGCACCTTCAATGCGGATGGCATGATTAACGTCATCGACGCGATGGCCGATCCGGAAGAACTGCGCAAGCTCGAGATCGTTTTAATTGAAACCTGAAATTAGCGCATCTGCATCGGGCTCGTGCCCGTCAGCCGGCGGAACATGGCGATAAAGGCGGAAGCATTGCCGTAACCCAACTGCGCCGCGATCCGGTGCACCGGCTCACCGGCCTCGATCAGCGAAAGCGCCGCGACGAGCTTCAGCCGCTGCCGCCACTCGTTGAAGGAGAGGCCTAGATCCTCCTGGCATCGGCGCGATAATGTGCGCTCGGTCGTCCCCATCCTGCGCGCCCATTCTGAAAGAGAATGCCGGTCGCCGGGGTCGGCCTGCAAAGCGCTCAGCACCGGACCGAGCAGTGGATCGTCGGAAAGCGGCAGATAGCTCTCGCAGCGTGGCGCCAGGCGAATCTGATCGACCAGCACCTGAGCAAGCCGCAGGTCCTCGGTTGTTTCGGGTATGGTGACATCACGCGCCGCAAAATCCGCCAGGATCGCCTTCAGCAGCGGGCTGATGCCGAGCGTGGAAGGCCTGTCCGGCAGATCGTGGCAGAGCGCGCGTTCGACATAGACGGTGACATAGCGCAGGTCATGCTGGTTATAGGCACCATGCATAGTGTCCGGCGGCAGCCAGATGGCATAATGCGGTGGTGACAGATAGCGCACGCCCTCGATGTCGAACTCGCAGACACCGATAAGCGCATAGTTGAGCTCGCCCCAGGGCTGGCTCTTTCTGGGAAAAACCGTGCCTGCCCTATAATTCTCGGTTCGGAAGGAAACCGGATTTGGCGGATCGCCCTCGATGCGTGGAGACCTGACGGACATGTCCTCATTTCGCTACTGATGTCTTAATCTCGCTATATACCAGAATTCGGACAGACGATAGAAACACTTCGGGACGGCGATCCACGTCCGCCCTCCTTTGTTTCGCCCAGGCCCGAGGATGACGAGAGACATTCATATGAGCACCCAGCCGAACGTTTCCGCTACCATCGTCGGCGTGGCCGGACTTGCGCCGCTGCTGACGGTACTGATCTGGTCCGGCAACACCGTGGTCACCAAGGCATCCGCAGGCGTGATCTCGCCGGGCTCGATCTCCTTCTATCGCTGGCTGCTCGCCTTCGTCGTGCTCCTGCCTTTCGTTGGCCGCGCGGCATGGCACAACCGCGCCCTGCTCCGGCAGCACTGGCTGAAACTCGCCACGCTCGGTGCCCTTGGCATGGTGATTTATCAGAGCCTCGCCTATGAGGCGGCCAAGACCACCTCGGCCGTCAATATGGGTGTCATTGTTGCTCTGATGCCGTTGCTGTCGACGTTTTTCGCAAGCCTTCTGGCCGGAGAGAAACTGACTGCAACAAGCCTTATAGGCGGCGGCATTTCATTGATCGGGCTCGTCTATTTGACATCGCAGGGCGATCCGATACGTCTTGTGGATGGCGGTTTCCATATCGGTGACGGCCTGATGATCATCGCCGTCCTCTCGAATGCGCTCTATGGCGTCATGCTGAGGCGCTGGACGATGCCGATTCCCATGTGGCAGCAGCTTTTCTGGCAGATCGGCTTTTCAACCCTGTTGCTGATCCCGATCTTCCTGATGGGTGATATCTCGCCGATCACCACGGCCAACCTGCCGCTAATTCTCTATGCCGCGATCCCGACCTCCCTGGTCGCGCCCCTCTGCTGGATGATCGGCATTCAGAGGCTCGGAGCCAGTCGCACCTCGCTGCTGATCAATCTCCTGCCGATCATCGTTGCGGCACTGGCCTGGGCGCTGCTTGGAGAACAGCTGCATGCCTATCATGCGATCGGCGGCGCTCTTGCCCTCATCGGCGTCGGGCTTGGCCTGCGAAAGACCCCGGCGAAGAAGGAGGAAGCCGCACCTGCAGCGGATGAGGCGGGCTGGAAGGCCGAGGAGGCCTGATCGCCATTCCGAGAGGCCCCTTTCCTTTCGCCCGCCCTTCGTTCTACCATGAACGAGTCCCGATAAGCGGAGAGGAAACAAGCGTGCGCATAGCCCTGGAACCGGTGTCCTCCAGAACGACGATCCAGGAGAGCGTCTATCAGCAGCTGCGAAACGCGCTGATGGCCGGCAATTTCGATCCCGGCCAGACGCTGACCATCGCCTCGCTTGCCGAAACCTTCGGAACCAGCAACATGCCGGTGCGCGAGGCCCTGCGCCGGCTCGCCGCTGAAAACGCGCTTGAGGTCGCGGCAAACGGCTCGGCCCGCATCCCCATTGTCACGCTCGCCCGCTTGGACGATCTCTGCCGCGCCCGCATCGCCGTAGAGGGCCTGGCCGCGGAGCTCGGCATGCCGAACCTCACCCCGACAGACATTGAAGCGCTCGAGCGCATCGCCGGCGAACAGCATGTGATCGGCCGCGGCGCCAATGTTTACGACCTGATGGCCAAGAACCAGCAGTTCCACTTCACCATCTATCGCGCCTCCGGCTCCGAGGTGCTGCTGCAGCTGATCGAAACCTTGTGGCTGCGCTTCGGCCCCTACATGCGCATGCTTTCCGCCTCGGTCGAGCCTTTGATGCGCAGCGGCGAACTCGATCCCGCCGGCGAGCATGTTGCCGTTGTCAACGCTTTAAAGATCGGGGACTTCGCCGCCGCTCGCGACGGTATCGTCGCCGACATAAGCCGTACCCACGAAATCCTCCGGGATTATTGCCCGGCCACGCAGGATGAGCCGCGCAAAGGCTCCGGCTCCGGCCGCCGCTAGCTTCAAAAAGAGACTGAGAAATTTGGTTGAACCTTAAAGTATTTTGTGATCAAATGATCAAAATTGAGATTTCAATCCCATAATCAGAGCGAGATCCCCATGAACTCCGCCGCTTCCGCATCGCAATTCGCCGGCCACAACAGCTTCCCGGTCGACGAGGTCCGCGCCATGTTCCCGGCCATCCGGAAGGCTGGCGATTTCGTCTTTCTCGATAATGCAGGCGGCGCGCAAGTGCCTCAGACGGTCGTCGATGCGGTTGCCAATCACCTCATCGATTTCAACGTCCAGCGCATGGCGAAATACCAGCACAGCCAGGGTGTCGACCGCAATCTGGAAGAAGCCCGCGAAAGCGTCGCCATGCTGGTCAACGCCTATCGCCCGGAAGAAATCTCCTTCGGCCAGAACGCAACCTCCTTCATCCGTCTTGTCAGCCTCGGCATTGCCAAGCTGCTCGGCGAGCGCAACGAGATCGTCGTCACCGACATGGATCACGACGCCAACATCGCCACCTGGATGGCACTGGAAGCCGAGGGCGCCAAGATCGTCTGGTGGCGCATGCGCGAGGACGGCACGCTGCATGTGGAAGACCTGAAGCCGCTCCTGAACGACAAGACCCGCCTCGTCGCCTGCACCGTCACCGCGCATTCCATCGGCACCATCGTCGATGTCGCTAGCGTCTGCAAACTGGCGCAGGCAGCCGGCGCTGAAACCTTCCTCGATTGCGTCCATTACGGCCCGCATGGTCTGATCGACGTGCAGGCCTGGGGCTGCGACTATCTCGTCTGCTCCGGCTACAAGAATTTCTCGCCGCATATGGGCTTCCTCTGGGGCCGCTACGACGCGCTGGTCAGATTGCCGACATTCAAGGAAGACTTCATTCCGGACGTACCGCCCTACAAGATCGAAGTCGGCACCTTCACCTATGAGAACGTCGCCGGCATGAATGCCGCGGTCAAATATCTCGAAGGCCTTGGCCGCCGCTTCCTGCCGACCGGTGACCACAGCCGTCGCGAGGCGCTTGCAGCCGCCATGGGCGCAATCCGCCAATACGAACTGATGCTCTCGCGCGAGATGATCGCGGTTCTAAAGCGCCACGGCGCGGTCATCTACGGCATCTCCGACGAGGCACGTCTCGAACAACGCGTTCCCACGATCTGCTTCAATATGCCGGGCATCACGCCGCAGGAATTTGCCGGCGAGATGGGCAAGCAGCGCGTCGGCCTGCGTGACGGCCACATGTTCGCACCACGCCTGATGAAGCGCCTCGGCTTGTCCATGGAAACGGGTGCCATTCGCGTGTCGCTGGTGCATTATAACAAGATCGAAGAGATCGCGCGGTTCGACGCGGTCCTGACCGAGATCATGGCGCGGCGCAAGTAAGCCGTGCCTCAGAGCGGTGGCGGCGCCCGAACAACTCCGCCGCCGCAATGCCTCCGTGCTGGTGCTTGATGGCACGGAAAGCTGTTTTGAACACAGAGCAGATTGCCGTTTCGCAGTTGTATCTTTCGGTCTATCCCTTGATGGGAGACCGCTAAATTGAGGATGACGATGAGCGATTTCCGCCGGAATTGTATCGAGCAGAAGCTGCTGATTGGTACGTTTGCGGCCATTCCGTATCCAGTCGCGATCGAAGTCACGGCAGCCTCGGGTGTCGATTTCCTCTGCATCGACTGGGAGCATTCGCAGATCAGCCGCGAGCGTATCGAGGATCTGATCCGCGCCGCCGACGTCCATCGCGTTCCGGCCATGGTCCGCGTCCCCGGCCATGCGGCCGAGGATATCGCGGCCGTTCTGGATGCCGGCGCTGCGGGCGTTCTCGTGCCCCGTGTTTCGACGGCGGAACAGGCACGCGCCGCCGTCAACGCCACCCGCTATCCCCCGCTCGGCGCGCGTGGCGTTGGCCCGGGTCGGGCAGCAGCCTATGGCTACCGCATTCCGGATTACCTCGCCAAAGCCAACGCGGAACTTGTGCTCGCCATTCAGGTCGAGACGGCCGAGGGGCTTGCCAATATCGCCGAAATCGCTGCGGTCGATGGCATCGACCTCATCTTCGTCGGACCTGGCGATCTCTCGGTTTCGATCGATGCGACAGGACCGACGGGCAAGGACAGGCTCGACGCGGCGATCAGAACCATCACCGAAGCCGCTTTGGCCGCCGGCCGCGCAGTCGGCATCTTCCGCCCCTCGCCCGATGATATCGGCGCATGGTCCGAGGCCGGTATCAGCTTCTTCATTCTCGCGAGCGACACAATGTTTCTGGGCGCCGGCCTGGCCGCCGGCGTCGATGCCGCAAGAGCGGGCGCGCATGACAGAGGAGCGAAATAAAGCTGATTTTTATCAGAGAGTTACCGCATGGAAGGACAGCATGAAACCGAGCAGGAAGGTAGACTTTTTAAGCTTAAAATTTGTCCTTGAAATGCGGTTGTTTTTGGATAACCATTCGAAATCGAGGGGTTGCTCGAGCGAAAGCTTCCAGAGCCGTTTGAACCCTCCAATACCGAATTCCCAGGGGAAATTTCTTGTCTCTACCGCAGCATAACCTGCCGAACGCGATATCAGGCCGCGATGCTCTCGAAGGCATTCGCGCCCAGATCCGTGACATGCGCACCGACAACATTGCCGTGCTTGCCAAGCGCGCCCGCGAACTCGGCGGCGTCATTCCGCTCTGGTTCGGCGAAGGCGATATCGTGACGCCGGGGTTCATCCGCGATGCTGCGAAGAAAGCGCTCGACGACGGCGCGACCTTCTATGTCCCGAATATGCGTGGCCTGGCGACGCTGAACGAGACACTGTCCGACTATCAGACGCATTGGCACGGCCGCCCCATTCCGATCGAGCGCACGACGGTTGCCCCAGGCGGCATGCAGGCGCTCTACATGGCGCTCGAGCTGCTCGTCGATGTCGGCACCAATGTCGTCTATGTCGCCCCGCAATGGCCGAACATCCATAACGCCATCCATCTGATCGGCGGCGAGCCGCGCGCCGTGTCGCTCGATTTCGATACCGATTGGCGCCTCGATCTCGACAAGCTTTTCGCCCGCTGCGATGCCCGCACCCGCGCCATCTTCCTGTCGACGCCATCCAATCCGACGGGCTGGACAGCGTCGCGCGAGGAGATGCAGGCGCTGCTGGATTTCAGCCGCCGCACCGGCATCTGGATCATCTCCGACGAGGTCTATGCCCGCCTCTATTTCGATGGCGACATCGCCCCTTCGATCTTGCAGGTGGCCGAGGACGGTGATCGCGTCATCGCGATCAACAGCTTCTCGAAAGCCTGGGCAATGACCGGCTGGCGCGTCGGCTGGCTGACGCACCCGTCTGCCGTTGCCGACCAGCTCGGCGCCATGACGCAGTATATCAACAGCGGCACCTCCGCCATGGTTCAGGCCGGTGCGGCAGCCGCGCTGCGTGAAGGCGAGCCGCTGGTTTCAGAAATCCGCGGGCGCATCAAGGCCGGCCTCGATCTGGCCTATGAGAAGCTGCCGAAGATACCGGGTATCATCTTGCCGGAAAAGCCGCGCGGCGGCATGTATGCCTTCTTCGCGGTGCAGGGCGAGCCCGATGCGACGGCGCTGTGCGAGCGTATTCTTGAAACGGCCCGCGTCGGCTTGGCGCCCGGATATCATTTCGGAGAATCGTCGCGCGCCTTCCTGCGCATGTGCACCTTCCGCGAGACCGAACAGATGCGCATCGCGCTCGATCGCATGGTCAATGCGATGACATGAGACGGCCGCCGGTCGGGCGGACGGAATACCCCGCGGGTGAGAGGAAAAGCCCGCGGCCATCACCAGAGGGAGACTAAAAATGTCCATGACTCGTCGCAGTCTGCTGATCCTGGCGACCGCCATCGGCCTCGCCGGCGGAAGCCATTTCGCCTATGCCGCCGATGTACTGAATGTCGGTTCCTATCCCAACAACCCGCCCTTCGAATACAAGACCGCGAATGGCGGCTTCGAAGGCTTCGAGGTCGATGTCGTCAACGAAGCGGCCAAGCGCGCCGGCATGACCACCAATATCGCAGACTACGGCTTCCAGGCCCTGTTTGCCGCAACCAGCTCCAAGCGCATCGATGTGGCGATCTCATCCATCACCATCACGCCGGAACGACTGAAGTCGCAGTCCTTCACACAGCCCTTCTACGATTCCGACATGGGCGTCGCCGCCAAGGACGGTAGCTCGATCAAGACGCTTGCGGATCTGAAGGGCAAAACCATCGGCGTGCTGTCGGGTTCGACGGGTGAAAAATGGGCCAATGACAACAAGGCCGCTCAGGGATTTGCCGACGTCAAGGGCTACAACTCGCAGCAGGACATGTTCCTCGATCTCGGCGCCGGCCGCATCGATGCCGTCGTCAGCGATATCCCGGGCATGCAGTACCTCTTCGTCAAGACCAAGGGCTTCGCCATCAAGGATCGCATCAAGACCGGCGAGCAGTACGGCCTGATGATGACCAAGGATTCGCCGCTGCTCGGCAAGATCAACGATGCCATAACGGCGATGAAGAAGGATGGCACGCTGGAAAAGATCCACGAGAAGTGGTTCGGCGGCAAGGCGCCGGCGGGTTCCTCCACCGTCACCGAATTGCCTATCCCCAAGGCGTGATCAAAAGATCATTGTTGAAATGAGCTACGCCGGTCGCAACGACCGGCGTGGGTATAAGAAATCATATCTTCGTTCTGCGCGCGGGAGTGCCAATGTCTTTCGTCGATACCTTCTTCAATTCCGACGTCATGATCTCGGCATTTCCCCAGCTGGTGCGCGGGCTTTGGATGACCATCGCGCTCGGTGTGGTCAGCATTCTGATCGGCGTGGCGGGCGGCCTCGTCATCAGCCTGATCCGCCTCTATGCCCCCAAGCCGCTGCAACTCCTGATGATCGCCTATATCGACATCATGCGCGCCATGCCGATGCTCGTCGTGCTGATCCTCATCTACTACGCGCTGCCTTTCATCGGCATCAGCTTTTCCGCCTGGTGGTCTGCGATCCTCGGCTTCTCGATCGTGCTGGCGGCCTATTCGGCAGAAGTCTTCCGCTCAGGGATCGAAAGCGTGCCGCGCGGCCAGTTCGAAGCCGCCGCAGCGCTTGGCATTCCCTTCCTGATCACGCTCTACAAGGTCGTGCTGCCGCAGGCGGTTCGCATCGTCATCCCGCCGACGACGAGCAACTGCGTGTCCATGTTCAAGGATACGTCGCTCGCGTCGACCGTGGCTTTGCCGGAACTGCTAAAAGAAGGGCAGAATGCCCAAGGCCTCTATGCCAACCCATCGCCGCTGATCATGGCCGCGCTGATCTATATCATCCTGCTCTGGCCGATGGTGCGCCTCGTCAGCGTGCTCGAGAAGAAATTCAAGAACGAGCGGGCTAGATAAGCACCGTCATCAGTCGAAGTCGGCACCGGAAAGATGGTTGCTGACTGAGGACTTCACCGCGCCGATATCCCGCCACAACTCGCTGACGATCGCGGGCTCCACATCCGCCATCAAGTCGCGCAGCCAGCCTTCATGGGCGGCGGCCATGGCGCTGAATTGAGTTTCGCCCTTCTCCGTCAGCTTCGCGACCGTCACGCGCCGGTCGCCGTCGGGCGTCACGCGCTGCACAAGGCCATCCGCTTCCAGCCGCTCGACAAGACCAGTGACATTGCCATTGGTGACCATGGTGCGCTTCGAAAGCTCCCCAAGCCGCAGACCCTCGCGTTCGCGATAGAGCTGTGCCATCAGGTCGAATTGCGGCAAGGTCGCGCCGAACTCATTGCGCAGCCGGCGACGAATTTCCTGCGAGATCAGCTTCGTGGTCGAGAGCATGCGCAACCAGAGCCGCAACTCCAGCTTTTTGCCTTCCTGCGCGCCCTGAACGATGATCTCCAGGTCAACGGTTGCACTTTCCGGTTCTGCCATCACGCCAGCTCAATTCAATGCTCTGCATTCACGATGTGAACGATCTAGGGACCGACATTTGAAATGTCAAAGGTTTACGCGTCAAGCCAAATGGTACTTATTTGGCCAGCATTTTCCCCAGCATGAAACCGGAGCCTGCCCCCGTTCCTGCACCCGGCCATGTCGAAGCCCCGCACATATACAGCGATGCCACGGGCGTCCGGTAACGCGAATAGCCGGCAACGGGGCGGAACAGGAAATTCTGGTCGAGATGATGGCTGCCCGAGAGATTGTCGCCGCCGACAAGGTTCGGATTCTCGTGCTCGAGATCGATAGGTGAAAAAACAGAACGGCCCAGTATCTTGCCGCGCAAGCCTGGGGCATAGCGTTCGACGATATCGAGAACGCGCTCTGAATAGGCATCCTTGATCTCGTTCCAGCTTGTGCCGGTGATCTCGCCGGCCGCATCGCCATGGAATTCCGCCGGCAGGACACGCACCTGTATCCAGAGCACATGCTGCCCGGCCGGCGCGCGCGACGGGTCGATGGCCGTCGGCTGCCCGACCACGAGCGCAGGCTCGGCCGGCAGGAGGCCGCCCATCGCCTCGGCATAGACGCGCGACATCATTTCAAGATCCGGCGCGATATGCACATAGGCGAAATTCTGCAGCGCCTGGCCCGCCGTCCAATCCGGAAGACCCGATAGCGCCAGATGGATCATCATCGTGCCGGGTCCAGCCCGGAAGCGGGACACCTTGCCGTCGAACTCCTGACGCGCCGGATCCCGATCCAGGAGCTTACCGAACAGGATCTGCGGATGGACATTGGCGATGACCGCCCGCTTCGCCTCGTAGCGGCGTCCATCGGCCAGCACGACACCCGTCGCCCTGCCGCCCGACGTGACGATCTTGTCGACGCGCGTTCCCAGCATCAGCTCGCCGCCCTTGCTCGTCAGCACGGCAGCCATCGCCTTGATGATCGTATCGGCTCCGCCCTTGCCGATCACCATGCCGAATGCCTGATTGGCCATGGATTCGAGATAGGGAAACAGCGCACCGCCGGCGACATCGGGCGCAAAGTCGAGATGCAGCCCCCAGGCGGCCATCATCGTCTTGAGCTTGGTATTCTGGAAACGGGCATCGAGAAAATCGCGCGGCGAGGCAAAGAGCATCCGGGCGGTATCGTACACCCAGCCCATCCCCTTTTTGCGCCAAGCCTTCCAGACGATCTTGGCCGCGGCCATAGATGGCATGGGCGAGCCGAGCAGACCGAAAATATGCGGGGCATCCGTCCCGAACTCAGAGAGCATGTTGCGCCAGGCGGCGGCATCCTGCGGCGAGATATCGGCGATGGCGCCAGCGGTCTTCTCAAGATCGGTGCTGACGCCGAGATAGGTGTTGTCACGAAAGACGCTCGCGAAGCAATCCGTGGCAGGCACGAAGCCCAGACCTTCGGCCAATAGCTCGTTCTTATACTGCGCGAAGAAGGCAGAGCCGGCGAACATGGAGAGATTCATGGCACAGAGATCATGCCGAAAGCCGGGCAGCGTCACCTCGCGCGTCTTGACCGCACCGCCAGGCTCCGCATTGCCCTCGATGACAGCCACTTTCCAGCCCCTGGAAGCCAAATGCACGGCCGCCGCCAAGCCATTATGGCCTGCCCCCACTATGATCGCATCATAGCTCATCGCTTGCCCCTCTTTGAATTGTGATTATTATTGTCACATGCATACATTCTGAGCTTTAAGCTTCAAGTATCTACAGGCGCGAATAATAGGGTTATGGCACAACTATAGGTAGAAGATCTACAAGCAGCCCCTGAGATTAACGTTCCTTTTCAGTATTTTATCGATCCAGTCCGGCTTCGGATCGAAGCCCAATTTTGACCTCCGGAAGTAGCCTGCAATGCTTGCAATATCATATATTGTGACATAGGCTCCCTTCATTCCGCCGCCGCGCGGGCCTGGTGCCAGGAGGAAAGGCACCCGCGCCTGGCGATACTGACTTCAAGCCTGATCCTGAACAAAAGACCCGCAGAAAGGCTCTTCCCATGGGATCATGCGACAACAAGGGGAACTCGAAAACATGACCGCTACCACACTCGCCAGCCTCGCCTCGGCCCTGCTTTCGGGCTCCGTCAAGGTCGTCGATCTCACGGCGCCGCTCGGCCCGGATACTCCGGTGCTCTACCTGCCGCCGCAGTTCGGCAAGAATACGCCGTCGGTCAAGGTGCACCAGATTTCCGAATATAACCAGGACGGCCCTTTCTGGGCGTGGAACTGGCTGGAACTCGGCGAGCATACCGGCACGCATTTCGATGCACCCTGCCACTGGATCACCGGCAAGGACAATCCGAATAATACGACCGACACCATCCCGCCGCAGAATTTCGTTGCTCCGGTCAATGTCATCGATCGCTCCAAGGAAGCAGCCGCCGACCCCGACTATCTGCTGACGGTCGACAGCATCAAGGAATGGGAAGCTGAGAACGGCGCGATAGAGGCCGGCAGCTGGGTGTTGCTGCGCACCGACTGGTACAAGCGCAACGGTTCGACCGAGACCTTCCTGAATGCCGATGAGAACGGCCCCCACTCTCCCGGCCCGACGGCCGAGGCGATCGAATATCTGCTGAGCAAGGGGGTCATCGGCTGGGGTTCGGAAACGATCGGCACCGATGCCGGCTCGGCCGGTGGCATGAACCCGCCCTTCCCGGCGCACAACCTCATGCACAAGGCCAACCGCTATGGCCTCGCCAGTCTCTCAAACCTCGACCAGCTTCCCGCCAAGGGCGCCGTGCTGATTGCCGCTCCGCTGAAATTCGTCAAGGGCACCGGTTCGCCGGTTCGTGCACTGGCATTGATTGCATGATAGTCTGAAAGGACCGGAGCCCGGCGGGCTTCGGCCCTTTCGTTCATCTTGCCTATGAGGGGCAGCGGCAATGGGCGATCATGATTACATCGTCGTCGGCAGCGGCATCAATGCGCTCGTCGCAGCCGCGATGCTCGGCAAAAAAGGCCACAAGGTGCTCGTCCTCGAGCGCAACGACCGCATCGGCGGTTGCCTGCGCACCGAAGAGATCACCGAACCCGGCTTCATCCATGACGTCATGGCAACGACCATGGTGCTGTTCCTCACTTCGCCGGCCTATGGCGCCATCGGTAAGGATCTCGAGGCGCGAGGCCTGGAATTTGCTCATGCCGAGCTTCCCACAGGCGTGCTGCGACCCAACGGTTCGCATGTGATCTTTTCCAAGAACAGGCAGCGAAATATCGCCACCTTCGACGAGTTGTCGCTCGGTGACGGACAAACCTTCTCCCGCGAGATGGAGGCCCTTGCCGCCGACGCGCCATTCCTGTTTTCCCTGCTTGGCGGTGCGTTGTGGTCCAGATCGACGCTGAAGACTGTTGCAAAGCAAGGCTGGAGCCGCGGGCTGCGGAAACTGGCTGCGTGGTTTGGCGAGGCCCTGACACCAGCGCGCGGCTATCTCGAAACCAGCTACAAATCAGAGGATATCCACGCCCTCTGGGCGCCTTGGGTACTTCACTGCGGCCTAGGCCCCGAAAGCGCCTATTCCGCCGAGATGCTGAAGGTCATCGGCTTTGCGCTGGAGCTGGGCGGCGCCCCGATCGTCAAAGGCGGAGCCGCGAAACTGCTGGCCGCCTTCGAACGGCTGATTGCCGATGATGGCGGCGAAATCCGTGTGAGTGCCGAAGTCGAGGCGATCGTTCCAGGCCCCAACCGCCGCGCCGGCGGCGTGCGCCTCGTAGATGGCGAGATATTAAGAGCGAAAGCCGGAGTGATCTGTTCCGTGACCCCCAACCAGCTCTACGAGCGGCTGATGGGAGATTGGCCGGATTCGCTGCCGGCCGAGATAAAATCCGGCGTCGCCGGCTATCGCTATGGCAAGGGCGACATGCAGATCCATTACGCCCTTTCCGAGCCGCCGCGCTGGAAAGCCGATGCCGAGCTCGGCAAGGTAGCGCTGCTGCATCTGACCCCGGGCCTCGACGGCGTCTCGCGCGCCGCCAACGAATGCGAGCGCGGCCTATTGCCTGCCGAGCCCACCGTCTGCGTCGGCCAGCCCATCGCGCTCGACCCCAGCCGCGCGCCGGATGGCAAATCGATCCTCTGGCTGCAGCTTCCCGAAGCGCCGCGCCACATCAAGGGCGATGCCGCGGGCGAGATCGAAACGCCGGAGGACGGCCGCTGGACAGAGGAGGTGCGCGAGCGCTACGCCGACCGCATCGAAGCCCTGCTTGCGCACCATATCGAGAATTTTGCAAGCATCAAGCTCGCGCGCCGCGCTTATTCCCCGGGTGATCTGGAAGCGATGAACATGAACCTTGTCGGCGGCGACCCCTATGGAGGCTATTGCGGCCTCGACCAGTTTTTCATCTGGCGTCCCCTCAAGTCATCTGTTAACCACCGCACCCACATACCAGGCCTCTACCACATCGGTGCTTCGGTGCATCCCGGTGCCGGCCTCGGTGGGGGCTCCGGCTTCCTGCTCGCATCGTCGCTGAAGTAACACGTTTCCGGAGGAATATCGTCGATGGAAGAACGGTTTTCAGGCACCGTTTTGAGGCGCAAGCGGGATGAGAACGCAAAGCGCCCGACCATGGGCGAAATCGGCCTCAATCACTTCGCACCCTATTTGATGAACCGGCTGATGGCCCGCTGGAATGCCAACCTTTCGGAAGAGCTGCGCGAATACGACATGACGACCGCGAAGATGCGCGCGCTTGCCGTCCTCAGCGTCTCCTCCAGCGTCACCATCAACGAACTCTCCGTCTTTGCCGTCACGGAACAATCGACGATGAGCCGCACTTTGGACTCGCTCGAGCAGCAGGGCTATATCCGCCGTCAGCCGCGCGCCGAAGACATGCGCATCCGCGATGTCTCGATCACCGAGGAAGGCCGCGCAGCCTTCGAGAAGGTCTGGCCGACCATGTACGACCTATTCCTGCAGATGTTCGACGGCGTCGACGAAGCCGAATACCGCACCTTCATCTCGACCCTGCACAAGGTGCTGCACAATATCAGGAAGCACGAGATCTGAGGAGATCGGGGGCCGCGGCCACCTCGTGGTTCGAGGCCCTGCCGTCTACGCTGCGGCTTTGACGTCAGAGCACCTCACCATGAGGTGGAGAGAGTTGCCCGACCAAGCGAAAAAGATCAGTCCTCATGGTGAGGTGCGCAGGTCCATCGGACCGGAGCCTCGAATCACGAGGGCGGGTGATTGACCCCGTCTCATAGCGTCTCTACAGTCTTCAGCGCCCCATCAAGCGCTACACCCTTCTCGTCCAGTAGTGCCGCCTGCCGGAGCCGCCGCATCCAGGCGGCACCATCCTCGCGGTCACGCAGCATCGGCAGCGCCGACATGACCCGATCGAACTTCGACAGCCCGCGCGCATGCGTATCGGAATAGCCTTTGACGAGGCGGCGGTTACCGAGCACTTCGACGGCGAGATCGTAATTCACGGCCAGCAGATTGGAGGCCGCAGCAAGCCAGGCCTCGCGATGCTCGACCTCTCGCGCATGACGCAGCGTGCCGCGACGGATACGGCGCAATGCCGAGACCATATAGAGGCTGAGGAACCAGAACAGCGTGCCGGTCTGAACGCGGCGTCCCTTGTTGATGAAGCGGTCGAGCCGCGCAAACAGGCGCGGCCGGCTTTCGATCCAGAGACCCATCGCCTTCGGCATGGTGCCGCAGACTTCATCCATGCGCGGATGCATGTATTCGGTCATGTAGACGATCTGGTCGTCCTTGGCGCCGACTTCCTTACGAACGCGCTCGAAGCGGGAACCGCGCACCTTCAGATCGGCAACGCGGATGACATCGTCATAAGCCATGGCGACGGCGACATACTTCGCCGCCTGCACGGTGAAGGCGAAATCCCTGTTCGCGCCGCCGGCCTTGCGATCCAGCTCATGAAGTGCCGCGACACGGCTCAAATACTCATCGGCATAGGCCGGGTCCTGATAATCGGTCAGCCTCTTGACGCCGGCAAACAGCAGCGGCCAGGCAACTTCCGGAAATTCCGAGCGGATGCGATTGACCAGCCGATCCAGAGCCGGATGACCGGCCGTCTCGGGCAGAGCATCGAAATGCTTCGGCGGCGTTGCGGAAACCGCATCGCGCGGCTTCTCCTTGACACGCTCAAAGGCGGCGTTGAATGCCTTCAGGCTAGGCTCGATGCCCTTGCCGCCGGCGCGTATCATCGCTTCGAAAGCCTGCTTGCCGAACGGCAGCGCACCTGAGCCGGCCAGAGCGCCGAACATGGAAGCCGAAATCACACTGCCGTTCCTAACGGCCATCGTTTCCATATCGAAGGCGATGGTGCGCTTGGCGGCGAAATCCGTAGCGTCGACCACCACCTCGGCATTGCCGATGCCATCGCCCGGCTTTTCCTTTTCCGCAACCGCAAAGGAGCGGTGCGTCGAGGCGATCAGCAGCGTCTTGTCCGGCGTGACCAAGCCGCGCAACACAGAGCGGCCAGCCTCCATCAACTCGGCCGCCATGACGACATCGACATCGCCCGGCGTCGGCATCAGCGAAAAGATCGGCGCGTGGCCATCCTTGGCCGGCAGCATCTCGATATAATAGATCGTCGCACCGGTACGCTGGGCAACGCCCGGCACGGAGGTCGTCTGCGCCATCCAACCTTCGGCTTCCGCAAGTCCAACGATCCAATCGGCCAGGACGCCGCCGCCCTGCCCACCCATGGCAAGGATGGCAAGCGACAGCGGCTTGGCTGTCGAAAGCCTGGCGACGCCGAGATCACTCATGCTCACATGCTCGTTCATCTCGCCCTCTCAATCTGAAAAGACGATGCGGCCGGCGCGGCGACGCGCCTGCAGCCAGCCGATGATGCTGGAGCGCATGCGGGCAACGAAGCGATCCCAACCCGTCGGGTTATGGATGATGTCGGCCCGATAGAAGGAGGGACAGAGCACCGCCGCCTCCGAGACCTCGCCGCAATTACCGCATCCCACGCAATTATTGTCGATCGCCGCCACCGGATCGTCCTTCAGCGGGTCGTCGGTAAGTTTGACCGACAACGAAGGACAGCCGGAAAGGCGGATGCAGGCGTGATCGCCGGTGCAGACATCCTCGTCCACGCCGAAGCGCTCCTTGACCATGCGCTTGCCGTCCTTGACAGCCTTGGCAAACTGCGGCTTCACGCGGCGCTGCTTGTTGAGCATGCATTCTGAGGAAGCAACGATGATCTTCGGCCCCGGTTCCTTCGAGGTCAGAGCCTCGCGCAGCGTGTCGCGCATCTTGGCGACATCATAGGTCCGGTCGATCTGGCGCACCCAGGTCGCGCCGATACCCTCGACGGCATTGACGATGGAATTGTTGGTCTTGCGGCGCGGATTGAGGGCGCGCGAAGACGGTATGTCCTGCCCGCCGGTCGCCGCCGAGTAATAGTTGTCGACAACGAGGATGACGCCGTCCTGCTTGTTGAAGACGGCATTGCCGACCGACGTCGCAAGCCCGTTGTGCCAGAAGCCGCCATCGCCCATGACGGAGATTACCCGCTTATCGGCCGCAACATTGAAGGCCGAGGCGGCTGCCGGCCCGAGCCCATAGCCCATGGTCGTACTGCCGATATTGAAGGGCGGCAGGATCGAGAAGAGGTGGCAGCCGATATCGCCTGATATGTGATGCTGGCCGAGTTCGCTCTCCACCATCTTCATGGCAGCGAAGATCGGCCGCTCCGGACAGCCGATACAGAAGCCGGGCGGGCGTGGCGGCACGACTTCGGCTAGAGCCTTGATCTTCGGGTCGTTGAGAACAGGCGTCGGATCCGGCAGCGGCGGCTGGTTGCCGAGCAGCACGCGTTGATGGACCTCCAGGAAATTCTTGATGCCCTTCATCAATACGGGCGCGGTATATTCGCCGCCCATCGGCAGCACGTCCTTGCCAGCCACCTTGGTCTGGATATCGCGGCGGCGCAGGATGGTATTCAGCGACTGCTCGATATATTCGGGCGCGCCCTCTTCCACCATCAACACGGCCTTCTTGCCAGCGCAGAATTCGGCGATCTGGTCATCGACAAGCGGATAGGCGACATTCAAGACATAAAGCGGCACGGCGGAATTGCCGTAGACATCGGCAAGTCCAAGCTGCTGCAGCGCGCGCAGCACGCCATTATACATGCCGCCAAGCAGGATAATGCCGACATCGCCTTCCGAGGGGCCGAAATACTCGTTCAGCTGGCGCTTCCTGATGAAATCGACAGCAGCCGGCCAGCGCTTCTCCAGCTTTTCCTTCTCATGCATGAAGGATGCGGGCGGCAGCACTATACGGTTGACGTCGCGAACCGGATTTTCCAGCGCCTGCCTCAGCGTATAAGCCGGCCGCTTATTATCCTTGGCGACGAACTGGCCGTGGACATGACAGCTGCGGATGCCGACCTGAAGCATGACCGGCGTGTTCGACACTTCCGAAAGCTCGAAGCCCTCTTCCACCGCCTGCACGATCGACGGCAGGTTCGGGCGCGGATTGAGCAGCCACATTTGCGATTTCATCGCATAGGCATGGCTGCGCTCCTGCATGATCGAGGAACCCTCGCCATAATCCTCGCCGATAATGATGAGCGCGCCGCCGGTCACCCCGCCCGAAGACAGGTTGGAAAGCGCATCGGAGGCGACATTGGTGCCCGCCGTCGATTTCCAGGTGACGGCGCCGCGCACCGGATACATGACGGAGGCGGAGAGCATGGCAGCAGCAGCAGCCTCCGAGGCCGACGTCTCGAAATGGACGCCCAGATCCTGCATCACGTCCTTGGCGTCTGCCAGCACGTCCATGAGATGGGAGATCGGCGAGCCCTGATAGCCTCCGACATAGGAAACACCGGACTGCAGAAGTGCCTTGGTGATCGCGAGAATACCCTCGCCGCGGAAGATATCGCCTTCCCCGAGCTTCAGATCCTCGACCTCGCGCGCAAACGATCGCTCGGCCATGACGTTACCCCTTTGCCCTTGTGGGCTTGTTTTAAATCATTTGCAAAATCATATTTTGAACTTCCTTGAACTGTCAACGAACATTTATGCGATACCGCCGCATCATTTTGCGATATCGGCCGTGCAGCAATACGCTGTCGCCAGTCGATATTGTTGACTCGAATATCTCCGTTGCACTCAGATATATGCGTATGCATAAAATTATGCGGACATGTGAAGCCGAATAGAATTGCGGACCGGGATTTTACGGAAGCACCAGAGAAAGCGCTTGCCGCTCCAAAATATGTATTTTAAGATTAAAACATTCCGACAATAAATCGCCAGCGGCAGTTGGGCGTCATGCTTTTCTGTCGCTTAACAGGGGAACGGAGTGACCATGACAACGCTTACTCGGCGCGAGGCCCTGAGCCTCGGAGCAGCCGCATTCATGACTGGGATTTTAGCCGGCAGAACGCCTGTGGAAGCAGCGGAAGCCGGCACACTGACCATCGCTTTCAACGTCAATTTGCCCTCTTTCGATCCGACGACAGGCCCGTCGGCCGTTAATCCGACGATCCAGGCGATCTATCGCTCGATCTTCGATCAGTATATCGGCCAGGGACCGGACCTGAAGTTCCAGCCGGGCCTTTTGACGGCCTGGGGCTGGAACGATGACAAGACCAAGGTCTGGATGGACGTTCGCGAAGGTGTGACCTGGCACGACGGCTCCAAGTTCACGCCGGATGATGTCGTCTGGTCGCTGGAGCGCGCCGCCAAGCAGGACACCGGCAATCCGATCCAGTTCATCTGGTCGACCGCGAACAATTACAAGGTGGAAGGCAACCGCATCACCGGCGATGTCGTCCGTTTCGAGCCGACCTATTTCAAATGGATGGCCTTCCTGACAGGCTATGTCCTGCCGAAAGATTATTATACCAAGGTGGGCGCGCAGGGCTTCGAAAAGAAGCCGATCGGCACCGGCCCCTATATGGTCGATGCCTATGAAGGCAATTCCTATCTGCGCCTGAAGGCGAACCCGAACTATTTCGGCGGCAAGCCGGCCTTCGATACCGTCATCTTCAAGTTCGTGCCGGATACGACCAGCCGCGTCGCCGAAATCGAATCCGGTTCGTCCGACGTGACGCTGGAAATCCCCTATGAGGATTTCGACCGGCTGAAGAAGAAGTCCGGTCTTGCGGGCGTCGCCACCCCGATCTCCGATATCGGCATGATCTTCATCAGCAATGTCGACCCGATGCTCGACAAGAATGTCCGCCTCGCCGCCAATATGGCGATCGACAAGGAAGCGATCATCAAGCGGCTGCTGCGCGGCTACGGCAAGCCGCTATCGACGCTGGAAGCGCCGGAATATGAGGCCTACGACGCGTCTGTCGAAATCCCGTATGATCCGGAACAGGCCAAGAAGCTTCTCGCCGCCAGCGGCTATTCGCCGGAAAAGCCGGTGAAATTCGCCATCAAGACGACCCGCGGCTTCAAGCCGAAGGATTACGAGATGATCCAGGCGATCGTCGGCATGTGGCGCAAGGTCGGAATCGAGGCTGATATCGAAGTCTACGAAATCGCCAAGCATTACGAGCTGCGCGCCGCCCACCAGCTCGGCCCGGCCGCCTTCTACAACTGGGGCAACGCCATCGGCGATCCCACGACCTCGACCGGCTTCGCCATGTTCGGCCCCTCGCCGCACTCGGCCTGGAAGACCAAGGATGTCGACGACATGCTGGGCCCGCTCTGGGTGGAAAAGGACGAGGCGAAGCGCATTGCCGGCTGGAAAGCGGCGATCAAATACATCGCCGAACAGGGCTATGTGATCCCGCTGCTGCAATATGCCCAGCCGATCGTCTATAAATCGAGCCTCAAGGTCACGCCGAACGTCTCCGGCGCCCTGCAGCCGACGCTGGTGTCGAAGGCTTGATGCGTCGGGTTTGAGTATGTGGCTGCCCCTCACCCTAGCCCTCTCCCCGTTTTGACGGGGAGAGGGGACGACCTTTGTACCCTCGTCTGGAAAGACGCTCGGAAGGAAGGCTGTGGGTGCTTCAATCCCCTTCTCCCGTGAAAACGGGGAGAGGTGGCCGATAGGCCGGATGAGGGGCCTGTACTCTCCATGTTACAGTCAGCACATGCGATCGGAACTCAAAACGCATGATAGCAGTCTCCATATTGAACCGGCTGATCATGGCCGCGATCACCCTCTTCGGAGTGGCGGTGATCGTCTTCGTCCTGCTGCGCGTCGTGCCAGGAGATCCGATCGCGATGATGATCTCGCCGGGTGCAAGCCCCGCCGATATCGCCGCGCTGCGCGCCCATTACGGGCTCGATGCAAGCCTGACCATGCAATTCTGGCTCTGGCTGAAATCGGTTCTGACGGGCGATTTCGGAACATCGATCTCCCTGAAACGCGATGTGTTGTCCCTGTTGGGAGAGCGCCTCCCCGCAACTCTGGAGCTTTCCTTTGCCGCGCTGGTCCTAGCGGTGCTTCTCGGCGGCGCGGTCGCGATCATCGGCATGCTTGTCCGCCGCACGATTTTCGAACCTGTGATCGACAGCCTGAACGGCCTTTTCCTGGCTGTTCCGGATTTTGTCTGGGCGCTGGCGCTGGTCCTTGTCCTCGGCGTTCTTTTTCCGCTTTTCCCACTCTCCGGACGCATCGATCCGAGTATCGACGCACAATTCGCGACCCCCTTCTACCTCATTGAAAGCCTTGCAACGTTTCGCTTCGGTATCTTCACGGACATCTGCGCCCATATGGTCATGCCGGTCCTGGCGCTCGGCCTGCCGCTGGCGGCCATCATCGCCCGCGTGTTGAAGGCCGCCCTCTCCGAGGCCATGGTGCAGGACTATATTCTGCTCGCCAAGCTCAAAGGCATGTCCGAGCCGCGGCTGGTGCTGCAGGAGGCGCTACGCAATGCCGTCGGCCCGACGATCGCGCTGACCGGCGTGCAATTCACTTTCCTGATCGGCGGCACCGTCATCGTCGAGCGCATCTTCGCCTATCCCGGCATCGGCAATATGGCGATCGATGCCGTCATCAATCGCGACCTGCCGCTGATTCAGGGATTGGTGCTGGTTTTTGGCGCTCTCTTCATTCTCGTCAATCTGGCAGTCGATCTCCTGGTCGCGGCCTTCAATCCGAGGCTCGCCCATGGCTGATGTCACCTCGCCCGCCATGTCGCGCCCGCCTTCCAGAATGACGAAACGCATTCTCGCGCTGCTTTCCGAGCCGAAGGTGATCTTCGGCGGCGGCTTCATTCTCATCCTCCTGATCCTTGCGATCTTCGCTCCTTACATCGCACCGAAGGATCCACTCGAGCAGGATCTGATGTCCGGCACTCTGCCGCCGGCATGGATCGAGGGTTCCGATCCGGGCTTCCTGCTCGGCACCGACGATCTCGGCCGCGACGTGCTCTCGCGCGCCATCTTCGGCACACGCATCGCACTCACGGTCGCCTTCGTCGCGGCTGGGCTCGCGGCCTTGATCGGCACCCTGCTCGGCCTTCTCGCCGGCTGGTATGGCGGCTGGGTCGACAAGGCGATCTCCCGCCTCGTCGATATCTGGATGGCCTTCCCGCCTGTGCTTCTATCGATCCTGCTCGTCGCCGTCTTCGGCTCCGGCGTGCATTCGGTCATCGCGGCCATCGCCATCATCGACTGGACGCGCTTCTGCCGTGTCGTGCGCTCGGAAACGCAGGCGCAGGCGCGGATGGATTATGTGACCGCCGCCCACACGATCGGCTTTTCGCGGGCCAGAATCCTCTTCAGCGAAATCCTGCCCAATGTGACGCCGGTGCTGATCGCCCTCGTCAGCCTGGAAATGGGCATAGCCGTCATCGTCGAAGCCATCCTGTCCTTTGTCGGCCTGTCGGTCTCCTCCGATACGCCGACCTGGGGCGGCATGATCGCCGAAGGGCGGCAAATGATCTACCAAGGCTGGTGGGTGCTCGTCGTACCGCTGCTCGCACTCTTTGCGACGGTGCTTGCCTTCAATCAACTCGGTGACGGCCTGCGCCGCGCCCTCGATCCGGTAATGCGTCGATGACATCTCCACTCCTCTCCATGACCGGCCTCAGCGCCATATCCGATCGCGACGGCGGCGCCCCGATCCTGCGCGATGTTTCCCTAATGCTGGAACGCGGTGAAGTGCGCGGACTCGTCGGCGAAAGCGGTGCCGGAAAGTCCACCATTGCCAAGGCCCTGCTCGGCATCCTGCCGCGCAGCGTCCGCATCACAAGCGGCTCGATCCTCTTCGAGAACCGCGACCTTCTCGCTCTCTCCGCGAGGGAATTGCGAGACATCATGGGCAGCGAGATCTCATTGATCCCGCAGGACCCGCAGACGGCCCTCAATCCCGGCCGGCGCATCGAAGCGCAGCTGACCGATGGCTTGCGGTTGAAACGGGGTATGTCATCGGGCGATGCACGGCGGCGCGCGCTGAAGCTGCTGGAAGAAGTCCATATCCGCGATCCCGAGCGTGTATTGCGCGCCTATCCCCACGAATTGTCCGGCGGTATGCGCCAGCGCATTCTGATCGCCGCCGCCTTCGCGCTGGAGCCGAAACTGGTGGTCGCCGACGAGCCGACCACCGCGCTCGACGTCACCGTGCAAAAGCAGATCCTGCGGCTGATCCGCGGCCTGCAGGAGGCGCACGGCACCGCCGTCATCTTCGTCACCCACGATCTCGGCGTCGTCGCCCAGATCTGCGACAGCGTGACCCTGCTCTATGCCGGCAAGGTCATCGAGCAGGGACGCACGAGCGACGTGCTGGCGCATCCCAAGCACATCTACACGAAATCATTGCTATCGGCCGGCCCACGCTACGACCGGCCGGATGCCGGGTTGACCCCGGTTCCGCAGGCCGTCTTCGAGCAACTGCGCCGCGAAATCGGCATTTCGGAGGGCGGTCGATGAGCAATTCCGATCATCTTGTGTCAGCCAGGGGCATCGAGGTCACCTATGGCGCCAAACGGCATCTTTTCGGACCACCAGGCCTTGGCATCAAGGTGCTGCACGGTGTCGATATCGATATCCGCCGCGGCGAAACCATCGGCATTGTCGGCGAAAGCGGCTCGGGCAAGACGACCCTCGGCCGCGCACTGCTGCGGCTGGTCGATGTGACGGCAGGCAGCATTCATTTCGATGGCCGAGACATCACGCATCTGCCCGATTCAGAGATGCGGCCGCTACGCCGCCGCATGCAGATGATCTTTCAGGACCCGATGGCCTCGCTCAATCCGCGCCACACGATCCGCCGCATCCTCGCCGAGCCGTTACTGCTGCATCGGCTGGCTGCGGACCGGAAAGAAGCCGAGCGGCAGGTTGCCGCAATTCTCGAACGGGTGACGCTGCCTCAGGCATGCCTCGACCGCAATCCGCATGAACTCTCGGGTGGCCAGCGCCAGCGCATCGGCATCGCGCGCGCCGCTCTGCTGAAGCCGGATTTCGTACTCGCCGACGAGATCGTCTCCGGCCTCGACGTGTCGACCCAGGCACAGGTTCTCAATCTGCTGAAGGAGCTTTCGCGCGATCTCGGCCTCTCCATGGCCTTCATCAGCCACGATCTCTCCGTCATCCGTGCCATCTGCGACCGCGTCTACGTCATGCGCAACGGTCGCGTCGAAGAAGAAGGCGATTGCGAGCGCGTCTTCACCGCACCCGCTTCCGCCTATACCCGCATGCTGCTGGACGCCATCCCCCTGCCGGAAGTCGACCCGCACTGGCTCGGCCGCGAAAGCCTGATGGAAGGGTCCGACGCATGAAGGTCGCCTGATCGGGTCGCAAAGCTCGGGCTTGCGACGCAGGCGCCAGCGAGACTGCAACAACATCGACATATGGAAAGGGAAAACCCGATGAAGGATCCTGTTTCAGCAGCAACAAAGACTGCGGGCCTGCCCGGTCTTCGTGGTCACGATCATACGGGATTGACGGTACCGGATATGAAGCAGGCAATCGACTTCTTCGAGAACGTGCTCGGCTGCGAGGTCATCATGTCATTCGGCCCGTTTGCCGACGATAAGGGCACATTCATGACCGATCTGCTTGGTGTCGATCCCAAGGCTCAAATCAAGCAGATAACCCAGGTGCGATGCGGTTTCGGATCGAACATTGAACTGTTCGAATATTCCGCGCCCGATCAGCGAGACCTCAAGCAGAAAAACAGCGATATCGGCGCGTTTCATATCTCGCTCTATGTGGACGACATTGATGCAGCAAAGGCTTATTTGGACAGCAGGAACGTTGCGACCCGGCTGGGGCCGCTCTCAATCACAGACGGTCCGGCAGCTGGCCAGTCGATCCTTTATTTCCAGGCACCGTGGGGCCTCCAGTTCGAGGCCATCAGCTATCCCAGAGGCATGGCTTACGAAAAAGATGCCAAAACCGTGCTGTGGAGCCCGAAGGATCCGGGTAAATGAAGCGAGGCGTCTCCTGACCGGTATCTTCAGTTTCGCAGGCGGAAGCGCTGTATCTTGCCGGATTCCGTCTTCGGCAAGGCTTCGACGAAGACGATGGAGCGCGGATATTTGTATGGCGCGATGACGGCCTTGACGTGATCCTGCAGCGTCTTGACCAGCAGATCCGAGCCGGTGACACCGGGTGCCAGGACGACATGGGCCTGCACGATATGGCCCCGCTCCTCGTCCGGCTTGCCGATGACAGCGCATTCAAGCACGTCGGCATGCGAAAGAAGCGCTGCCTCCACTTCTGGTCCGGCAATATTGTAACCGGCCGAAAGAATGATGTCGTCGGAACGCGCCGCAAAATGGAAATAGCCTTCCTCATCCTGAATGAAACTGTCGCCGGTCACATTCCAGCCGTCGCGCACGTAGTCGGCCTGTCTGTGGTCGGCGAGATAGCGGCAGCCGATCGGTCCGCGAACAACGAGTTTGCCGATCATGCCGCGCGGAACCTCGTTCATCTCGTCATCGACCACGCGAGCCTCATAGCCTCTCAGCGGCTTGCCCGTGCAGTTCGGCCTGGCATCGGAGAGATGATTGGAGATGAAGATATGCAGCATCTCGGTCGAGCCGATGCCATCAAGGATCGGCTTGCCGGTCTTGCGCGTCCACTCCTCGAAGATCGGCTCCGGCAGCGTCTCGCCGGCGGAAACCGCGACCCGAAGCGAGGAGAGATCCGCTCCCTCTTCCATCGCTGCCAGCATGGCGCGATAGGCCGTCGGTGCGGTGAAGCTGATGGTTGCGCCGTACTCCTGGATGATCTCGACCATGTTCTTCGGAGAAGCGTTTTCCAATAGCGCCGTCGATGCGCCGAAGCGCAGCGGAAAGACGACCAGACCCCCGAGGCCGAAGGTGAAGGCGATCGGCGGCGAGCCGATGAAGACGTCGTCGGGCGTCACCTGCAGGACTTCCTTGGCATAGGCGTCGGCGATGATCAGGATATCGCGATGGAAATGCATCGTCGCCTTCGGCACACCCGTCGAGCCCGAGGTGAAGCCGAGCAGCGCCACATCATCCCGCCCGGTTTTGACCGGTTCGAAGCGAACGGGCTTGTTGAGCGCGATCCGATCGAGTTCGGCGTCATGATTGGCGGTACCGTCGAAGCCGATCACCTGCTTCAGGAAATGGCTGTCCTTGGCCACCGAGACGAGCTCCTCCAGCAGCCTGGTATCGCAAAGCGCCAGCGAGATTTCCGCCTTGTCGATGATCTTCGAAAGTTCGCCCGCCCGCAGCATCGGCATGGTATTGACGGCGACGGCGCCGACCTTCGTCACCGCCAGCCAGCAGGCGATCATGGCAGGATTGTTGCCGGAGCGGATAAGAACGCGATTGCCCGGCTTCACATCGAAATCCTCGACAAGCGCATGGGCGATGCGATTGGTCCAATCCGCCAGTTCCTTGTAGGTGCGGCGGCGGCCGTTGCCGATCAGGGCCACGTGATCGGCAAAACCCTTTTCGACCATACGGTCGCTGAGTTCGAAGCCGGCATTCAGCCATTCCGGATAGTCGAAACCCTCCATCCGCAGCTCGGGCCATTCGTCGAAAGGCGGCAGATTGTCTCGCGTGAATGTATCGGTATGACCGGTCGGTCCCAGCATTGCCTTGCTCCCGCATTCTTATCGATCAATCGCCACGACGGCCGTTTCCCCGCGACGCATGTGGCATTGCTAAAAAAGATCGCACCGAAGGCTGCAATGTTCAAGCAAGAAATTTTAAGCCTAAACTATTTTTGATTTCCGATTGATTTGAAAGAGCTATTTTCGATTTTCCTGCTATTGTGGGTGCCTACAGGCCGCATATCGGAGCAGGAAAAGCCTTGACGAATGGCTCCAACAAGATATTTTAAACTTAAATTATTTTGAGCTCGGCTCCAGCCGAACGAGGAGGGAAAGCGATGCGCATCGTCTGTATCGGCGGCGGCCCCGCAGGGCTTTACTTCGCGCTTCTGATGAAGAAGCTCCATCCCGAGCACTCCATCCGCGTCGTCGAGCGCAACCGCCCCTATGACACCTTCGGCTGGGGTGTCGTCTTCTCCGACGCGACCATGGTATCGATGCGGGAATGGGATCCGGAAAGTGCCGCCGAGATCGAGGATGCCTTCAACCATTGGGACGATATCGAAGTCCTGTTCAAGGGCACCCGCCAGCGCACGTCTGGCCACGGCTTTGTCGGCATCGGCCGTAAGAAGCTTTTGAACATTCTGCAACGCCGCTGCGAGGCGCTCGGAGTCGAGCTGATCTTCGAAACGGAGGTCAATTCCGATCTCGACTATCCGGACGCCGATCTGGTCATCGGCTCGGACGGCCTCAATTCCAAGATCCGCAATCATTATCCGGAAGTCTTCCGGCCTGACATGATCACCCGGCCGAACCGCTATATCTGGCTCGGCACCAACAAGCTTTTCGACGCCTTCACCTTCGATTTCCGCCGCACCGATCACGGCTGGTTCCAGGCGCATATCTACAAGTTCGACGACAAGACTTCGACCTTCATCGTCGAGACGACGGAAGAGGCCTATCTTGCCCACGGCCTCGACAAGATGGACCAGGACGGCTCCATCGCCTTCTGCGAAAACCTGTTCTCCGAAGTGCTCGACGGCGCTTCGCTGATGACCAATGCCCGCCACATCCGCGGCTCGGCATGGTTGAACTTCAACCGCTTGATCTGCGGCAAGTGGAGCCATTTCAACGGCAATTCCCATGTCGTGCTGATGGGCGATGCCGCCCACACCGCCCATTTCGCCATCGGCTCCGGCACCAAGCTTGCCATCGATGACGCCATCGAGCTGACGCGGCAATTTCAGATCCACGGGCATGAGAAAGACAAGATACCGGCCGTCCTCGAAACCTACGAGGAAATCCGCCGCGTCGATGTCGCCCGCATCCAGAATGCCGCCCGCAACGCGATGGAATGGTTCGAGGTCGTTGGGCGCCGCTATGCCGATACGCTCGAAGCGCCGCAATTCATGTATTCGATGTTGACCCGCTCGCAGCGCATCAGCCATGAAAATCTGCGGCTGCGCGACAAGACCTGGCTCGAAGGCTATGAGCGCTGGTTCGCCGAAAAATCCGGCCTCGATGTCGGCAACGATCGCTGCCTGCCGCCGATGTTCACGCCCTACCGGCTGCGCGATGTCCAGCTCGTCAACCGCATCGTCATGTCTCCGATGGCGATGTACTCGGCCGAAGATGGCGTGATGAACGATTTCCACATCGTCCATCTCGGCTCTCGCGCGCTTGGAGGCGCAGGGCTGATCTTCGCGGAAATGACCTGCGTCACACCGGACGCCCGCATCACTCCCGGCTGTCTTGGCCTTTGGAACGAGGAGCAGGTCGCGCAATGGAAGCGCCTCGTCGACTTCGTTCACACGAACAGCGCCGCCAAAGTCGGCATACAGCTCGGCCATGCCGGCCGCAAGGGCGCGACGAAGCTTGCCTGGGAAGGCATCGACCAGCCGCTCTCCGAAGGCGAATGGTCGCTGATTTCGGCATCATCAGTCCCCTACCTCAAGAACAGCCAGGTGCCGAAGGCCATGGATCGCGCTGACATGGAGCGCGTCAAGGCCGATTTCATCCGCTCGACGGAACTCGCGATCGAGACCGGGGCCGACTGGCTGGAACTGCATTGCGCCCACGGCTATCTGCTGTCGAGCTTCCTGTCGCCGCTGACCAATCTGCGCGACGACGAGTATGGCGGCAGCCATGAGAACCGCGCTCGCTACCCTCTTGAAATCTTTCGAGCGATGCGCGCCATCTGGCCGGCGGACAAGCCGATCTCGGTTCGCCTCTCCTGCCATGATTGGACCGATGGCGGCAACACGCCGGAAGATGCGGCGATCTTCGCGCGCATGTTCAAGGAAGCCGGCGCCGACCTGATCGACTGCTCCTCAGGCCAGGTCTCGAAACAGGAAAAGCCCGTCTACGGCCGCCTGTTCCAGACGCCGTTCTCCGACAAGATCCGCAACGAGATCGGCATCCCGACGATTGCCGTTGGCGCGATCTCCGAGGCCGACCACGCCAATTCGATCATCGCCGCCGGTCGCGCCGATCTCTGCGCCATCGCCCGCCCGCATCTGGCCGATCCGGCCTGGTCGCTGCATGAAGCCGCCAAGATCGGTCTGACTTCCATTCCCTGGCCAAAGCAATATCTTTCCGGCAAGACGCAGTATGAAACCAACCTCGCCCGTGCGGCCACAACCGCTCCAGCGAAGTGAGGATGAAATGACGACTTCGGGCAAACTCGCCGGCCGTCACGCCCTCGTCACCGGGGCCGGCAGCGGCATCGGTGCCGCGATCGCCAAGGCGCTCGCCGCCGAGGGCGCACGCGTCAGCCTAGCCGGTCGCCGCCGCGAGCCGCTGGAAGCGGTTGCCGCCGAAATCGGCGCCCAGGCATTCGTGGTCGATGGCTTCGATGTCACCAGCACAGACGCCGTTGCCCAAGGCCTTGCCAAGGCACGCGAAACATTCGGCCCCGTCGATATCCTCGTCAACAATGCCGGGGAAGCGCCGAGCGCGCCCTTCGAGAAGACAAGCCTTGAGGCCTGGAACCACGTCCTCTCGGTCGACCTCACAGGCGTTTTCGTGGTGACGCAGGCTGCCCTTCCCGACCTGAAAGCCCACGGCTCCGGCGCGCGCATCATCAATATCGCCTCGACGGCCGGCCTGAAGGGCTATGGCTACGTCTCGGCCTACGTCGCCGCCAAGCATGGCGTCGTCGGCCTCACCCGCTCGCTGGCGCTGGAACTGGCGAAAACCGGCATCACCGTCAACGCCGTCTGCCCCGGTTTCACCGATACGCCGATCATCCAGCGCTCGATCGAGACGATCGTCGCCAAGACCGGGCGCACGGCCGAACAGGCACTCGGCGAATTCACGAAATCCAATCCGCAAGGACGGCTGATCAAGCCGGAAGAAGTTGCCGACACCGTGCTCTGGCTGGCCTCGCCGGCTGCGGCATCGATCAATGGACAGGCAATCGCGGTTGCCGGTGGGGAGATTTGAGGAATGAGCGATCAGGACATGACGATGAAGGGACATCTGAGACCTTTCAAGGATTATAAGCCTGAGCATTTCCTCTGGGATGTCAGCGAAGACGGCCGCGTCGCCACCATCCGCCTGAACCGCCCGGAACGTAAGAATCCGCTGACCTTCGACAGCTATGCAGAGCTGCGCGATCTGTTCCGCGATCTCGCCTATGCCTCCGATATCCGCGCCATCGTTCTGACTGGCGCGGGTGGCAATTTCTCCTCCGGTGGCGATGTCTTCGAGATCATCGAGCCGCTGACGCGCATGGCGATGCCCGAGCTTCTGGCCTTCACGCGCATGACCGGCGATCTCGTCAAGGCGATGCGCAAATGCCCTCAGCCGATCATCTCGGCAGTCGATGGCATCTGCGCCGGCGCCGGCGCCATCCTCGCCATGGCCTCCGATCTAAGGCTCGCGACGTCCGAGGCAAAGACTGCCTTCCTCTTCACCCGTGTCGGCCTTGCCGGTGCCGATATGGGCGCTTGTGGCATCCTTCCCCGCATCATCGGCCAGGGCCGCGCCGCCGAGCTTCTCTTTACCGGCCGATCGATGACAGCGGCGGAAGGACAGGCCTGGGGCTTCTATAATGGTTTGCACGCCAGTGCCGAGCTTGAAAGCGAAGCGCTCAAGCTCGCCCGCTCACTGGCCGACGGTCCGTGGTTCGCCCACGGCATGACCAAGACCATGCTGAACCAGGAATGGGCGATGGGCATCGATGAAATGATCGAATCCGAAGCGCAGGCGCAGGCGATCTGCATGGCGACGCAGGATTTCCGCCGCGCCTTCGAGGCTTTCGCCGCCAAGCGGCAGCCGGAATTCCAGGGGGATTGAGGAGATGTCCACGGCAAGCAGCCTCGCCGGCCCGACCCGCGATCATCTGGATTGGCCCTTCTTCGAAGACCGCCACCACCGTTTCGCCGCCGAAGTCGACGCCTTCGCGAAATCCGGCGTCATGGCTTCGATCGATCATGCCGATGTCGACGGCACATGCCGAAAGCTGGTCAAGGCGCTGGGCGAAGCCGGGCTTTTGACCGCCGCCGCTGGGTCTTCCGACAACGAACCGCTGATCGATTCCCGCATGGTCTGCCTCGCCCGTGAAACGCTGGCCTGGCATGACGGCCTTGCCGATTTCGCCTTTGCCATGCAGGGGCTCGGCACGGGCGCCATCGGCCTCTCCGGTTCGCTCGAATTGCGTTCAGCCGTTCTGCCCAAGGTGCGCTCCGGCGAATGGCTCGCCGCCTTTGCGCTGTCGGAAAAGGACGCCGGCTCCGATGTCGCCGCGATGAGCTGCGCTGCCCGCTCCGATGGCGATCACTATATTCTCGACGGCGAGAAGACCTGGATTTCCAATGGCGGCATTGCCGATATCTACACCGTCTTCGCGCGCACCGGCGAAGCGCCGGGAACCCGCGGCATCTCGGCCTTCGTCGTCTTTGCCGACGATCCCGGTTTCTCGATTGCCGAGCGCATCGAGGTCATTGCGCCGCATCCGCTGGCGACGATCCGTTTCGATAATTGCCGCATTCCCGCTTCCCGCCGCCTCGGCGCGTCAGGCGAAGGTTTCAAGATCGCCATGCGCACGCTGGATATCTTTCGCGCCTCGGTCGCCGCTGCCGGCCTCGGCTTTGCCCGCCGCGCGCTCGATGAATCGCTTACCCATGCACGCTCACGTCCGATGTTCGGCGCAGCCCTTGCCGACCTTCAGTTGACGCAGGCCGCCCTCGGCGATATGGCGACCGGCATCGACGCGGCGGCACTGCTCACCTACCGGGCGGCCTGGCGTCGTGACGTGCAGCGCTTGCCGACGACGCGCGAAGCCGCCATGGCCAAGATGACGGCGACGGAAACCGCGCAAAGCGTCATCGACCGCGCCGTTCAGCTCTTTGGCGGACGTGGCGTGAAATCGGGCGAGATAACGGAAAAACTCTATCGGGAGATCCGCGCGCTTCGCATCTATGAAGGTGCGACGGAAGTTCAGAAACTCATCGTCGCGCGCGAACTTTTGAAGACCAATTAATGGGAGATGCCAGCATGAGCCGCGAGATTTTCGACTGGGCCGACCCGTTCCGGCTGACGGAACAGCTGAGCGACGACGAAAGGATGGTGCTGGATACCGCGCATTCCTACGCGCAGGAAAAACTCGCGCCCCGCGTCCTCGAAGCCTTCCGGCATGAAAAGACCGATCCGGCCATCTTCCGTGAAATGGGTGAACTCGGCCTCCTCGGCCCGACGATCTCCCCGGAATATGGTGGCGCCGGCCTCGGCTATGTCGCCTACGGCCTGATCGCCCGAGAAGTCGAGCGCGTCGACAGCGGCTATCGCTCGATGATGAGCGTGCAGTCCTCGCTCGTCATGGTGCCGATAGAGACCTTCGGCTCGGATGCGCAAAAGCAGAAATACCTGCCGAAGCTAGCGACCGGCGAATGGATCGGCTGCTTTGGCCTCACCGAACCGAACCACGGCTCCGATCCCGGCTCGATGGTCACACGCGCAAAGAAGGTCGATGGCGGCTACAGCCTGACCGGCGCCAAGACCTGGATTTCGAACGCGCCGATCGCCGATGTCTTTGTTGTCTGGGCAAAGACCGAGGACGGCCTCATCCGCGGCTTCATTCTCGAAAAGGGCTGGAGGGGCCTGTCGGCACCCGCCATCCATGGCAAGGTGGGCCTGCGCGCCTCCATAACGGGCGAAGTCGTGATGGATAATGTCTTCGTGCCCGAGGAAAACCTGATGCCGAACGTATCAGGCCTCAAGGGTCCCTTCACCTGCCTCAACTCCGCACGCTTCGGCATTGCCTGGGGTGCGCTCGGCGCGGCGGAGGATTGCTATGCCAAGGCACGCCAGTACGTGCTCGACCGCAAACAGTTCGGCCGTCCCCTTGCTGCCAATCAGCTGATCCAGAAGAAGCTTGCCGATATGGTGACCGAGATCACGCTAGGCCTTCAGGGCTGCCTGCGCCTCGGCCGCATGAAGGAAGAAGGCCATCCGCCCGTCGAGCTCACCTCCATCCTCAAGCGCAACAGCTGTGGCAAGGCGCTGGATATTGCCCGCGCTGCCCGTGACATGCTGGGTGGTAATGGCATTTCCGATGAGTTCGGCATCGCCCGCCATCTCGTCAACCTTGAGGTGGTCAACACCTATGAGGGCACGCACGATATCCACGCCCTCATCCTCGGCCGCGCCATCACCGGCATCGCCGCCTTTTCGAACTGAGGCGGCCGTGACGTTCAAGACCACCAGACCCCTGCGCTTCGGAGATTGCGATCCTTCCGGGATCGCCTATTTCCCATCCTATCTGAACATCCTCGTCGGGGTGCTGGAAGACTATTTCGCTTCGATCGGCTTCTCCTGGCGAAAGCTGATCGACGACCGCCGCATCGGTGTTCCCACCGTGCGGCTCGATCTGACTTTCATCAAGCCGGGCTTGCAGGGCGACGATCTCGAATTCGTCCTTGCAGTCCGTGGCGTCGGCCGTTCCTCGCTCGATCTCGAACATCAGGTCTCGGCGAATGGCCATGTGCTGTGGACGGCTAAACACCGCGTCGTCGCCACCTCGCTCGATACGCACACATCCCTTGAATGGCCGGAGGATATCCGCGCCGCGCTGACCTCTCATCTGGAGACGACCGATGCACACCATCCTGCAACCTGAAGGCTGGGCCAAGCCGATCGGCTATGCCAATGGCATGGCGGCGACGGGCCGCATGGTGTTCGTTGGCGGCCAGGTCGGCTGGAATGCCGCCTGCGAATTCGAAAGCGACGATTTCGTCGAGCAGGTGCGCCAGACGCTGAAGAATGTCGTCGCCATTCTTGCCGAAGGCGGCGCCGAGCCGAAGCACATCACGTCGATGACCTGGTATTTCACCGACAAGCAGGAATATCTCGGCAATCTGAAGGGGATCGGTCAGGCCTATCGCGAGATCATCGGCCGGCATTTCCCGGCCATGGCCGCCGTGCAGGTCGTTGCCCTCGTCGAAGATCGTGCCAAGATCGAGATCCAGGCGACGGCAGTCATTCCGGAATAATATAGGCGGTCAAGATCATGTCGGCATTGCGCTTTTCGGACACCATCTCGGCGGCGCTGACCGACGAGATTCTCGTCGTCACCATAGACAACGCGCCCGTCAACGCGCTTTCCGCCGATGTCCGGGCCGGCCTCATGGCGGCGTTTGATCACGCCGAAAAGGATGGCACGACTAGGGGCATCGTGCTCACCGGTGCGGGGAACAGCTTCATCGGCGGCGCCGATATCAAGGAATTCGGCAAACCGCCGGTCGAGCCGCATCTACCTGATGTCATCGCCCGCATCGAAGCCTTTGCCAAACCCGTTGTCGCCGCGATCAATGGCGTGGCCCTCGGCGGCGGTCTGGAAGTGGCACTCGCCTGCCATCGTCGCCTCGCGGCGCCGACCGCCAACCTCGGCCTTCCCGAAGTCAAGCTCGGCATCGTACCCGGCGCCGGTGGCACGCAGCGCCTGCCGCGGCTGACCGGCATCGCCGCCGCTATCGATATGATCGCCAATGCACGCATCGTCTCCGCCGCCGAAGCGCTCACGCTCGGCATCGTGGACGGCGTGGCCAAGGGTGAATTGATCGCCGAAGCTATCACCGACGCCAAGACGGCCAATGCCGCACCGTTACGCCGCACGGGATCGCTGACGGTTCCTCCGGAAGCTACAGATGTGATCGACAAGGCGGCATCGGACGCATTGCGCAAGGCGCGCGGCCAGCATGCACCTGCCGAGGCCATCCGTCTCGTACGCCTGGCGGCGACCGTCTCTTTATCCGAAGGGCTGGCCGAGGAACGCCGCACTTTCATTGCGCTTCGCGACAGCGAAGAGGCCGCAGCGTTGCGTCATGTATTCTTCGCGGAACGCGCCGCCGGCAAGATCGAGGAACTGGAGACCGTTGCCGCACGCAAGATCGAAACCATCGGCATTGTCGGCACCGGTCTGATGGGATCAGGCATTGCCGTTTCCGCCCTCAACGGCGGCTTCCGCGTGATCGGAGTCGAGCAGACCATCGATGCTGCAGATAAGGGCCGCGAACGGATCGCTGGCCTCCTCGACAAGGCGGTGCAATCCGGTCGCCTCGATGCAGCGGGCCGCGAAGATCGCCTCAGCCGACTGACCGTGACGGCGGAGATTCAAGAGCTCGCAAAAGCCGATATCATCATCGAAGCCGTTTTCGACGATCTCACCGTCAAGACCGAGCTCTTCCGGCGCCTCGATGCGATCGTTCGCGCCGATGCGATCCTTGCGACCAATACGAGCTATCTCGACCCCGACGTAATCGCCGCCGCAACGCAACGGCCAGAGCGCGTCGTCGGACTGCACTTCTTCTCGCCAGCCAATATCATGCGGCTCCTGGAAGTGGTGAAGTGCAAGAACACCGCGCCGGATGTGCTGGCGACAGCCCTTGCCCTGGCAAAGCGGCTCGGCAAGCTGCCTGTCGTATCGGGCGTCACCGAAGGCTTTATCGGTAACCGCATCTTTTCCGCCTATCGCCGCGAAGCGGAATACATGGTCGAGGACGGCGCCTCGCCGCAGGAGATCGACGCGGCACTGGAAGCCTACGGCTTTCCGATGGGGCCTTTTGCTGTGTTCGATATGGCAGGTTTGGAAATCGCCTGGGCGCGCCGTAAGCGGCAGGCTGCGACGCGCGATCCCTCGGAGCGCTACGTCGTCATCGCCGACCGGCTCTGCGAAGCCGGCCGTTTCGGCCAGAAGACCGGCCGCGGCTGGTATGCCTACCCCGACGGCAAACGGACTGTTGATCCTGAGGTAGCGGCCATGATCGAAGCCGCGCGCGCCGAAAAAGGCATTGTACCAAGGAGCTTCACCGCGGAAGAGATCGTCAGCCGCCTGCTGAAAGCCATGGCCACCGAAGGCGAGGCGTTGCTTGCGGAAGGCATCGCCGCCCGTGCCAGCGATATCGATCTCGTGATGATCAACGGCTATGGCTTCCCGGCAAGCAAGGGCGGCCCGATGTTTGCGTCCAGCCGCTGCTGAAAGCAGTCACGGCAGAGGGATCAGGCCGCCGAAGAGAGTAGCGTGAACAATTCCTGAGGCCGCTTGACGCCGCGCAGCGCATAGCGGCCGACGGAAACGAGATCGTTGCTTTGCTGGCCCGATAGCGCCTCGACGAAATTCGATGACATCAGGACATTGCGGTCGGCCGATCGGCACATCGAGGCGATGCGGCTGACCTCGTTGACGGCCGGCCCGATGACGGTGAAGTCCAGCCGGTCCATGCTGCCGATATTGCCGTAGAAGACATCGCCGATATGCAGGCCGAGATAGACGTCCGTGACCGGACGGCCTTCGATCTGCCGCTGCGAGTTGAGATCGCGCAGCCGCTGGCGCAGCAGCGATTCCGCCATCAGCGCAGCCGCGCAGGCATCGGCGGAATTGCGAGCCTTGAAGATTGCCAGCGTGCCGTCGCCGATCAGCTTCAACACGTTGCCGCCCGCCTCATGGATCGAGGAGATGACCGCATCGGCATAGGCATTCAGCATCGGGATGATTTCATCCGGCTCGGCCGTATCCGAAATGCGCGTGTAGTTGGCGAGATCGGAAAACCAGAGCGCCGCCGAAATCCGCTCCGTTTTGCCGCGGGTAATCTTGCCCTCGAGCACATGCCGGGCAGCGTCCTCGCCGAGATAGACCTCGGCAATGGTGCGGGCGATGCGGCTCATGCCGGTGCATTTGATGGCCAAAGCCAGCGCCGGCGTCAGCTTGCGCAGCACGCGCAAATCCTCTTCCGGGAATCCCATTTCGGCGGCGGTAGCGAAGTTGGAATAGAAGCAATCCATCTCGCCGATCGTGCCGCCCTCTTCGAAACGGTGCACCATGGCGATATAATCGGTGTGACCATCTGCCAGCAACGTATCGAGCCCGTAGAAATCGGCAGGCTCGCCGAAGCCGATACGTCGGCGCACCTCGTCTCCACCTGTTGTCAGCATGTGATAGAAGGCGGAACGCTGCCAGTTTTCAGACGCGATCCCCTGTTGCGTCGGGCCATATTCGAACTCGCGCTCGATGATCTGATTGCCGTCCCAGCGGAAGGCGCGGCCCTCATAGACCGGATGCAGCGTATCCATCAGCGCCATGGCCCGATCGATGTTGAGACCATGCTGACGGCACTGCTCGCAGAAACCCGAGAGGATATCGACTTCCGTCATTCCCTTGAGACCGGCCTGCATGAGCCAGCTGGCAATTTCGCCAATGTCCTTCGCGTCCATGGATATCTCCCGACCCTCTGAAGGAATCGCTTTAGTACGAAACTCCAAGGCTTGGAAT
The DNA here is from genome assembly GCF_030182495.1 of Rhizobium aureum. NCBI lineage: Bacteria > Pseudomonadati > Pseudomonadota > Alphaproteobacteria > Hyphomicrobiales > Rhizobiaceae > Rhizobium > Rhizobium aureum. Next base: position 9,634 of record NZ_JAQJCI010000005.1, on the reverse strand, counting down.
GCTGTACAACGCAAAATAGCCCTGATGCACGCACCAGATCGCCGCTTCTGTGGCACAGAAGCGGCGATTTGACACGCTCAAAGGATGATCGCGGGTCTCAGGCTTTTGTATGCGGCTTCAGCAGGTCTTCCAGACCGATGCGGCGGAAAAGCTCTGCCCGAACCCGGTCGGCAACACCGTTGACGATCTCAGCACCATCCTCAGAAGGGTCTATATGGGTACGGAATGGCCGCGTTCCAAACGGCATATCGACAATATCCACGATTGCCGTCGCCACCGAAGCGGCATCGGCATCCGCCGGTTCCAGCGAGGCTAGTCCCTTCAGCGCCTGGTCGGGAACGCCGGCATAGGGACCGTTGTCATATTCGGCGGCGCGAGCCTTGTCGTCCGGGGAACCGGAATGCGCGAAGTGGTTGGTGCCCTTCGTAAAGGCGCCGGGCACGATGATGGCGGTCTCGACGCCCCAGCGTGTCAGTTCGGACGCATAGGACACGGCAAGCGAGTCCATGGCTGCCTTGGCTGCGAAATAAGGCGAGAGGTAAGGCGGCGTGCCGCCCCGCGTGCTCGACGAGGAGACCCAGACCACCAGCCCCTTTCCTTGCCTGCGCATATGAGGCAGCACGGCACGATTGACGCGCTGGGTGCTGAGCACGTTGATGTCGTAGAGTTCGGCAAACTGTTCGGGCGTGAATGCCTCCGCCGGGCCGAAGGACATATGGCCGGCATTGTGGATGATGGTGTCGATGCGGCCCTGCTCGCCGATGACGGCGGCAATGCCGGCTTCGACAGAGGCGTCCGAGGCGACATCGAGTTCGACGGTCCTGAGATCGACGCCGTTCTCCGCGGCGAATGCCGCCGCTGCGGCGACCTGTGCCGCATTACGCCCTTGGGTTTCGCGGATACCGGCATAGACCGCATGGCCTGCCTTGGCGAGAGCGCGTGCCGTCAGGGCGCCGAAGCCGCTCGATGCGCCGGTAATAACGATGACTTGCTTGCTCATGATTCTGTTCCTTCAAAGGATTGGCTGTTGTCGACGATGAAGTGGAGGACGGCAGGCATTACCCTGCCGCCAAGTTGGCTCAGATCATGCCGCCATTGGCGCGCAGCGTCTGACCGTTGATCCAGCCGCCATCCGGGCCGACGAGGAAGGAAACGGCGGCGGCGATGTCTTGCGGCGTGCCCAGGCGCTCCAGCGGGTTCATCTTGGCCATACGGTCGATGAGCTCGTCGCTCTTACCGTTGAGGAAGAGATCGGTGGCCGTCGGGCCGGGCGCAACCGCATTCACCGTGATCGAGCGGCCGCGCAGTTCCTTCGCCATGATGCCGGTCAGAAGCTCGACGCCGGCCTTGGTTGCGGCATAGACGCCGTAGGTTTCAAGCTTGAGGCCGACGATGCTGGTCGAGAAGTTGACGATGCGACCGCCGTCACGCAGGCGCCTGCCGGCTTCTCGCAGCGTATTGAACGTGCCCTTCAGGTTGATGGCGATGTGGCGGTCGAAATGCGCGTCGTCGGCATCGGCGATCTTCGCGAGCTGCATGATGCCGGCATTGTTGACGAGGACATCGACACCGCCGAAGGCAGCTTCGGTTGCGTCGAACATGCGGCGCACGGCTTCGACATCGGAGACATCGGCCTTCGCGGTCAGCGCCTTGCCGCCCTTTTCCTCGATCTTGCGGGCGAGCCCCTCGGCGGCGGCTTCGCTGCCGGAATAGTTGATGACGACGGTGAAGCCATCCTCGGCCAAACGCTCTGCAATGGCGGCGCCAATGCCGCGCGATGCGCCGGTGATGATTGCTACCTTGTTGGAAATATTGCCCATTTCTCTCATCCTTCATTGCCTTGCGCCGTAGCGCGTTTCGATGAGGAGAAGATGCCCCTTTTCATGAAGCGGATAATCAGCCAATAATCGGCATCACTATCCGAATTTAGCGAACAAATAATATGGACAGATTCGATGCCATGCGGGTGTTTTGCCGGGTCGTGGAACGACGCAGCTTCACGCTGGCCGCCGAAGACACCGGCCTGCCTCGCTCGACGGTGACGGATGCGATCAAACAGGTCGAGGCGCGTCTTGGCGTGCGCCTGCTACAGCGCACGACGCGGCATGTCAGCCCGACGCTCGATGGCGAAGCCTATTACCAGCGCTGCCTGCGCATCCTCTCCGATATCGAGGATGCTGAAGGCGCCTTTGCCGGGGCGAAGCCGAAGGGTGTCCTCCGTGTCGACGTGCATGGAACGCTTGCGCGGCACTTCGTCCTGCCGAACCTGCCTTCCTTCCTCGAAACCTATCCCGACATCGAACTGCAGATCACCGAAGGCGACCGGTTCGTCGATCTGATCCGCGAGGGGATCGATTGCGTGCTGCGCGTTGGCACGCTGCAGGATAGCGATATGATCGGCCGCCGCGTCGCCATGCTGGAAGAAGTGACGCTTGCGGCACCCGCCTATGTCGAACATTTCGGCATGCCCGCCCATCCGGAGAAGCTCGATGGCCACCGCATGGTCGGCTTCCGCTCTTCCGCAACGGGCGGATTGCTGCCGCTGGAATTCCAGATCGACGGCGTCGTGCGCGAAATCACCCTGCCGGCCACCATCTCCGTCAACGCGGCCGAGAGCTATTTCGCCGCGGCCAAGCTCGGTCTCGGCCTGATCCAGGTTCCGCGCTATCACGCCGAGGAAGCCCTACGATCGGGCGGGCTGCTGCATGTCCTCCCGGACTATCCACCGACACGGACGCCCGTCTCGATGCTCTATCCGCGCAGCCGCCAGCTTTCACCGCGGGTCCGCGTTTTCATAGACTGGCTGGTCAAGGTTTTTGCCGGACAGAACAGCACTGAAGTCGAGGACGGATGAATATTCCGCGAAAGCGATCAAATAAATGAAATCGGCTCTTTGAATGGGCGAGAAGCACGCCTACGTCGTAAGGCATCATTCCGCTGGCGGAGCCGTTATGACGTCATAGCGGCTGACGATTTTGGAGAGAGCCCATGACCGAACAGAAGCAATTGAAGCTGGGCGCCTTCATGCGTCCCGTCAGCCTGCATACCGGTGCCTGGCGTTATCCCGGCGCCTATCCGGACGCCAACTTCAATTTCCAGCACATCAAAAGCTTCGCGCAGGAGCTGGAAAAGGCAAAATTCGACGCCTTCTTCATGGCCGATCACCTCGCGGTCCTCAACATGCCGATCGAGGCCCTGAAGCGCAGCCAAACCGTCACCTCCTTCGAGCCCTTCACCCTGCTTTCGGCGCTCGCCGCCGTTACCGACAGGATTGGCCTCGTCGCAACCGCCTCCACCACCTTCGACCTGCCCTATCATATCGCCCGCCGCTTCGCCTCGCTCGACCATATCAGCGGTGGCCGCGCCGGCTGGAACATCGTCACCACCTCCAATCCCGATGCCGCCCTTAACTTCGGCCTCGAAGAACACATGGAACATGGCGAGCGCTACCATCGCGCTCGCGAATTCTACGATGTCGTGACCGGCCTCTGGGACAGCTTCGCCGACGACGCCTTCATCCGCGATCCGGAAAGCGGCATCTTCTTCGATCCCGAGCGAATGCATGTCCTCGGGCACAAGGGCGAGGAACTGAGCGTTCGCGGCCCGCTCAACATCGCCCGCCCACCTCAGGGCTGGCCCGTCATCGTGCAGGCCGGACAATCGGATGCCGGTCGTCAGCTTGCCGCCGAAACGGCCGAAGCCGTCTTTGCAGCTCCCCGCAACCTCGCCGATGGCAAGTCGATCTTCGCCGATATCAAGGGACGGATGAAGGCGATCGGCCGCAATCCGGATCATCTGAAGATCCTGCCCGCCGCCTTCATCGTCGTCGGCGATACGGTCGAGGAGGCAAAGGCCAAGCGGGCAAAGCTCGATAGTCTCGTCCATTACGATAGCGCCATCGCATCCCTGTCGATCGCACTTGGGCATGATGCCTCCAAATTCGATCCGGATAGCTCGCTGCCGGAGATTCCGGAAACCAACGCGAGCAAGAGCGGCCGCGAGCGCGTCATCGCCCTTGCCGAAGCCGAAAAGCTCACCGTGCGCCAGCTTGCCCAGCGCCTCGGCGGCTATGCCGGCCTCGCCTTCGTCGGCACGCCTGAGAGCATTGCCGACGAGATGGAGCAATGGCTGCACGAGGAAGGCTCTGACGGTTTCAACGTTGTCTTCCCCTTCCTGCCGCAGGGTCTGCTTGACGTGACCACCCGCGTCGTTCCAGAGCTGCAACGCCGCGGCATCTTCCGCCGCGATTACGACGGTACGACATTGCGCGAACATCTAGGCCTGCCGCGCCCGGAAAACCGCTTCTTCACGAAATCGGCAGCGGCAGCGCAGTAAGAGCCCGGTATAAAGAGAGTAACATGAGTCATATCACGCCGATCGACTACGAGACCGCTTCCGAGGCCGTGCGCGCCGAGCATGACCGCGAAATGCAGCTGCGCGGCCGCATGACGAATATGAAACGCACCCTGCTGCACTCGCCGGTCGCGCATCGCATCTATGCGGAATGGTTTCCCTTGCGCGAGGAGCTGCGTCCGGCTCTGGACGATCGCGCCATCTGGCTGCTTTGCCATGCCATCGCAATCGAATGCCGCTCGATCATCCCCGTCGGCTTCTTCCGGCGCGCGCTGATCAATGCCGGCCTCACGCCGGAAACGATCGTACCGAGCGAAGACGAGGCGCTGCTGATCGAATTCGGCAAGGCGATCGTCAGGGATTCCAATGCAATTCCGGAAGGGATTTGGGATCGATTGAAGGCCCGCTACGACGAGCCGACGCTCGCCAACCTCGTCGCCTTCGCCGGCATCATGATCGCGACGGCAATCTACAACAATGCCGTGAAAGTGGATATCGACCCGGAGCTTGGACCTTACCTTGAAGGGTTTGAGTTTCCGGCGAAGTGAGGGGCAACGGCAGATGCCGAGCCATCTCGCCCTTGGCGGGCGAGAAAGCAATTTCATTGGTTTAGGAATTGCGATACCGAAGGTCACACATATTCAGAATGCTAGCGCAATTTCTAAGCCATTGAAATTGCAAGAGCGGGGGCCGGTGCGTCCCTGCCTACCCCCGCCCTTGCAAAATCTAGCACTTAGCCTTGCGGCTAAATGCTGATTTTGCGTTCCCGCGCGCAAGGGGCGGGATAGACCAAATCTCACCCCGAAATCACCGTCTCAAATTGCGGATTGCCGCGGATCGTGTTGCTCACCGTGCAAATCTCATCTTCGGCGGCATGCGCAATCGCGTTGCGAATTTCATCGCTGAAATCACCTTTGATGGTGAAGGCAATGTTGAATTTCTCCACGCGCGAGAGGCCTTCGGTCGCCTTCTCACCCGTGACGACGGCGGTGACTTCGGTGAGCTTGTCGAGCACGCCGAGGCTGCTAGCGGCCATGCGGGCGCTCAAGGCCAGGCAGGCCGAGAGCGACGAATAGAGCAGGTCGAGCGGGTTGAAGCCAGGCTGCGACGGCGAGGTGACGATATCGATTTCGCCGCCGGTCACCGAGGTTACATGCGGAAAGCCGGTGCGGCCGACCGTAGCGGTTGCGCCCGTCTGCCTTGTCTTCACTTTCAATTCGGCCATGTCGAAAAATCCCTGAATAAAAGCGTGAAACCCTTTCCTTCTACATAGGGATTCGTCGGGCAGGACACAATTGCAGTTCCTGGCCCTTGCGTCTTCCAGTCAGTTAAGCCACCAAATGGTTACAGGCTCTGAGAAGCAATTTCAGGAAAAGTGCATAGCGGTTTTCCGTCCGGAATTGCGTATAAACGCTCTAGCAGACAGGCAGTTCGACATGACCGTTTCCGATCCCCGCGCCTTCCTGACCTCACTGTTCGATGCCGCCGTGCGTGCAGCCGATCCGTTGACCGGCATCCGTACGCATCTGCCTGCCAAACCGAAGGGCCGCACGATCGTCATCGGCGCCGGCAAGGGATCTGCCCAGATGGCGGCCGCGCTGGAACAATGCTGGGATGGCCCGCTGGAAGGCCTCGTCGTGACGCGATACGGTTTTTCCGCCCCCTGCCGCCAGATCGAGATCATCGAAGCAGCCCACCCCGTGCCGGATGAGGCTGGTCTCGTCGCCTCCCGTCGGCTACTGAAACTTGTCGATGGCCTCACAAAAGACGATCTGGTGATCGCCCTGATATCAGGCGGCGGCTCGGCGCTGCTTCCCTCGCCAGCGGGCGGCTTGAGCCTCGCCGATGAAATCGCCGTCAACAAGGCGCTGCTTGCCTCCGGCGCGCCGATCTCTGCGATGAATGTCATCCGCAAGCATCTGTCGACCATCAAGGGCGGCCGGCTGGCTGCCGCAGCCCACCCGGCCAAGGTCGTCTCGCTCGTCGTCTCGGACATTCCCGGCGACGACCCTGCCCTGGTGGCCTCCGGGCCGACCGTGCCGGGCGCCGGCACGCGCGCCGAAGCACTCGATCTCATCCGCCTCTACCGTATCGAACTCCCGCCAGCCGTTCTCGCCCATATCGAGAAAGTTGAGGCGGATGCGCCGCGCCCGGGCGATCCGCGCTTTGCCGGCAATGAGGTCCATGTCATCGCGTCAGCCGGCGTCTCGTTGGAAGCCGCTGCCGAGGTGGCGCGTGCCGCCGGCATCGAAGCCGCCATTCTCTCGGACGCCATAGAGGGCGAGGCCCGCGAAGCTGCGCATGTCCACGCTGCCATCGCCCGGGAAGTGCTTCATCGCAATCGCCCCTTTCCGAAGCCGATCGTGCTACTCTCTGGCGGCGAAACGACGGTGACCTTGAAGGGCAACGGCAAGGGCGGGCGAAACTCGGAGTTCCTGTTGTCGCTCGCCATCGATATCGACGGTCACGCGGGCATTCACGCCATGGCCGCCGATACCGATGGCATCGACGGCAGCGAGGACAATGCCGGCGCCTTTGCCGATGCAGGTACGGTGGCGCGGTTGCGCAAGGCCGGAATGGTGCCGGCCGAGCTGCTGGCAAACAATGACGGTTGGACAGCGTTCGACGCGATTGGCGATCTCTTCGTTCCCGGCCCGACCGGAACGAACGTCAACGACTTCCGCGCCATCCTGATCCTGTAGCCGCTAGGTGCAAATGAGATCAGACGATGGCGGTGCAATCGTCACAACGCCAGTAGACGGCTGCCATCGATGACCATCGGAAGAAGTGCCGGCTGCAATGGTCGCACTCGATTTCAATGATGTGCGTCTTTTCGGCAATGACGTGTGGCTTTGCCTTGACCTTGCGCTCGCTCTTCCACTGCTCAAGTCTCGTGACGGGCATCATCAACCTCCACGCAATACTTCAACCCCGATAGACTAGCTACCTAAAGTAGGCGTAACTAATAAAAGAAATATTGCAAGTCCGACCCAAGCTTCCGCAGGGTTGGAAGACTAAAATTATCCATAGTAGTGCAGGAAAGACATAGCGAACCGGCGCGGCCCGGTGATGCGGCATCGCCCGATTAAAAAATTCCGACAGCCGATATCGCCATTTTCGCGCGTGACACCATGTCATCTGTGGGCGATTTTCCACCAAGACAATAATGGGAGGCATATTCATCATGCGCCAATTCCGCCAACGGGCGATATCCTCGGTGACGCTCGTCACCTTCGCCCTCTTTTCCGTCACCGCCAGAGCCGCCGCGCCACCTCCCGTCGAAGCTGAACACGGCATGGTGGTTACGGCACAGCATCTGGCCACGGACGTCGGCGTGCAGGTATTGAAAAACGGCGGCAATGCCGTCGATGCCGCCGTTGCCGTCGGCTACACGCTCGCGGTGGTCTATCCGACCGCCGGCAATATCGGCGGCGGCGGCTTCATGACCATCCGCATGCGCGACGGCAAGACGGACTTCCTCGATTTCCGCGAGCGCGCGCCGTTGGCAGCCAAAAAGGACATGTATCTCGACGACAAGGGCAATATCGTCAAAGGCGCCAGCACCAATGGCTATCTCGCCGTCGGCGTTCCGGGCTCGGTCATGGGCTTCGAGACTGCCCGCGAGAAATACGGCACGAAATCGCGTCAGGATCTGATGGCGCCGGCCATTCGCTACGCCAGGGAAGGCTTCACGCTGAACCAGGCCGATGCCGCCGAACTGAACGAGAGCAAGGATCGACTCGCGCGCGATCCGGCCACCGCGGCGATCTTCACCAAGTCGGATGGCAAGCCCTTCACGACGGGCGACAAGCTCGTACAGCCGGATCTCGCCAATGCGCTGTCAGGCATTTCGGATCAGGGGCCGGATGGCTTCTACAAGGGACCGGTCGCCAATGCCATCGTCAAGGCGAGCCAAGACAAGGGCGGCATTCTCGCAAACCAGGATTTCGAGCAGTACAAGGTCCGTGAGCTGGACCCCGTGAAATGCGACTATCGCGGCTACGAGATCATCTCATCTCCGCCACCCTCCTCCGGTGGCGTCATCATCTGCGAAATCCTCAACGTGCTGGAAGGCTATCCGCTCTCCTATACCGGCTACGGCTCGGCCGATACCGTCCATCTTATGGTCGAAGCCATGCGCCACGCCTATGTCGACCGCAACTCGGCCCTCGGCGATCCCGACTTTGTCGACAATCCCGTCAGCAAGCTGCTGGACAAGGCCTATGCCCAGAAGATCCGCGACGACATCTCGCCCTATAAGGCGGGCGTCTCCAAGGATCTGATGCCCAAGGGCTTGGGCGAAAGCCACGAGACCACGCATTATTCGATCGTCGACAATGACGGCAATGCCGTTGCCGTCACCTACACGCTGAACGGTTCCTTCGGCGCCGGAGTCGTCGCGCCTGGTACGGGCATCCTCTTGAACAACGAGATGGACGATTTCACCTCCAAGCCCGGCGTGCCCAATCTGTACGGCCTGGTGCAGGGCGAAGCCAACGCCATCCAGCCGAAGAAGACGCCGCTGTCCTCCATGAGCCCGACGATCATCGCCAAGGACGGCAAGCCCTTCATGGTGATCGGCAGCCCCGGCGGCTCGCGCATCATCACCATCACGCTCGAGGCGATCATCAACGTCATCGATTTCGGCATGAACATCCAGGAAGCGATCGATGCGCCGCGCATCCATCATCAATGGCTGCCGGATAAGGTCTACATGGAGCCCCGCGCGTTATCGCCGGATACGATCAAGCTCCTGACCGGCATGGGCTACACGGTTCAGGTCGACAATAGCTGGCCGATCTGGGGCCAGGCGGCCGGCATCCTGGTGGGCGGCAAGAGCCTCAGCGATATCGCCAAGGGCGGTGGCGCCCGCTACAACGGCGCCATGGACAGCCGCGCCGGCTCGGGACTTGCCGAAGGCTACTGATCGCCTCGGTGCCTGCTGACGACTCGGATCGGTGCCACCACCAACCGGCACCGGTCTTATGGGATGGCCCGCCCTTTCACCCAGCATCGAGTACAATGCTGATATCGGGAAAGGGAAAGGACCAACCAATGTCTATTGCTATTCTTGGAATTGATTTGGGCAAGAACTCCTGCAGCGTGGTCGGCGTCGATGCGGCGGGAGCTGTGGTCGTTCGTCGAACAATGCGTCGACAGACGCTGATCGACTATGTTGTGAAGCTTCCTGCTTGTGTGGTTGCGATGGAAGCATGCTGCGGCGCGCATCATCTCGGTCGGCGGTTTGCGGAACAGGGTCACGAGATCCGTTTGATGTCGC